>NZ_CADFEO010000035.1:0-34760 GCF_902833075.1 Burkholderia sp. BCC0405
TAGGGAGCGAAGCAATTGGAAGTGGTTCCAAGAAAAGCCTCTAAGCTTCAGTCTAACGATGACCGTACCGCAAACCGACACAGGTGGGCGAGATGAGTATTCTAAGGCGCTTGAGAGAACTCGGGAGAAGGAACTCGGCAAATTGGTACCGTAACTTCGGGATAAGGTACGCCCTTGTAGCTTGACTGGCCAGCGCCAGGAGGGTGAAGGGGTTGCAATAAACTGGTGGCTGCGACTGTTTAATAAAAACACAGCACTCTGCAAACACGAAAGTGGACGTATAGGGTGTGACGCCTGCCCGGTGCCGGAAGATTAAATGATGGGGTGCAAGCTCTTGATTGAAGTCCCGGTAAACGGCGGCCGTAACTATAACGGTCCTAAGGTAGCGAAATTCCTTGTCGGGTAAGTTCCGACCTGCACGAATGGCGTAACGATGGCCACACTGTCTCCTCCCGAGACTCAGCGAAGTTGAAGTGTTTGTGATGATGCAATCTACCCGCGGCTAGACGGAAAGACCCCATGAACCTTTACTGTAGCTTTGCATTGGACTTTGAACCGATCTGTGTAGGATAGGTGGGAGGCTATGAAGCCGGAACGCTAGTTTCGGTGGAGCCGTCCTTGAAATACCACCCTGGTTTGTTTGAGGTTCTAACCTTGGCCCGTGATCCGGGTCGGGGACAGTGCATGGTAGGCAGTTTGACTGGGGCGGTCTCCTCCCAAAGCGTAACGGAGGAGTACGAAGGTACGCTAGGTACGGTCGGAAATCGTGCTGATAGTGCAATGGCATAAGCGTGCTTAACTGCGAGACCGACAAGTCGAGCAGGTGCGAAAGCAGGTCATAGTGATCCGGTGGTTCTGTATGGAAGGGCCATCGCTCAACGGATAAAAGGTACTCTGGGGATAACAGGCTGATACCGCCCAAGAGTTCATATCGACGGCGGTGTTTGGCACCTCGATGTCGGCTCATCTCATCCTGGGGCTGTAGCCGGTCCCAAGGGTATGGCTGTTCGCCATTTAAAGAGGTACGTGAGCTGGGTTTAAAACGTCGTGAGACAGTTTGGTCCCTATCTGCCGTGGGCGTTGGATATTTGAAGGGGGCTGCTCCTAGTACGAGAGGACCGGAGTGGACGAACCTCTGGTGTACCGGTTGTCACGCCAGTGGCATCGCCGGGTAGCTATGTTCGGAAGAGATAACCGCTGAAAGCATCTAAGCGGGAAACTCGCCTTAAGATGAGATATCCCTGGGGACTAGATCCCCTTGAAGGGTCGTTCGAGACCAGGACGTTGATAGGTCAGGTGTGTAAGCGCAGTAATGCGTTCAGCTAACTGATACTAATTGCCCGTAAGGCTTGATCCTATAACAAGTCTGTTTCGACAGTCGTTAGCGCTTCAGCGCTTTACGAATGTCGAACGTCGAGTGTGAAGCACTCGACGTACTGCGGTTGAACTACCGCGTATGTGTGAGATACAACCTCACAACCCAACGAAATTACTGCTTCTTCCAAGATTGGTTGTGCTGCGAAGCCAGCACAACAACCCCCTTTGCCTGATGACCATAGCGAGTCGGTCCCACCCCTTCCCATCCCGAACAGGACCGTGAAACGACTCTACGCCGATGATAGTGCGGATTCCCGTGTGAAAGTAGGTAATCGTCAGGCTCCCTCAAGCCAGGAACCCCCGCCCGATAGGCGGGGGTTTTTGCATTGGCGCGGCGGAAATGCACGGGGGATCGGGATGGGCGGCCTGGCTGGAGCTGAAACGACGAATGCGCTGATCGAAGCGCCTGCCGTTCTCGAGCAATCCGCAGCGCTGCGCGCCTGAAACCCGGTGCGCTCTCTTGCACGTCACATCAATCCAACTCCAGTGGGCCCCCTGTCGTACCGTCTTCAGGCGCCATATCGAGCGCAATACGCCACAAGGAATCGACGCGCCAATGGCCGGTGCCACCACTCGCTCCTGATTGGGACGCGCGCTCAATCACTGGGATCCGCGAATGGCAATAGCGCGGCAACGGACAGGCACCCGGCATCCGGTCTTCGCGATGTGTCGGGTGCGCGATGTTCTTGATTTCCTTCGCGTCATAACTTCGATCGCCGGCGCTGTTCCTTTAACCCGAGATCCCGTGGAAGAAGCGCTTCGACGGCGTCCCCATTCAAGAAACGACGACCGTAAATTCAACCCCCGATTCAAAGTCCAGGGTTGTGGTCGAAAACCGTGGATCGTTGTCGAGGTAGTGCTTGTACGGTCGAACGGTGTCCTCGGCTGTGTACATGTTGTCGGCCAGTACGACCGATCCTGGGCGCAGCAGGCGCTCGACCTGCTTGAACAGCTTCAGATAGGCGTCGGCCCATACATCGATAAACACCATGTCGAAAGCACCGTCGAGTTCGGCAACGGTCTCGAATACGTCGCCCTCCCGCATGTCGACATAGGCGTCTAGGCCCGCTGTTCTGACGTGAGTGCGCAGTTGTGCGCACTTGAGCGCATCGCGTTCGGTCGCGACGATCACGCCACGGCCCAACATGCGCAGTGCGTCGGCGAAATACAGCGTCGACACGCCGCATGAACTGCCGAGTTCGAGGATTCTGGCCGGCCGTTGCGAGAGCACCATGTTGCGTAAAAATCCCCCCGTTTCCGGCGACACGGCCAACGACAGCCGACTGCCTTCCGGGGACTCGAAGTCGTCGCTGGACAGCCCGAACGTTTCGAGAAACCGCCCTCGCAGACGAGGGGCGATCGCGTCGTATTCCTCGGCTAACGACAGAAAATCCTCGTTCGACCCCTGGAACTGCGCGCGGGCGCGGGCGATGATTTCGGTTCGGCTCTCTTCGTGGAGCCGTTGCAGAAGAGCGATGGTGGGTGAAGCCATATGTGTTCCTTGACGAGATTGATCCGCTCGACGCTGTATCCAGCGACAGCCTCTCCCGTCAGGGTCTCTGTGCTGCCGCTCGATATCGGTGATATACGGTGTTGCTATGCCGTTCGGGCGAGCGTGATGGCGCGTGCTGGGCACGCCGTCACACACAGTCCGCATGAACGGCAGGCATCCGCGTTTGGCGTGTAGGCGACTTTCATTCCATGTACGCGCAGCTTCAGGCGATGCATCAGAGCAAGGCCGAGGTAATCGGCCTGGTCGATGCGCCGGATCTCGAACACGTTCTCGGGACACACCGCGACGCAAGCCCCCTTGCCTTCACAACGTTTCAGATCGACGACCGGCGCTATCACGCCCGGTTGCTGTTTGCAGTCGCCCGTTGATTTTTCGCGCACGTTCACTCTCCCGTGGGCCGGTTGCTGCCGGATCGCCACGCGGTCCGGAAAAGCTCGCGTTCTTCGGGTGTCATGGATTCCCACTTGCGCCAGTGGCGCCGTCCGCGCCAGCCGTGGTGTCCGCGGAATCCGCCGAACAGGATGCGGCTCAGCACGAGCAGGCCCAGCGCATGGGCGAAGTCGATCGTACGGGCGCCGACAAATAGCGCCGGAATCACCCAGTTCCATAACATCATGACGACCCATCCGAGCACGCCAATCGCGATCAACACGAGCAGCGCCTTGCCTGCACATCTGGTTCGGAAATTCATCTGTCGATTCCTTTAGGTGTTATCCAGTTCGTCATAAATGGGTTGCAGTCGGGCACGCAAATGCAAGACCGCATAGCGTTTGCGAGCGAGCAGCGTATTGAGCGCGACACCGCTTTGCGCGGCCATCTCCTTGAAGGACCGGCCCTCCAGCTCGTGCGCGATGAATACCTCACGCTGGTTCGCCGGCAACTCGTCGAGCGCATCCTGCAAGGCCTTGAGCACTAGCGTGCGAGCGTAGAGGGCTTCGGGGCCGGCATCATGCGCCGGTAGCGCGAGGTCCAGCCGATACTCGCTGTTCGCGTCATCGTCGACCTCGGACAGGTCGGCCAGCGGCTGCTCCTTCTTCTTGCGAAAGCGGTCAACGATGCGGTTGCGCGCGGCACGGAAAAGCCATGCACTCACCTGTTCAATTGGCGCAGGAAGCCGATAGGCTTGGACGAATTCGTGAAACACATCCTGCAGGATGTCCTCGGCATCGTCCGGATCGCGTATCCGGTGCCGGATAAAATTCACTAGCCTCGTTCGTTCACGCATCACGGTCGCAGTGATGTCGCGGTCTGGGTCGGTCATCGTGTGCGAAGTGAGTGGCGATTCCATGCGCTTGAAGACGTTTCAGGCGCGCGAATATTGTGACGAGCGTAAAAAATCTGCAGTTGAACACGCCGGCTCTGCGGGCATGTCATTTATCGCTGATCCAGCCAGTGGAACATGAATCGTAGGCACCCCGTCGAACACGCCTGCCAGGGAAAGGGATGGGTATCTCATCCCGTCAGTTTGCTTCGGTACGTGGAACCGGATGCCAACCTGCAACTGCCCATGAGGGGGCCACCGGATCGTGATGCAGACAGATCCTCTGCCGTTCGTCGAACGCGGAACATGACAACCTTCCGAGTATCCGGACGATCGTGGCCAGTTCATCAAGGCTCCTCTCTATGCGCCCAGTCAGTCGGGGCGGTATCCGATCTTGCCGGATCAGCCCGTCCGTCCCCCAATCCGCGGATCTGCCGAGCCGTCGCCCGCACTGGTCTGGCCAGTCAGGCCTTAAGTTCCCGCGATCGCAGTCGTTAAACAGGACGTTGCCTGTTTTCGGCAACCCTATTCATACAACGCGGTAACGGAGATCGAAGTCATCATGTTGTCCTCGATTCGTGCTCGGATACTTGCGACTTGCGTCGCCATCGTGGTCACGGCGCTGGCCGTTACAGGCGGCCTGGTCTATTACGTGGTCAAGCAACACAACGACGAGGCAATCGACCAGAATCACAAGTCGATCCTCGCCGGGCACGCGCTTGCGATCAATGAATGGGTGGCCAGCCGGGGCCGGGAAACCCAGGCGCTCGCGGACACGATTGCGATCGGCGAGGGCGATCCGCTGCCGGCGCTGAAACTGCTCGGCAAGTCGGGCGGCTTCGAGGTGTTGACGCTCGGCCTGCCGGACAAGACCGCGTTCTCGAACGTGCCGCTCGCGCCCGGCTACGACCCGACAGCACGACCATGGTACAAGCAGGCCGTCAGCGCGGGCCACCTGGTTGTGACGGCCCTCTACCGGGATGCGACGAGCGGCAAGCCGGCTGTTGCGTTCGCGGTGCCCGTGGTGCGCGACGGCACGGTGAAGGGCGTGCTCGCCGCCAGCCTGTTCATGGAGAGCGTGAGTTCGATCGTGACCTCCGTTCACCCGACACCCGCGAGCTTCGCATTCCTGGTGGACAAGAGCGGGCGCATGATTGCGTCGGCCAAGACCGACCTGATCATGAAGCCCGCAACCGGTCTTTCGCCCGCACTCGACGCCGACCACCTCGGCGCGCTGCAAACAGCGTCCGAGCCCGTCGCCGTCGACATCGACGGGGCAACCAAGCTGATGCGCGCCCAGCCGATCGCCGGTACCGATTGGTCCCTCGTGCTCGCGCTCGACAAGGCGGACGTGACGGCCGGCATGCGCGCGGTCGCGACGACGACGCTGGCGGCGATCCTGATCGTCGCCATCATCGCCGCGACGCTGGTCGGTGCGATGACGAACGCGGCCTTCAAGCGCATCCTGCTGGTCCGCGACGCGCTCACGGATGTCTCGAGCGGCAGCGGCGACCTGACGAAGCGCTTGCCCGCCGACGGCGTGGATGAAGCCGCGCAGATCGCGCATGCGTTCAACCTGTTCGCCGGAAAGATCAGTACGATCCTGCTGCAGATTCGCGAATTCAGCGAATCCGTCAACCTCGCGAGCGCCGAGATCGCGCAGGGCAACCAGGATCTGTCCGGCCGGACCGAACATGCCGCATCGAGCTTGCAGGAAACCGCCGCAGCACTCGAGGAGATCGCCGGCACGGCCCGCAACTCGGCCGATGCCGCGAGCCAGGTGAGCCGTCTGGCGGAATCGGCGTCGGACGTCGCGGTGCGCGGCGGCACGGTCGTCGGCGAAGTCGTCTCGACGATGAACGAGATCACGCAAGCGTCGAGCGAAATCGCCAACATCGTCGGCGTGATCGACGGCATCGCGTTCCAGACCAACATTCTCGCGTTGAACGCGGCCGTCGAGGCCGCACGTGCAAACGAGCACGGCCGGGGCTTCGCGGTCGTTGCTGGCGAGGTGCGCGCGCTCGCGCAGCGAAGCGCGCAGGCCGCCAAGGAAATCAAGCAATTGATTCACTCGTCGGTCGAGAAGATCGAGGGTGGCTCGGGACTCGTCCAGACGGCTGGTGCGACGATGAACGAAATCGTCGAGGGCGTGCGCAGCATCACGAGCGTGATTGCGGAAATGACCGTCGCCGCGAAGGAGCAGAGCACCGGGCTCGAACAGGTCAATCAGGCGGTGTCGCATCTCGACAATGCGACGCAGCAGAATGCGGCACTCGTCGAGCAGTCGGCGGCGGCCGCGACATTGCTGCGCGAGCAGGCCGCGAAGCTCGCGCAGACGGTCGGCGAGTTCAAGCTCGAGGACAGTCGTGCGATGACGTTGCAGTCAGCCTGAGAAGGGGCGACGCGGGGTATGTCTGGTTGCAGCGCCCGACAGGCATTGCGATCAGATCGTGATCCGCAGGATCGGGAAGAACCGGCCCGGGACGACGCCCGATTCCTTTTCGCCGATTTTTTCAGCCCCGAGCGCCAGATAGAACGGAACCGCATTGGGATCCGCTTCGATCACGAAGCTTGTGATCCCTCTCGCGGCGCTTTCCCGGCGGACTGCTTCCCACAGTGCCCGGGCGACACCGCGGCCCATGTGGTCGGGATGAACGAACAGCCATCCGGGCGTCGGGCGATCCGATTCCGAAGACGCCCTGACCCAGAATCCGATGATGGCCTCTCCGGATTCCGCGACGTAACCGATCGATCCGTCGATCGTCTCCGGCGCAATCGTGAGATCGCGCTGCCACAAGTCGAGCCAGTCCTTCGGATAGCCCCAGTGTGCTTTCGAAATGCGAGCCAGTCGCGTGAGCTCGTCCGCGTCCGCGGTACGGGCAGCACGAATGGTGAATGGTTGGTGCATGTCGTCTCCTGTCATGGACGATACCTTCTTCGAGGTATCGTCCGGCCCGCATCCACTCCGGATTCGTGGCTTGCCGACTCGAAGGGAGTCCGAGCTCGACGCGGCTACATGACCTGCGACGCATGCCCGGCGACGACGCGCCAGCCGGCGCTCGATCGACGCCATAGCCGAGTATAGGCAAACACGCCGTCGAACGCCGCGCCGTCGAAATGGCCGGCGAGTATCGCCTTCGTCGTGGTCAGGATCATCTCGCCGATCGCGCATGCGCGCGTTTCCTGCACATCGAGCGTGTCGAGACGCAGCAGCTTCGCGCGATGCGCGGCGAGGTCGTCTTCTTTCGAGATGATCTGGCCGGTCGGAACGGTGAATACCAGATCGTCGTCCAGCAACGCATCGAGTGCTTCGACATCGTTGGTCAGCATCGCGGCCCGAAGCGCGGCTTCGCTGGGTTCGATGGCTGTACGGATTGCATCCATTGCAGGGCCTCGCATCGTCTCTGAAGGTTGGTGGTTCCGCTCATGTCGGCGAGCAACAGCAGCAACGAACATACCGCACCGACGGATACTGTCTACCGCGCGTTCGGCAGCGCTTGACGCCGGACGCGCATTGCCACGCAGATGCCGATCGGCGCGATGACGTTGACGGCCGGGTAGAACGCGGCAGCGACGCTCCGAACGGCAGTCGGCAGATCGCATCGTATCAGCGTCGCGCGAGCGTTTCCGGGGCCGCCGCGCAACTCCTGTCGACGACGGCCTGCCGCATCATCCGCTCGCCACCCCCGGCTCGCCCTCCGCCACATGCACGTCCCGCCGGAACGCGCCGGGGCTCGTCCCCGTCCATTTCCGGAACGCGCGATGAAACGCGCTTGGCTCGGTGAAGCCGAGCTCGGCCGCAATCTCCGCGACGCTGAGCGCATGCCCGCGCAGCAGCGACTGGGCCAGCGCGCCGCGCAGTTCGTCCTTGATTGCCGCGAAGCTTTGCCCCTCGCTGCGCAGACGCCGTCGCAGCGTCGCGGGCGTCGTGCCGAGGCGCACGGCCAGCGTATCGAAGTCGGGCCACTCCGCGGCAGGTAGCGTTTTCAGCTGCGCGCGTATCTTCGCGACCCAGCCCGTGTCGTGCCGGTAGCGGACGAGCAGGTTGCCGGGCGCGCCGCGCAGAAAGGTCTTCAACGCTTGTTCGGAGCGGATCGTCGGCAGCGCGAGGTACGCGGCGTTGAACGCGAGCCGGCTGTCGGGACGGTCGAAATGCACGGGCACGCCGAAGAACTGGTGATAGTCGCTGCGCTGGTCGGGGCTCGGGCACGCGAAGTCGATGCGCTGCAGCGGGATACGCCGGCCGATCAGCCAGCACGCGACGCCCAGGAGGATCAGCCAGAACGTCCGGTACGCGAACGCCGGGTAGGGTGCGCCCGTTTGAGTCAGCACGATCTGGGCTTGTCCGTCGGCCACGACGAGTTCGCCATGCGGCTCGTCCAGCACCACGCGCAGGAACTGCAGCGCGCGCCGCAGCGCCTTGTCGAGGGTGCCGGCGTGCAGCACCGCATGGCACAGCAGCGTGAAGCTGCCACGCCGCATCGGGCGCGCGGCGAGGCCGAAGAATTCGTCGTCGAGCGTACCGGCGATCGCGAGCCACAGCCTGCCGTACTGCTGCGGCGTGACGGGCTCGCGTATGGCGGCCGGCAGGCCGGCGGCGCGCAGCACGGGCTCCGTCGGAAGGCCTTGCCGGCGCAGGCACGCGAGCGCGTCGTCGACGAAATCCGGTGAAATCATCTGCGGCCCCATTTTCCTGCGTCCTCCCGACATGGCAAAAGCGATCACGATTCTAGATTCCGTTTGTCATTGATTGCAATGTACGGGCTGTCTACTATCGAACTATCCCCGTCGCGCCCCTGGCTCGCCGGCGGCCATAACGCACAGGAGACACGCATGTCTGATGGAGCTACCGCCCAAGCGGTGCCGGCCTACGCCGACGCCGTGGCCCGGTTCAGTATCGAGACCGCCGCGCAGCAACTGCACGGCGACCTGGCGCGCGGCCTGAACGCATGCGTGGAATGCTGCGACCGGCACGCATCGGCGAACGCGATCGCCCTCGACTGGATCGACGCCGGCGGGCAGCACCACAGCTACACGTTTGCGCAGATGAAGGCGCTGTCGGCACGCGTCGCGAACCTGCTGGTCGCGCAGGGCGTGAAGCCGGGCGACGTGGTGGCGGGCCTGTTGCCGCGCACGCCGGAACTCGTCGCGACGATTCTCGGCACATGGCGCGCGGGCGCCGTCTATCAGCCGCTGTTCACCGCATTCGGCCCGAAAGCAATCGAGCACCGGCTGCGCATGAGCGACGCACGCCTGATCGTGACCAACGTCGCGAATCGCGTGAAGCTCGACGAGATCGCCGGTTGCCCGCCCGTTGCGACGGTGCGCGAGCCGGGCGCAACGCTGCCGGAACGCGACATCGATTTCCGCGCGGCGCTCGACGCGCAGCCCGACACGTTCGAACCGGTGCTGCGCACGGGCACGGACCTGTTCATGATGATGTCGACGTCGGGCACGACGGGCTTGCCGAAGGGCGTGCCGGTGCCGCTGCGCGCGCTGCTTGCATTCGGCGCGTACATGCGCGAAGCGGTGGACCTGCGTGCCGGCGACCGGTTCTGGAACATCGCCGATCCGGGCTGGGCGTACGGCCTCTATTACGCGATCACGGGCCCGTTGCTGCTCGGCCACGCGACGACGCTCTACGAAGGCAGTTTCACGGTCGACAGTACGTACGACGTGATCGAGCGGCTCGGGATCACGAGCCTTGCCGGTTCGCCGACGGCCTTCCGGATGCTGATGGCGGCCGGGACGGAAGCGGCGGCGCGACTGAAGGGCAAGCTGCGCGTGGTCAGCAGCGCGGGCGAACCGCTGAATCCGGAAGTCGTGCGCTGGTTCGACGCGGCGCTCGGCGCGCCGATCTACGATCACTACGGCCAGACCGAACTCGGGATGGTCGTGAACAACCACCACGGCCTCGCGCATGCCGTCCACGCGGGTTCGGCGGGCCTTGCGATGCCCGGCTACCGCGTCGCGGTGCTTGACGAGGCGAGCCGCGAGCTCGGCCCGGGCGAGCCCGGCAACCTGGCGATCGACATCGCGCGCTCGCCGCTGCTGTGGTTCCACGGCTACTGGCGGCAGGACACGCCGGCGATCGCGGGCGGCTATTACCGTACCGGCGACAACGTCGAGCTGGAGCCGGACGGCACCGTGAGCTTCATCGGCCGCGCGGACGACGTGATCACGTCGTCCGGCTACCGGATCGGCCCGTTCGACGTGGAAAGCGCGCTGATCGAGCATCCGGCCGTGAGCGAGGCCGCCGTCATCGGCGTGCCCGACGCGGAGCGCACGGAGATCGTCAAGGCGTTCGTCGTGCTGTCGAAAGGCCAGGACGGCACGCCGGCACTGGCCGAGGAACTGAGCCTGCACGTGAAGCGGCGGCTGTCCGCTCACGCCTATCCGCGCGCGATCGACTTTGTCGACGCGCTGCCGAAAACCCCGAGCGGCAAGATCCAGCGCTTCGTACTGCGCAAGATGGAAGCCGAGAAGGCCGCTCAACCCTGAACACATACTGTACGGACTGCGAATGGATATCAAGGATCGTGTTTTTCTGATTACGGGCGCCGGTTCGGGCCTCGGCGCCGCGGTGGCGCGCATGGTGGTCGCGGAAGGTGGCAAGGCCGTGCTGCTGGACGTCAACGAAGAGGCCGGTGCGGGCCTCGCACACGAACTCGGTGCGGCCGCATGCTTCGTGAAGACGGACGTGACGAGCGAAGCCGACGGTCAGGCTGCTGTCGCCGCGGCGCGTGACGCGTTCGGCCGCATCGACGCGCTCGTCAACTGCGCGGGCGTCGCGCCGGGCGAGAAGGTGGTGGGCCGCGACGGCCCGCATTCGCTCGACCGCTTCGCGCGCGCGGTGTCGATCAACCTGGTCGGCACGTTCAACATGATCCGGCTGGCCGCCGAGGCGATGTCGAAGCAGGACGCCGATGCGGAAGGCGAGCGCGGCGTGATCGTCAACACGGCGTCGGTCGCGGCGTTCGACGGGCAGATCGGGCAGGCCGCGTATGCGGCGTCGAAGAGCGGCGTGGTGGGCATGACGCTGCCGATCGCGCGCGAGCTCGCGCGGTTCGGCATCCGCGTGGTGACGGTCGCGCCGGGTATCTTCGCGACGCCGATGATGGCCGGCATGCCGCAGGACGTGCAGGACGCGCTCGGCAAGAGCGTGCCGTTCCCGCCGCGGCTCGGCCGGCCGGAAGAATTTGCGGCGCTGGTGCGCCACATCGCCGAGAACACGATGCTGAACGGCGAAGTCATCCGTCTCGATGGCGCGTTGCGCATGGCACCGCGCTGACACTGGAGGAAGCGAATCATGACGACTCAGGATCCGATCGTAATCGTTGGCACGGCGCGTACGCCGATGGGTGGTTTTCAGGGCGACCTGGCGGCAGCCAGCGCGAGCGACCTCGGCGCGGTAGCGATTCGCGCGGCGCTCGAGCGCGCGAACGTGCCGGCCGAGCGCATCGATGAAATCGTGTTCGGCTGCGTGTTGCCGGCGGGCCAGGGCCAGGCGCCGGCGCGGCAGGCCGCGCTGAAGGCCGGGCTGCCGCTCGCGGCGGGCGCGACCACGGTCAACAAGATGTGCGGCTCGGGGATGAAGGCCGCGATGTTCGCGCACGATCTGCTGCTGGCGGGTTCGGCAGGCGTGGCCGTCGCGGGCGGGATGGAGAGCATGACGAATGCACCGTACCTGCTGCCGAAGGCGCGCGCGGGGATGCGCATGGGTCACGGGCAGGTGCTCGATCACATGTTCCTCGACGGGCTCGAGGACGCGTACGAGAAAGGCCGCCTGATGGGCACGTTCGCCGAGGATTGCGCGCAGGCGTACCAGTTCACGCGCGAGGCACAGGATGCGTTCGCGATCGCATCGCTGACGCGCGCGCAACGTGCGATCGCCGACGGGCATTTCGCGTCGGAGATCGCGCCGGTGACCGTGAAGGCCGGCAAGACCGAGACGGTCGTGTCGATCGACGAACAGCCGGGCAAGGCGAAGCTCGACAAGATCCCGACGCTGAAGCCGGCCTTCCGCGAAGGCGGCACGGTGACGGCCGCCAATGCGTCGTCGATCTCGGACGGCGCGGCCGCGCTCGTGATGATGCGCCGCTCGGAAGCCGAGCGGCTGGGGCTCACGCCGAAGGCCGTGATCGTCGGGCATTCGACCTACGCGGACAAGCCGGGCCTGTTCGCGACCGCGCCGATCGGCGCGCTGCGCAAGCTGTCGGAGAAAACCGGCTGGAACCTGCGCGACGTCGACCTGTTCGAGATCAACGAAGCGTTCGCGGTGGTGCCGATGGCTGCGATGCGCGATCTCGACCTGCCGCACGAGAAGGTCAACGTGCATGGCGGCGCGTGCGCGCTTGGGCATCCGATCGGCGCATCGGGCGCGCGCGTGATGGTGACGCTGCTGGCCGCGCTCGACACGTATGGGATGAAGCGCGGCGTCGCGTCGCTGTGCATCGGCGGCGGCGAGGCGACGGCGATCGCGATCGAGCGCATCGTGTAACGCATCGCGCGTAGTCCGCATGCGGCGACGCGTACGACGGGTATCGCACGGGAAACACCGGTGCGATACCCGTTCCGCTTTGAGCGGATCGCGTTGTCGCGCTACGCCTTCGCGTGCGGCGACACCGCCCCGCATGCGCGGATCACGAGCTGCACGACCTGTTCGGTCCTCTCGTCGAACGCCTTCTGCGTGAGCGCCCGCTTGCCGCTCAGCGCGCGGATCTGCGCATCGAAATCCGCGTAGTGTTGCGTGGTTGCCCAGATCAGGTACATCAGCGCATGCGCGTCGATCGGCGCGAGCAGCCCGCGCGCGATCCAGCCTTCGATGACCTTCACGCGCGTGTCGAACCACGGTTTCACGCGTTCCGACAGGATGTCCTGCATGTGCTCCGCACCATGGATGATCTCGTTGGCCCAGACCTTCGAGCCGAGCGGACGCCGCCGCGACAGCGCCATCTTCGCGCGCACGTAGGCGCCGATCGCTTCGACGGGATCGTCGTCGGCCTCGAACGAACCGGCCGCACGATGCCAGTCCTCGAACAGGTCGTCGAGCACGCGGCGGTACAACGCAAGCTTCGTCGGGAAGTAGTAATGCAGGTTCGCTTTCGGCAGGCCGGCGCGCTCCGCGATCATCGCGGTGCTCGCACCGTCGAGCCCGCGTTCCGCGAACACGGCTTCCGCACAGGCGAGCAGATGCGCTTCGTTGGACTCGCGGATGTGCGCCTTGCGTCGCCGCAAAGGCGCGGACGTCTCGTCGCTGTCGGTGGCTTCGGTCGCCGCCTCGTCATGTCTCATCGTTGCCCTCGCGCGGCAGGCGTGCCGCGTTGGGCTTCATTCTAGCCGCTGATCCGCATCGAACGCACGCGTGCAGATTTCGCGCCTGTGTTGCGATGCTGCGTTGCGGTGGCACGTTTCTCGCTCTCTATGTTCACGCAAGAAAGAGATTGATTTGGTCATTTTGATCGTCTAAAACCTGTCCAATCGGACAGGATTCGGCGAGCGGCGGAAACCTTTCGGCACGATTCGTCGGACGAACTTCGCGAGCCGCCGGGACATGCACCGCGCCAGGGCGGTGTTGCCCCGAAACAGGCAGGACACGCACCGGCACAGACCGGCTGACGACATCACCGACCCCACAGGAGCGATACGAATGAACGCGGTATCGGAAACAGTGAAGCGGGCAGCTTTCGACACGTCGATCAAGGTCGACGGCAAGCGGTTGTGGGACAGCCTGATGGAAGTCGCGAAGATCGGGGCGACGCCGAAGGGCGGCGTGTGCCGTCTCGCGCTGACCGATCTCGACAAGGCCGGCCGCGACCTGATCGTCAGCTGGGCAAAGGCCGCCGGCTGCACGGTGACGGTCGATACGATGGGCAACGTATTCATGCGCCGCGCGGGCCGCGCGGCCGATGCGGCGCCGGTCGTCACGGGCTCGCACGCGGATTCGCAGCCGACGGGCGGCCGCTTCGACGGCATCTACGGCGTGCTCGGCGGCCTCGAGGTGATTCGCAGTCTCAACGATCACGGCATCGAGACCGAGCATCCGATCGAGGTCGTGATCTGGACCAATGAGGAAGGCTCGCGCTTCGCGCCCGCGATGGTTGCGTCGGGTGTGTTCGCGGGCGTGTTCTCGCTCGAATACGGGCTGTCGCGCAAGGATGTGGACGGCAAGACGATCGGCGAGGAACTGGCGCGCATCGGCTACGCGGGTGACGTGCCGTGCGGCGGACGCAAGCTGCACGCGGCATTCGAACTGCATATCGAGCAGGGGCCGATTCTGGAAGCCGAGTGCAAGACGATCGGCGTGGTGACCGATGCGCAGGGGCAGCGCTGGTACGAGATCACCTTCACCGGGCAGGAAGCGCACGCGGGGCCGACGCCGATGCCGCGTCGCCGCGATGCGCTGCTCGGTGCGTCGCGCGTGGTCGATCTCGTCAACCGGATCGGCCTCGATCATGCGCCGTTCGGCTGCGCGACGGTCGGCATGATGCAGGTCTACCCGAACTCGCGCAACGTGATTCCGGGGCGCGTGTTCTTCACCGTCGATTTCCGTCATCCGGACGATGCGGTGCTCGCGAAGATGGATGCCGCGTTGCGCGACGGTGTGGCGCGCATCGCAGCCGACATCGGGCTCGAGACCGAACTCGAGCAGATCTTCTATTACAAGCCGGTCGCGTTCGATCCTGCCTGCGTGGAAGCCGTGCGCAGTGCGGCCGACCGCTTCGGTTTCTCGCATCGCGACATCGTGTCGGGCGCCGGCCACGATGCGTGCTACCTCGCGCAGGTCGCGCCGACGTCGATGGTGTTCGTGCCATGTGTCGACGGCATCAGCCACAACGAGATCGAGGATGCGACGCCCGCCTGGATCGAGGCCGGCGCGAACGTGCTGCTGCACGCGATGCTGTCGCGTGCATGCGAGCCGGTTTCATGACCCGGAGACCGTAGCAGCCGGCAGGCTGCGCATCGCCTGACCGTAGCATTCCTAAGAACGACCGCCCCGACTGTGCATTCGCAGCCGGCGGGGACGGCTTTGTCTCCACCCAGTCGAAGGAACGCGTATGACCACCAAGCCAACCGGCGATATCGCCGCGCATCGCCTGTCGTCCACGCAACTGTCGTGCGAATTCGCCGATATCGCGCCGCTGCTCGATCCGACGGCCGCCGCGGCCGCCGCCAGCCGCTGCCACTACTGCTACGACGCGCCGTGCATGCAAGCGTGCCCCACGCAGATCGACATCCCGAGCTTCATCCGCAAGATCGGCAACGGCAACCTGAAGGGCGCCGCGACCGACATCCTGTCGGCGAATCCGCTCGGCGGGATGTGCGCCCGCGTGTGTCCGACCGAGATCCTGTGCGAAGGCGCATGCGTGCGCAATCACCAGGATGCGCAGCCCGTCGCGATCGGCGCGCTGCAGCGGCATGCGACCGACTGGGCGATGGAGACCGGGGCGGTGCGCTTCACGCGCGCGCCCGACACGGGCCGCCATGTCGCGGTGGTCGGCGCGGGGCCGGCCGGGCTCGCATGCGCGCACCGGCTCGCGCTCGCCGGGCACCGCGTCACGCTGTTCGACGCGCGCCCGAAGGCCGGCGGCCTCAACGAATACGGGATCGCTGCCTACAAGACCGTCGACGCGTTCGCGCAGCGCGAAGTCGAGTGGCTGCTGTCGGTGGGCGGGATCACGTTGGAAACCGGCGTCGCGCTGGGGCGCGACATCACGCTCGACGCGCTGCGCGAGCAGCACGACGCGGTGTTTCTCGCGATGGGCCTCGGCGGCGTGCGTGCGCTTTCGATCGACGGCGAGCAACTGGCCGGCGTGATGAACGCGGTCGACTTCATCGAGCAGGTGCGGCAGGCCGACGCGCTGGAGAACGTGCCGGTCGGGCGGCGCGTCGTCGTGATCGGCGGCGGCAATACGGCCATCGATGCGGCGGTGCAGAGCCGCAAGCTGGGCGCCGAGCGCGTGACGATGGTGTACCGGCGCGGCGTGGACGCGATGAGCGCGACATGGGCCGAGCGCGAGTTCGCGCAGAAGAGCGGCGTCACGCTCGTCACGCACGCGAAGCCGGTGCGCATGACGGGTGCGGACGGGCAGGTGACGGGTGTCGAGTTCGAGTCGGCGTCGGGCGAGCGCTTCACCGTCGATGCGGACATGGTGCTGAAGGCGATCGGCCAGACGCTGACACCGGACGGCGTCGATGCCGCGCTGCTGACGGCGGACGGTGCACGCATTGCGGTGGACGCGGACGGGCGCACCGCATGGCCCGACGTGTGGGCCGGCGGCGACTGCGCGGCGACGGGCGGCATCGACCTCACGGTGCAGGCCGTGCAGGACGGCAAGCGCGCGGCCGCGTCGATCGACGCGGCGCTCGCGCAACGCGACGCGAAGGCCGCGTGACCGCCCGACGCGCGTCACACGCCACGAGCACAACGAACACGATCCCACTCTCACGGAGCCGACCATGGCCGACCTTCGCTGCACCATCGCGGGCATCACTTCGCCGAATCCCTTCTGGCTCGCGTCCGCACCGCCGACCGACAAGGCCTACAACGTGAACCGCGCGTTCGAGGCGGGCTGGGGCGGGGTCGTCTGGAAGACGCTCGGGCTCGATCCGCACGTCGTCAACGTCAGTTCGCGCTACGGCGCCGTGCAGTGGAACGGCCAGCGCATCGCGGGGCTGAACAACATCGAGCTGATCACCGACCGTCCGCTCGACGTGAACCTGAGAGAGATCGCGCAGGTGAAGCGCGACTGGCCGGATCGCGCGCTGATCGTGTCGCTGATGGTGCCGTGCAACGAGCGCGACTGGAAATGGATCCTGCCGCTCGTCGAGGATACGGGCGCCGACGCGGTCGAGCTGAACTTCGGCTGTCCGCACGGGATGAGCGAGCGCGGGATGGGCGCGGCGGTCGGACAGGTACCCGAATATGTGGAGATGGTCACGCGCTGGGTGAAGGAAGGCACGAAGCTGCCGTGCCTCGTGAAGCTCACGCCGAACATCAGCGACATCCGGATGGGGTCGCGCGCCGCATACAAGGGCGGCGCGGACGGCGTGTCGCTGATCAACACGATCAACTCGATTGTCGCGGTCGACCTCGATCACATGGCGCCGATGCCGATGGTTGACGGCAAGGGCACGCACGGCGGCTATTGCGGCCCGGCGGTCAAGCCGATCGCGTTGAACATGGTCGCGGAGATCGCGCGCGATCCGGAAACGCCGAACCTGCCGATCTCGGGCATTGGCGGCATCTCGACCTGGCGCGACGCGGCCGAGTTCATGGTGCTCGGCGCCGGTAGCGTGCAGGTATGCACCGCCGCGATGCACTACGGCTTCCGGATCGTGTCGGACCTCGCCGACGGGCTGTCGAACTGGATGGACGAGAAGGGCTACGCGACGCTCGACGACATCCGCGGCCGCGCGGTGCCGAACGTGACCGACTGGAAATACCTGAACCTGAAGTACGACATCAAGGCGCGCATCGACCAGGATCGCTGCATCCAGTGCGGGCTGTGCCATATTGCGTGCGAGGACACGTCGCACCAGGCGATCACGGCGACGAAGGACGGCGTGCGGCACTTCGAAGTGGTCGATTCGGAATGCGTCGGGTGCAATCTTTGCATGCATGTGTGTCCGGTCGAGCAGTGCATCACGATGGAGCGTGTCGATTCGGGCGACTACGCGAACTGGACCACGCATCCGAACAATCCGGCGAGCGCGGACGCGGCGGCGGGGGCGGCGGCGCCCGACAAGCATGCGAAGCAGGCTGCCTGACCGGCGTCCGGCGGCGCGGGCCATCCCGCACCGCCGCTTTTGATTCCACCCGGGCCGGCATCGCGCGATGCCGGCGCCGACGTTTTTCGTGGAGTGCGTTCGATGAATCACGCAGCGAATCCCGCCGATCCCGATAGCGCCGCGGCGCAGGGCGGCAGCCTGTACAACGACGACCTCGCGCCGACGACGCCGGCGCAGCGCACGTGGAAGTGGTATCACTTCGCCGCGCTATGGGTCGGGATGGTGATGAACATCGCGTCGTACATGCTCGCGGCCGGGCTGATCCAGGAAGGCATGTCGCCGTGGCAGGCGGTGACGACCGTGTTGCTCGGCAACCTGATCGTGCTCGTGCCGATGCTGCTGATCGGCCATGCGGGCGCGAAGCACGGGATTCCGTACGCGGTGCTCGTGCGCGCGTCGTTCGGCACGCAGGGCGCGAAACTCCCGGCGCTGCTGCGCGCGATCGTCGCGTGCGGCTGGTACGGGATCCAGACCTGGCTCGGCGGCAGCGCGATCTACACGCTGCTGAACATCCTGACCGGCAACGCGCTGCACGGCGCCGCGCTGCCGGTCGTCGGCATCGGGGTCGGGCAGCTCGCGTGCTTCCTCGTGTTCTGGGCGCTGCAGATCTACTTCATCTGGCACGGCACCGATTCGATCCGCTGGCTCGAGAGCTGGTCCGCGCCGATCAAGGTCGTGATGTGCGTGGCGCTCGTATGGTGGGCGACGTCGAAGGCGGGCGGCTTCGGCACGATGCTGTCGGCGCCGTCGCAGTTCGCGGCGGGCGGCAAGAAGGCCGGGCTGTTCTGGGCGACCTTCTGGCCGGGCCTGACCGCGATGGTCGGCTTCTGGGCGACGCTCGCGCTGAACATTCCCGACTTCACGCGCTTCGCGCATTCGCAGCGCGACCAGATGATCGGACAGTCGATCGGGCTGCCGCTGCCGATGGCGTTGCTGTCGGTGGTATCGGTCGTCGTGACGTCGGCGACCGTCGTGATCTACGGCAACGCGATCTGGGATCCGATCGACCTGACGAGCCGGATGACGGGCATCGGCGTGGGCATCGCGCTCGTGATCCTCACGCTCGACACGATGTGCTGCAACCTCGCCGCGAATCTCGTCGGCCCGGCCTACGACTTTTCGAGCCTGTGGCCGAAGGCGATCTCGTACCGCACCGGCGGGATGATCACCGCGACGATCGCGATCGTGATGATGCCGTGGAAGATCCTCGCGACGACGGACGGCTATATCTTCACCTGGCTCGTCGGCTATTCGGCGCTGCTTGGGCCCGTGGCGGGGATCCTGATGGTCGACTACTTCCTGATTCGCGGCACGCGGCTCGACACGCGCGCGCTGTTCGACGAGCGCGGCGGCTTCAGCTATGCGCGCGGCTGGAACCCGGCCGCGCTGGCCGCGCTCGCGATCGGCGTGCTGCCGAACCTGCCCGGCTTCCTGCACACGGCTTTTCCGGCATCGTTTCCAAACGTGCCGGCGTTCTTCAACACGCTTTACACGTACGCGTGGTTCGTCGGCCTCGTGCTGGCGTCGTGCGTGTACGGCACCTGGATGAAGTGGCGCGCCGGAGCGCGCGCGCAGATCGCGAGCGCATGACGCGCACGGCGCTTGTGATCCGAGCGCGGCATGCGGCACCCGACAGTCAACGAGGAGGCAACCCAATGGCAATCCTGATTCGCGGCGGCACCGTGGTCGATGCGGACCGCTCCTATCGCGCGGACGTGCTCTGCGCAGCCCCGGAGGACGGCGGCACGATCCTGCAGATCGCCGAGCAGATCGACGCGCCCGCCGGCGCGAGCGTCGTCGACGCGCACGACCAGTACGTGATGCCGGGCGGCATCGACCCGCATACGCACATGGAACTGCCGTTCATGGGCACGACCGCGAGCGACGATTTCTACTCGGGTACGGCCGCCGGGCTCGCGGGCGGCACGACGAGCATCATCGACTTCGTGATCCCGAGCCCGAAGCAGCCGCTGATGGACGCGTTCCATGCATGGCGCGGCTGGGCCGAGAAGGCGGCGGCCGATTACGGTTTCCACGTGGCCGTGACATGGTGGGACGAGAGCGTGCACCGCGACATGGGCACGCTCGTGCGCGAACACGGCGTGTCGAGCTTCAAGCACTTCATGGCGTACAAGAACGCGATCATGGCCGACGACGAGGTGCTCGTGAACAGCTTCGCGCGCGCGCTCGAACTCGGTGCGCTGCCGACCGTGCACGCGGAGAACGGCGAGCTCGTGTTCCAGCTGCAGAAGGCGCTGCTCGCGCGCGGGATGACGGGGCCGGAGGCGCATCCGCTGTCGCGGCCGCCGGAGGTCGAGGGCGAGGCCGCGAACCGCGCGATCCGCATCGCGCAGGTGCTCGGCGTGCCCGTGTATATCGTGCATGTGTCCGCGAAGGATGCGGTCGATGCGATCGCGCGTGCGCGCAGCGAAGGGCTGCGCGTGTTCGGCGAGGTGCTGCCGGGCCATCTGGTGATCGACGAGGCCGTCTATCGCGATCCGGACTGGACGCGCGCGGCCGCGCACGTGATGAGCCCGCCGTTCCGCTCGGCCGAGCATCGCGAGGCACTGTGGCGCGGGCTGCAGGCGGGGCAACTGCATACGACGGCGACCGATCACTGCGTGTTCTGCGCATCGCAGAAGGCAATGGGCCGGGACGATTTCACGAAGATCCCGAACGGCTGCGGCGGCGTCGAGGATCGCATGTCGGTGCTGTGGCATCACGGCGTGAATCGCGGCCGCATCACGCCGAACGAGTTCGTGCGGATCACGTCGACGAACGCCGCGCAGATCTTCAACCTGTATCCGCGCAAGGGCGCCGTGCAGGTGGGCGCCGATGCCGACCTCGTCGTCTGGGACCCGGCCGCGACGAAGACGATCTCGGTGAAGACCCATCATCAGCAAGTCGACTTCAACGTGTTCGACGGAATGACGGTGCAGGGTGTCGCGACGCACACGCTCACGCGCGGCGCGCTCGCGTGGGCCGACGGCGAGCTGCGCGCCGTGCGCGGCGCGGGCCGCTACCTGAAGCGCCCGCCGGCGGCCAGTTACTACGAGGCCGCACGCATTGCGAACCGGCTGCGCGAGCCGCATCCGGTCGAACGCGGCGGCTGAGCGGAACGTGTCGCGGGGCGTGTTCGTTCGCGCGCCGCGCCCCGCGCGCGTCTGGACGTCCCGTTGCGCTCACGCCGACGGCCGGCCGGCGCGGGACGGCTTGTCACGCAGGCGGCGGCCGTTCCCCGCTTCCGCATCTTTCTCGCATCCTGTCCGTCCGGTCAATTTATGGCACGGCTTGTGCTTTATCCCCTCGGGTTTGTTCGCGAAACGGTCCGAATGCTGACTGAACGGTCAAGTTCGGAGCGCACGCGCACTTGAAGCAGGCGGCGCGCCCGAATCTGGGGCAGCGGCCGGCCGCGGAGATCCGGGCCCGACGCACGGCATCGGGATATCGACAAGAGCAACGATCGGAAGGCGGGGGTAATAGCATGCATATAGAAGAACTGAGAAAATTGTCAAGGAGTACGATGAATGAGATGAATGCGGCGGTGCGCGCGGGCGCCATGCTGCTTGCGCTGTCGGTGGGCATGCCGGCTGCCGCAATCGCGCAGGAGGCGGGCACCGTCGCGCAGGCGGGGGCGGCGCAGCTTGCCGAGAGCGGCACGGTCACGCCGAACGCGCCGCCGGCACCCGCGCCGTCGCCGTATCTGTCGAGCTGGTTTCACCAGAGCCTCGGCGTGATCGGGTCGAAGGACATCCGCTTCGGGCCGCACACGACCAACGACGTGTACCTCGAATACGAATACTTCGGCCGCAAGGGGCCGTTCGACCTGTACGGCTATGTCGACCTGCCGCGCGCGATCGGCGTCGGCAACGGCTACGACTCGGGCTATACGAACAAGGGCTCGCCGCTGTTCAGCGAGCAGGAGCCGCGCGTGTCGATCGACGATCTCGTCGGCCGGCATCTCGGATTCGGGCCGTTCAAGGAATGGTATGTCGCGTTCGACTGGATCTACGACCAGGGGCACAACACGGCCGGGCGGCAGAACACGCTGTACGCGGGCCTCGGCACCGACATCGATACGCATACGAAGCTGATGCTGTCCGCGAACCTGTACCTGCGCCGGCAATGGGAGAACTACGGCGCGGCCAACCAGAACACGTGGGACGGCTATCGCGCGCAGATGAAATACATCTACCCGATCGGCACGTTTCACGGCGGCAACCTGACCTACGTCGGGTTCTTCAACTACGACTTCGGTTCGAAACTGCGCGAGGAGACGGGCGGCAATGCGCGCACCGACACCGCGTTCGTGTCGACCAACGTGCTGATCTATTCGTTCAAGCACTGGCGTTTCTGGACCGCGGCCCGTTATTTCCACAACGGCGGCCAGTGGGGCGGCACCGAGCTGAACTTCGGCGACGGGCCGTTCCAGAACCGGTCGACCGGCTGGGGCTATTACGCGAGCGTCGGCTATCAGTTCTGACGGGCTCGCGACACGATCATGAATCTCACACGAACGAGGCAAGCAATGTGGAAGGGGAAAGTAGCGAAATGGGCGGCCGTCGTCGCGCTGGCCGCGACGATGACGGGCGGCGCGCACGCGGCCGGCGAACGCGCGCATCGGCCGCGCGCGATCAAGGTGCTGATCGTCACGATGTTCGGGCCGGAAGGCAAGGCATGGCTCGACCGGATCGGCCCGGTGCGGAAGATCGCGGTGCCGGGCCTGTCGCCCGACTACCCGGCCATCAGTTGCACGCGCAACGACGTTTGCGTGCTGACGACCGGCATGGGCCACGCGAACGCGGCCGCGTCGATGGCGGCGCTGGTCTATTCGCGCCGGTTCGACCTGCGCAAGACCTACTTCGTCGTGACCGGCATCGCCGGCATCGATCCGGCGCAGGGCACGCTCGGCTCGGCCGCGTGGGCGCGCTACCTGGTGGACTTCGGGATCCAGTGGGAGCTGGATGCGCGTGAGATTCCGGCCGGCTGGAAGTCGGGCTATCTCGGCATCAACACGAAGAACGGGGACGAGAAGCCGCCGCTCGATTACCGCACCGAGGTGTTCCGGTTGAACGAGGCACTTCTCGACAAGGCCGTCGCGCTGTCGCGCGACGTGACGTTGCACGACAGCAAGGAGGCGGCCGCATATCGCGCGAAGTACCCGGATGCGCCCGCGAACCGGCCGCCGACCGTGATCCAGTGCGATACGCTCGCGGGCGACACGTGGTTCTCGGGCACGAAGCTCGGCGAGCGCGCCAGGGAATGGACGCGCCTGCTGACCGACGGCAAGGGGGTGTACTGCACGACGCAGCAGGAAGACAATGCGACGTTCGAAGTGATCAAGCGGGCGGCCGCGGCAGGGCTGGCCGATACGCAGCGCGTGGCCGTGCTGCGCTCGGGCTCGGATTTCGACCGGCCGCCGCCGGGCGGCTCGGACGTCGACAACCTGCTCGATTACCAGAGCCAGGGCGGGTTCGTACCGGCGCTCGACAATCTGTACCTCGCCGGTTCGCCGCTCGTGAACGCGATCGTGAAGGACTGGGCGCACTGGAAGGACGGCGTACCGGCCGAGTGACGGCCGTCGTCGGCAGGACACGGGCGCGCATCGGGCGCGCCCCGGCATTTCAATAACATCGAGAGAAAGGAGCACAAGGTGGAAATTCTGCGCAGTCTCCTGGGTATGCTGTTCCTGCTGCTGGTGGCCTATCTGCTGTCGAACAACCGGCGCGCGGTGAGCGGCCGGACCATGATCGCCGCGCTGCTCACGCAGCTGGCGATCGGCGCGCTGGTGCTGTTCGTGCCGTCGGGCCGCACGGCGCTGGCGGCGGCCGCGAACGGCGTCAATCGCGTGCTCGACATGGGCAATCACGGCATCGCGTTCGTGTTTGGCGGGCTGGTCGACAGCCGGATGTTCCAGTTGTTCGGCGACGGCGGGTTCGTGTTCGGCCTGCGCGTACTGCCGATGATCATTTTCGTGACCGCGCTGATCGCGGTGCTGTACTACATCGGCGTGATGAAGTGGATCGTCGCGATCCTCGGCGCGGTGCTGGCGAAAGTGCTCGGCGTGAGCCGCATCGAGGCGTGCTCGGCGGTGGCGACGATTTTTCTCGGGCAGAGCGAAATGCCCGCGCTCGTGAAGCCGTTCGTGCGGAACATGACGAGCGCCGAGATCTTCACGGTGATGGCGAGCGGCATGGCGTCGGTCGCGGGTTCGGTGCTGGTCGGCTACGCCGGCCTTGGCGTGAGGATGGAATACCTGCTCGCCGCGTCGTTCATGGCGGTGCCGGGCGGGCTGCTGTTCGGCAAGCTGCTGTACCCGACGGTCGAGCCGAGCCGCGTCGTGGTCGACGGGCTCGACTTCGACGACAAGCGGGCCGCCAACGTGATCGAGGCGGCGGCGTCCGGCGCGTCGGTCGGGCTGCGAATCGCGATCAACGTCGGCGCGATGCTGATCGCGTTCGTGGGGCTCATCGCATTGATGAACCTCATCGTCGGCGGCGTGGCCGCGTTCGCGGGCTTTCCGCAGATCACACTGGTGGGTATCATCGGCCATCTGTTCGCGCCGCTCGCGTGGATGATCGGCGTGCCGTGGCACGACGCGGCGCTGGCCGGCAACTTCATCGGCGAGAAACTGATCTTCAACGAGTTCGTCGCGTATGGCGACCTGTCGCCGTACCTGAAGGGCGGCGCGCACGTCGCGGCGGCCGGCCTGCAGGTGCTCGACCCCAAGACGCTTGCGATCGTGTCGTTCGCGCTGTGCGGTTTCGCGAATTTCTCGTCGATTGCGATTCTCGCGGGCGGCTTCAGCGCGGTCGCGCCCGAACGCCGCTCGGAAGTCGCGCGGCACGGCCTGCGCGCATTGACGGCCGCGACGCTGTCGAACCTGATGAGCGCGGCGATTGCCGGCCTGTTCTTTTCCCTGCACTGAGCCCGCAGCAGCCATCGACCGATCGAGGAGAAGCAACGATGTTCTTACCGCAGGAATTCATTCGCCAGAAGCGCGACCGGCAGCCGCTCGATCGCGACGAGATTGCCGCGTTCGTGCGCGGCGTGACCGACGGCAGCGTGACCGAGGGCCAGGTGGCCGCGTTCGCGATGGCCGTGTATTTCAACGACCTGAGCGTCGACGAGCGCGTCGCGCTGACGCTCGCGCAGCGCGACTCGGGCGACGTGCTCGACTGGCATGCGCTCGATCTCGACGGACCGGTGATCGACAAGCATTCGACCGGCGGCGTCGGCGATGTCGTGTCGCTGATGCTCGGGCCGATGGTGGCCGCGTGCGGCGGCTACGTGCCGATGATCTCGGGCCGCGGGCTCGGCCATACCGGCGGCACGCTCGACAAGCTGAGCGCGATTCCCGGCTACGACGTGACGCCCGATACGGACGCGTTTCGCCGCACGGTGCGAGACGTCGGCGTCGCGATCATCGGACAGACCGCGCGGCTGGCGCCGGCCGACATGCGCATCTATGCGATTCGCGACGTGACGGCGACCGTCGAGTCGGTCGCGATGATCACCGCGTCGATCCTGTCGAAGAAGCTCGCGGCCGGACTCGACGGGCTCGTGATGGACGTCAAGGTCGGCTCGGGCGCATTCATGCCGACCGCCGAGCAGTCGGCGGAACTGGCCCGCAGCATCGTCGACGTCGGCAACGGCGCCGGCATGAAGACGACGGCGATCCTCACCGACATGAACCAGTCGCTTGCGCCGTGCGCGGGCAATGCACTCGAGGTGGCGTGCGCGATCGACTACCTGACGGGCAAATCGCGTCCGGTGCGCCTGCATGACGTCACGATGGCGCTTTCGGCAGAGCTGCTGGTCACCGGTGGGCTGGCGCGCGACGTCGCGGACGCGCGCGCGAAGTTGCAGCACGCGCTCGATACGGGGGCGGCGGCGGAACGCTTCGCGAGGATGGTCACGGCGCTCGGCGGCCCTGCGGACCTGCTCGACGCGCCCGCACGTCATCTCGCGCGGGCGGAGGTGATCGTGCCGGTGCCGTCGCGCACGAGCGGCGTGGTGCAGCGGGTCGATTGCCGCGCGCTCGGGCTGGCGGTCGTCGCGCTCGGCGGCGGCCGCACGCGCGCGGCGGATGCGATCGACTACAGTGTCGGCCTGACGGCGCTCGCGGAAATCGGGCAGCGTGTCGAAACCGGCCAGCCGCTCGGTTACGTGCATGCCCGCGACGCTGCCGCCGCGGCGCACGCGGTGGACGCGATCCAGCGCAGCTACGTGCTGGGCGAGACGGGCGACGCGCCGCCGACCATTTATCAGCGGATCGACTGACCGATCGCACGGTGCGGACAACAGCGGCCCGCTTCACGTCACGCGAGTATCGCGATGGCTGGGTGCGGCCGCGCTCATACATTCCGGCACACAATCGGAGGCACGACGAGATGGAACGACACGAACTGATCGAAGCGGCGAAGGCGGCGCGCGAACGCGCGTATGCGCCGTATTCGCGCTTCAAGGTCGGCGCGGCGCTACAGGCGCGCGACGGGACGGTTTTTCACGGCTGCAATGTCGAGAACGCATCCTACGGGCTCTGCAATTGCGCGGAACGCACGGCGATGTTTTCTGCCATCGCCGCCGGTTATCGTCCGGGGGATTTCGCGCGGCTCGCGGTCGTCGGCGACACGGATGGCCCGATCGCGCCGTGCGGCGCGTGCCGCCAGGTGATCATCGAGATCGGCACGCCCGACATCGAAGTGATCCTGGCCAACCTGAAAGGGGCCGTCGAGGTTACGACGGCCCACGCATTGCTGCCGGGCGCATTCAGGTTGTAACGGCGCGCGCGATTCACGTCACGCGCCACTCGCGTCACGCGCCGTCGCGTGCGTCGCGGATCGGGATCACCGTGCGTGCGCCGCACTGGCGCAGCAGGTCGCGCAACTCGTTGATGACCGGAAACACCTCGTGGTTCCAGTCGGCGCCTTGGGCGTCGTGCGCTTCCTGCTCGCGCTCGACGATCCAGCGATCCTCGCGGAAGATCCGCTCGGTGAACCAGACGAGCAGCGGCCACGCGAGATCGAGCGCGAACGGGATGCCGGGCTTGTGGATCGACAGCACTCCGAACGTGCGGTTGGTGCGCTGCTCGGCGTCGAGCGGCACATAGACAATCCACAGATCCATCACGAGCGTGCCTTCGCTCGAGCGGATCTGCAGTGTCTGGTACGGATAGCCGGTGCGCACCGTCATCACGCTCTTGTCGGATTGGTCGGCCGGCTTCTTGCTGGCGCCGAACACGAGCGCCTCGCCGACCGGCTGCTTGCCTTCCATCCGCGCGAACGTGTAGTCGACCTCGACCCAGTCGTCGCCGCGCCGCCGGCCCACCGAGCGCGCGCGCATCTGCCCCATCTGCTTGCGGTGCAGGAACTGATGGTTCATGTCCATCAGGTTCTCGTGCATGAACGAGTAGTGGCACTTGACCTCGCGGCCGAAACGGCGCGTCTTGTATGCGCGGTCGTCCGCCGATTCGAGCGCGGGGAACGGCCGCGTGTCGGCGAGCGTCGCATCGCCCGGGAACACGAAGATCAGCCCGTGCGCTTCGCGGCACGGATACGCGCGCACGCCGTTGGGCAGGCGCTCGCGGCCGAGATACGGCACGTCGACGCAGCGGCCGCTGTCGCACGCGTAGGTCCAGCCGTGATAGCAGCAGCGCAGCGTCTCGCCGCTCACGACGCCCGCGTGCAGCGGCACCTGGCGGTGCGCGCAACGATCCTCGAGCGCGTACACGGCGCCGGATTCGGTGCGCACGAGCACGATCGGTTCGCCGGCGAAGCGCACACCGAGCGTCTTGCCGCGTTTCAGCTCGCGCGACCACGCGAGCGGATACCAGTGATCGGGATGAATCGGCACGCGGCGCAGGTCGCGCACGGCCGCGCCGGAAGAGGGTTCTCCAAGGGTGCCGCTGTCAGGGAAGGGCACTGCGCGCATGCGTGACGTCTCCAGGCTGGACTGGGATTCCGGGCGCCGCACGACGCGGCGGGGATCTGGAGAAGTCTACGCGAAGTTGCCTGTCTCGGCGGACGCGATGCGGGTTTGCCCCGTCACGGCGGCCGCGGTTTCGTTGATGCAGCGCAAACCGGCTCGAAGGCGGCTGCGCCGGCCGTGCGTGGCCGCACGTGCCCCCGGCCGCGCGGCGGGTATCGCCCGTCACGCGGGCGCTTGCGGGTCACGAGCCCGCATCGCGCCACAGTACCGGGTCGGTGCGGTACAGCGCCGGGAAGTGCTGCTTCAGCCCGGTGATCTTCGGCATGTCGTTGTACGCGATGTACGGCGCGTCGGGGTGCAGTTCGAGGTAGTTCTGGTGATAGGCCTCGGCCGGGTAGAACCCCTTGTAGTCCTCGACGCGCGTGACGACGGGCGCCGGAAACACGTGCGCGGTGCCGAGCTGCGCGATGTACGCGGTCGCGACCGCGCGTTGCTGCGCGGTGGTCGGGAAGATCGCCGACCGGTATTGCGGCCCTTCGTCGGGGCCCTGCCGGTTGAGCTCGGTCGGATCGTGCGCGACCGAGAAGAACACCTGCAGCAGCCGGCCGTACGTGATCCGGGTCGGGTCGTAGACGATGCGAACCGATTCCGCGTGCCCGGTCAGCCCCGAGCCGACGAGCGCGTAGTGCGCGGTTTCGGACGCGCCGCCCGCATAGCCGGCCGTGACCTGCTTCACGCCCTTCACGTGCTCGAATACGCCCTGCACGCCCCAGAAGCAGCCGCCGGCGAGCACGGCCGTCTCGTCGTGCGATGCGCCGGGCGTTTCGTCGAGCGCCGGTGCGGGCACGGTGCGCATCGGCTCGGCGGAATGGACGATGCGCTGGTAGCCGAACACGGCGGCGGCCGCGACGGCGATCGCGCCGATGCGGCGCAGCATCGCCGTGCGCCGTTGCGGCGCGGGACCGCGGGGGGAGATGGTGTTCACGGTGTGCTCCTTCGGAAGACGGTATGGAAATCGGGTAGCGCGGAGGCGGCACCGGTGCGCCGCGTCCAGCCGGGATCAGCCTGGATCAGCCGAACGTGAACGCATACGCATTCACGCCGGGATCGAGAAACTCGACCGCGAACGTGCGGTCGGCGATCGCGCCGGGCTGCCGGACCAGCTGGTACAGGCGCTGGCCGGTCACGGTGCCGTAGCCTTGCGCATCGACGTCGGTGCCGTGTGCGGCGCCGGGCGCCGTGCCGTCGATCGTCACGCGAAAGCGCACGGGCTGGCCGTTCGCGCCCGGGCCGAGCACGAGGTGCAGGTCGCGGGCGTGGAAGCGGTAGACGATCCGTCCCGACGGCGCGTCGAGCGACGCGCGTTCCGCGCCGACCCGCCACGTGCCGGCGAGGCCCCAGTCGTTGAGATCGGGGTGCGCGGGCGCGTCGTAGCGGTGCGCCGCATCGCGCACGACGCCGCCCGGCGACGTGAAGCTCTCCGCACGTGCATAGCCGACATAGGTTTCGGGCGAACGGACGTCCGCGGCGTCGGCTGCCGCGAGCACACCCTTCGTGGGTGCGGCGGCGAGCCCGAGCGGCACGTTCAGCGCTTCCGGATGGCCGGCCTCGGCGAGCAGCGACTGGATCGCGCGCTCCGATTGCGCGTATTCGCCTTCGCCGAAGTGGTGATGGCGGATCCGGCCTTGCGCGTCGATGAAATAGTGCGCGGGCCAGTATTCGTTGCCGAACGCACGCCAGATCGAATAGCCGTTGTCGATCGCGACCGGGTAGTCGATACCGAGGTCATGCACGGCCTTCTTCACGTTGCCGATGTCGCGCTCGAACGCGAACTCCGGCGCGTGCACGCCGATCACGACGAGCCCGTACGGCGCGTACTTGTGCGCCCATGCGTTCGTGTACGGCAACGTGCGCAGGCAGTTGATGCACGAGTAGGTCCAGAAATCGACCAGCACGACCTTGCCGCGCAGGCCGGCCGCCGTCAGCGGCGGCGAGTTCAGCCACTGCACCGCGCCGTCGAGCGACGGCAGCGTGCCTTCGACGGGCAGCGCGGCAGGTGTCGCGGCGGCCGTGCGCAGCATCGCGCCGCCGGCCATTGCGCCGCCACCGGCCTGCGCGCCATCGGCAACCGCGGCCATCATCGCGCCGCCGCTTGCGTGGCCGGCGGCATCGCCCGTCGCGGGCATCGCCGAGGGTGCGCCGTTCGAACGCCCGCCGAGCCGGTCGACGAGCTTCGTCTCGAGCCCGCCCGTGGTCACGGTCGACAACTGCGCGAGCGCTCCCGTATCGAGGCCGAGCGCGATCGCGCCGACGCCGGCCAGCAGCGCCACGCCGATCCCGCGCTTGATCCATTCGCCGGCGCCGAGCGAACGCTTCATCGCGGCGAACACCTTGCCGCCGATCACGAGCGCGACGCCGAGCGACGTTGCCGCGCCGGCCGCGTATGCGACCAGCAGCAGCGTCGTGCCGACACTCGCGCCTCGCAGCGCGGCGCCGGTCAGGACGAGCCCGAGGATCGGGCCCGCGCACGGCGCCCACAGCAGGCCGGTCGCGACGCCGAGCAGCAGCGACGACGCCGGGCCGGCCGGGCGGCCGTCGCGTTGTGCGAAGCCGGTGAGACGGTTGCCGGCGGCGACGAGCGGGCGGGTCAGGTGCTCCGCGAGGCGCGGCATCAGCAGGGTCAGGCCGAATATCGCGAGCAGCACGATGGCGACCCAGCGTCCGGCCTGGTTCGCCTGCGCGACCCAGCCGCCGCCGACGGCGGCGAGCGTCGCGACGACGGCGAACGTGATCGCCATGCCGGCGAGCAGCGGCAGGCCGGTGCGTACGAACGGCTGGTCGGCGCGCGCGAACACGAACGGCAGCACGGGCAGGATGCACGGGCTCAGGATCGTGAGCACGCCGCCGAGGTAGGCAAGGACGATGAGCAGCATGGTGCGTTCTCCAGTCGGGCGGGAGTTCGGGGCCGGATCAGGCGGCGGCAGGGTGGAAGGTGAGCGCGAGGCCGTTCATGCAGTAGCGCAGGCCGGTCGGTTGCGGACCGTCGTCGAACACGTGGCCGAGATGGCCGCCGCAGCGGCGGCAGTGCACTTCGGTGCGGATCATCCCGAACGACGTGTCGGTGTGGGTGGCGACCGCGTGGTCGAGCGGCTTCCAGAAGCTCGGCCAGCCCGTATGGCTGTCGAACTTGGTGGCCGACGAGAACAGCGCGAGGTTGCAGCCGGCGCACGCGAACGTGCCTTGCCGGTGCTCGTCGTTCAGCGGGCTGGTGTACGGCCGCTCGGTGCCGGCTTCGCGCAGGATCGTGTACTGGGCGGGCGTGAGCCGGCGATGCCATTCGGCGTCGCTGAGGGTGACTTCAAAAGGGGCGGCCGTCTGCGGGGTGACCGGCGGCGCGGCGAACGCGCGGCCGACCAGCGCGCGGCGGCCGGCGGACGACAGGGTCGCGAGCACGGCGAGGCCGGTAGCGCCGGCGAACAGCAGATGTCTGCGGGTGGGCATGATGGGCTCCTGGCAGCGGGTCCTGAAAACATGCGCCTATCGTAGTCAGCGGCCGGTGTCGAAGTCCTCACGGAAAGTTAAATGAATTGTGAAGGTTGGGGTGTGCTGTCGAGGTGCGTCGGAATCCGTCGAAGCGCCGACCGGCGAGGGGCTTCAGACGGGTGAGCCGCCGATATCTACCGAGTACCTGTTCGCGCCGCGATTTTTAGTGTTCGTCGAGTGGCGTGGCGAATCCGGGCTTTGGCTTGCCGTTCAAATGCGGTGATGCGGGACAGCCGGGGGCGACTTCAGCCGACGGCTCCCGGCCATTTCAGCCGTTCGCTCTCGCCCGCGGATGGACGCTCAAATGTCCGCGCCAGGCGTGGCAGCGGCCCCTCATACATCTGGCTGATCAGCCGCAAGCGACGCCCGCAGGCGCTTCGCATTGCCGGGCACCTGCGCAGCAGCCCGTCGATGCGCGGCTCGCAATGCCGCCGCCGGCTGCGGCGTGACTTTCCTCGATGTACTGGCGAACCAGAAAAACTTGACAATGAGAGCATATACTCCTAACCTTCGTGCCAAGGGAGCATATGCTCTCATTTTCGAAAGGAGCGAAGCGATGAACGAGCCTGAAATTCTTGTGAGCGGTGCAACCGGACGCACCGGAGGTATTGCCATTGACGAACTGCTCAAGATGCACAAGCGCGTGCGGGCCTATGTGCGCACGGATGATGATCGGGCGGCAGCGCTGAGGCAGCGCGGTGTCGATGTCGCGGTCGGGGACTTCACCGACATCGACGACATTCGGGCAGCGATGGAAGGCATCCGATCGGCGTATTTCCTTCATCCGATCGCGCCGGGGATCATCGGGGCCGCGGCCTATTTCGCGCAGGCAGCAAAGGAAGCGGGTGTCACGGCGATCGTCAACATGTCGCAGATTTCCGCGCGCCGGGCGTCGCTGAGCCACGCGGCACAGGATCACTGGGTCTCCGAGCAGGTGTTCGATTGGTCGGGTGTCGCGACGACGCATTTGCGCCCGACCTTCTTTGCCGATTGGCTCGTCTATCCGCATTTTGCGCGGGAGATTTGGGCCACGAAGAAGATCGAATTTCCGTTTGGCGACGGCCGTCACGCGCCCATCGCCAGCGACGATCAGGGGCGCGTGATCGCCCGCATCCTCGCCAACCCCGAAGGCCACGAGGGCAAGACCTACACGCTCCACGGCCCCGTCGAGATGAACCACGTCGAGATCGCAGACGCGATGAGCGAGGTGCTCGGCGCCCGGATCGAATATGCGCCGACTTCCATCGAGGAATTCCGAATCAAGATGGAAACCCTTTACAAGTTTCCGCCGTTCCTCACGCAGCATCTGGTCGAAGTCGCGCAGAACTACCGCGACGGCATCTTCTCGGGCACCAACGATGCCGTCGAGAAGATCACCGGAACGCCGGCGCTGTCGGTCCAGCAGTTCGTCGAGAAATATCGGGACGCGTTCGTGTGAACGCGTCGTTGAAACGAACCGGGAGGTTTGAAAATGTCACTCACTCAAGATGAGCGTCACCCGTTTCTCGATGATCTGACGGCCGACGCCGAGCTGGTCAGCTCGGTGTTGCGCGCGCCCGTCATCGGGCGCGACGAAATCCGGCTCGCCGTCGACGCCGTCGGGACTTTTTATGTCTCGCAGACGCCTACGTTTGTTCAAGCTGTCGGCACGCGGCTTTTTCTCGAATACGAGGCCGTTCTGACGAGCGGCGAAACGTTGAGCGCGGTCGTGGTCGTCGATCGCAATGCCGATGGCTCGGTGCCGCGCGTCAGCGTGCGGATGAGCCCGCTTGGCGCCGTACTGACTCTCGCGACCCATCTGCGGGAGTCGCTTTCGAAGCAGTTGCCGGACCACGTCTTTCTTTGAGCCAGCCACCCGCGCGCTCGTGGATGGCGTCGACACCGCCCCCGGCACGCGGCTTTTGAAAAAGGAGCTTGTCATGGATATCAAGAACGCCACCGTCTTCATCACCGGTGCCAATCGCGGCCTGGGACTCGCTTTTGCACGCGAGGCGCTTCGGCGCGGGGCGGCGAAAGTGTACGCGGGTATGCGCAACATGAGCGGTTTCGACGAGCCGGGCATCGTGCCGGTCAGGATCGATGTCACGGATCCGGCGTCGATCGCCGAGGCCGCGAAGCTGGCGGCCGACACGACTCTGCTGATCAACAACGCGGGCATTGCCGCTCTGATCGACGGGCCCCTCGCGGCCGACGTCGAAGCGCAATCCACCCGCATGTTCGATACCAACTACTACGGCGTGGTGCGCGTCACACAGGCCTTCGAGCAGATATTGGCGGCCCAGCGGCACGCCGCCATCATCAACGTGCTTTCCGACATCGTGTGGCTTCCGAGGCCCAATCTGACGCCCTATGCCGCGTCGAAAGCCGCCGCCTGGAGCTACACGAACCAGCTTCGCTTTCACCTGCGCGAGCGTGGCATCCAGGTTCTCGGCCTGCACGTCGGGTTCGTGGATACCGACCTGACCAACGGCATCGACGTGCCTAAAGCCAGTCCCGTGGACGTCGTGCGACAGACCTACGACGCGCTCGCCGCCGGCAAGAGCGAGGTCATGGCCGACGAGGGGACAGCGGTGCTGAAGCGCACGCTCGCGGCCGAAATACCCGGCTACATCACACCGCCGGCAGGGCTTTGAACACCGCAGTCGACACGGGCCGGATTCGGCGGCGCGCCACGCGGTGCGCAGATCGTACGCCGGCGCTGTCGCTCCCGGCTATCATTCATGGCTACCACCGAACCGCCGCGCGACACGTGCGTGGCGTTCGCGCAATGAACCGAAATCAGGAGTGCAACCGATGTTGCCCGTTAACCAGCCGCTCGGAATCGATCAATGCAACTGCTTCACCGTCAGGAAGGCGAGCAGGCAGATCACCCGACTCTACGATAGCCATCTCGAGCCCTCGGGGCTGCGCATCACGCAATTCCTTACCCTGGCCGCCCTGCGCGAAGTGGGAAGTACCCCGGTCAATGCCCTTGCGGAACGGCTCGATATCGAACGAACGGCGATGGGGAAGATGGTGGGCTTCCTGGAGCGCGACGGCTTCGTCACGATCAAGCCGTCGCCCACCGACGGCCGAAGCCGCCTTGTCGAACTCACCGAGGAGGGGCGGCGCCTGTACGAACGGGCGGCCGCTCTCTGGGAGGAAGCGCAACGGGCGTTCGAGCAACTGAACGGTGTAGACAACGTGACGGCGTTGCGGAAGGGGTTGAAAGGCGTGGTCGTCGGCGACGTGCCGATGGGGTCGTCGGTCGACTAGTACTACAGCCGTAGATGCTAACTGACAGGCGGGGCAAAACCACGGCGCCGGTAATGGGACTGTTGCGCGCGCCACTGGTGAATACGTCGC
>NZ_CADFEO010000036.1:0-34611 GCF_902833075.1 Burkholderia sp. BCC0405
GATGTGGACTTACAATCATGACCGCCCGAACATGGCCCTGGGCGGATTTACGCCAAAGCAGCGGTTGGCCGTGGCCGCTTAGTTTCTACTTCTGAACCCCGTGCAAAACGGGGGGATTACCGGCCGGCCGCGATCCATGATGCCGCCCCCGCCCGACTTCACGCAGCCCGCGCACGTCAGGTCCGAACTGCTTGATCCCGACCAGACTCTGCGGGACCAGTTCGCGCATGCGCTCGCCCCGGAACTCGACACGTTGGCCGCGGCGCTGGCCGTCGCATTTGCCGGGTTCGCGCCGATCGCCGACGCGGCCCGGCCGGGCGGCCGGCGTGCCATGCTGGTGGCCGGCTTCGCGTTTGGTGTGCTCGACGACACGGTCGTGGCGACCAAGCTGCTGCTGTCGGGCAAGGGGCCGGCGGCCGGCAACACCATGCGGCAGGCGATCGAGGGCGTTGCCATCGCGACCCTCTGCGCGACCGACGCACCGCTGATCTTGCTGACGGGGAGAAACGGCCAGCCGCGGGACACGGGCTGCTACCGGGAGCGCATGGAGCAGCGTGATCGCCTCACCCAGGGGCACCTTGCGCTCAAGCAACTCGCCTGGAATGCCCAGACCCTGCAGGTCAACGCCCACGCGATCGAGAGGCTGAGCGCGGCGCAACAGTACTACCACCAGTTCAGCCATTGTGGCCTGACCACGATCGGCCTGCGCAGCAGCCCGAGCAACCCCCGCGTGACCTGGCTCGGCGGGCAGTTTGATGCCGCGAACCTCAAGTTGTATCGCCGCGAAATGCAGGAGCGCATCAACCTCGCGCGACTGCTGCCGGAATTCTGGGCCTATTTGCTCGAGGCCATGACGTCGCCGGGGTCGTCGACTGGCCGGCCGGCATGAGCGGAATGCACACCGCATGAGCGACAACGCTGGCGGGGAAGCCCGCAAACACCATTACGTGCCTCAGTGCTACCTGAAGGGGTTTACACACGACCGCCGCAAAGATTCGCGGCTCTACGTCGTTGACTCCCGGCGACGGCGGGATTTCTACACGACGCCGTCGAACATCGCGGCCGAACGCGACTTCAATCGCATCGACGGCGATGAGCCGAACGCGATCGAAGCCATTTACGCCGACTTCGAATCGAAAGCCGGCCCGGCCTTGGTTCGCACCGAAGCCCGCCGCGCCGTCGGCAGTGAAGCGGATCGTGACGTCCTGCTCGAGCTGATCGCGCTGTTCGCGGTGCGAAGCCCGCGGCAACGGGAAAACCTGCGTCAGTTTCACGAGCAGACCATGCGCGCGATGATGGAACAGATGGTGGCGACCCAACAGCGTTGGGAGGCACACGAGCAGCACGCGATCGCTGCCGGGCGCATGGAGCCGTCCGACGTCAGCTACGAGGCAATCAAGGCGTTCGTCGACGCGGGGGAGTACCGCGTCGACGTGACGACGACTCGACATGTGGTGACGGAGCTCGAAATGCTACCGGTGGTCTTCGACCAACTGCAGCGTCGAACCTGGGTGGTGTTGCGCGCCGCTGCGGATTCCGGGGGCTTCGTCACCAGTGACAATCCGGCGACGCTCTGCTGGGACAACGAGGACATGGCGGGCGGCTTTTATTCGCCCGGCTTCGGGTCGGCCGATACCTCGGTGGTCTGTCCGCTGTCGAAAACTCTCGCCCTTCGCGGCTGTTTCGACGGCCGCTCCGGCATCGTCGATCTGCCCGCCGATCTCGTTGCCGCCGTCAACACGCGCACGATCGCCTTCGCGGACCGCCAGGTCTATGCCGAGCATGATCAGTTTGTGTTTGTCGCGCCCGATGGACGCGTGCTGAAGGGGCATGAATTGGTTTCTCTGCCACCTGCGGAGTCGCCCGAGTCTGACCGTCATGAATAGCCAGGAGCCCACTATGGATCCCCGGATCGTCTCGCTGATTGCCGCGAACCAGCTTGGCGCGATCGCGCTCGATACCTCGGTGTTCGATGCGCAGCAGCGCAACCTCGAGGGCGGCTTGCTGCGCCGTGTCGAGCAGTTCCATCGCAGTGACCGCATCCGGGTGCTGATGCCGGACGTGGTGCTACGTGAGGTCGAGGCCCATTTGAGGCGCGATGCGGCCGAAGCCCGTAACGGCTTGGCCCGCGCGGTGCGCATGGCGACCCGGTCACGAGTGCTGTCAAGCGACGCGCTCGAGCCGCTTCAGGTCATCGAGTATCTGATGGACGAGCCGGCGACCGCGGCGAGCCTGCGAATGGCAGAGTGGTTGGCGGGCACCCGCGCCGAGGTGCTTGACATTGCCGCTCGCGTCGACATGCGCACCCTGTTCGACCGGTACTTTGCGGCGCAGCCGCCGTTTGCCGAGTCGAGCAAGAAGAAGCACGAGTTCCCCGACGCGGTGGCGCTGCTGGCGCTTGAGCATTGGGCCGCCGAGCACGACACAGCGGTGCTGGTGGTATCGACAGATTCCGACTGGCAGCGCTTCTGTTCGGCGCATCCGCGGCTGCTCTGGACGAATAATTTGGCCGGTGCGCTGGCTGCGTTTCAGGACGAAAGCGCGCAGTTTGCGGCGCGGCGGCTTGCCGAGACCTTGGCCGAGGGCCTGGACGAGGAACTGCAGAATGCGTTGTTGGCAGCCGGTCGGTCCTTCGCGCGTCACATCGGGGTGGGGATCGACGCGCGCTCGGCGTTCGATTTTACGTGGACCCGCGACATCCATGTTGACGCGATCCAGTGGCCCGCGACGGACGGCGTGCTTGACGAATGCGAAGCAATTGAGCACAGCGACGGCAAGGTGGTGGTGCGGATCAAGGGCGTGCTCCACACCAAGGTCGTGATGTACTTCAATTTTTCGGCCGTGTCGGCCGCCGGTGATGCGACCGTTCCCGTCGGGAACAGCATGACGCTGTTCGAGGAAGAGATTCCCTGCGGCATTCTCGTCACGGTCGACGGCGACACGTCCAATCGGGTGAAGGTACGCGCCATTGAATTTCTGCCCGCTGCTCATAGGATAGCGACCGGGGAGATCGCGCCGGAGTGGATCGACCCGCCATATGAGTGGACCGACCCGAGCAATGACATAGGCATTCCCGATGAAATTCCTTGATATCTGTGCTGCCGACGCCAGGGCGAAGCACGCCGCACATTCAGTTTTGCGGGAGCGGATCGTCGAGCACATTTTCGTGGGCGAGGCCATGCGGCGCCTCTGGCAGCTCGGTATCCTTAACGTTGAGATCCTGCGCGCGGAGTTCGACGCGAGTGGGTATGACCTCGTCATGTGCTGCGGAAGCGTGATGCGGCATGTCCAGTTCAAGGTGTCGTTGGTCGATGGCGCACGTGCGCAGGTGACCATCAACCAACAGTTGGCACACGCGCGGAGCGGGTGCGTGGTCTGGCTCGGCGTCACGGAAGATCTCGAAATCACCGAGTACCGCTGGTTCGGCGCGGAGCCGGGTCGTCCCTTACCCGAGATCACTGATCACGCGACAGCGCGTCATGCGCGTGCCAATGCACAAGGCATCAAGGCGGAACGAGCGAATCAGCGAGTTCTCAGGAAAGGCGAGTTCGAGAGGCTCGCCGATCTGGACGAGACGCTACAGCGCTTGTTTGGACGACTTTAAATCCGCCGTCGGCCTTTTACCGCCGAGGAGATCGAATGCAGACGCGCCCGAAATTGCACGACGAGATTGTCGAGATTTTGACGCTCGCTGACCGACCGCTTTCCACGCGGACAATTGCTGATGAAGTGAATCGGCGAGGGCGCTACGTGCGGCACGATGGCGGGCTGGTGCCGCCGAGCCAGATCCACCGGCGCACGCACGCCTATCCGCACCTGCTTGCCGTTGTCGACGGACTGATTTCGCTTGCTGCGTCATCTTTCGGCGTGCGCACGCCAAAAAACTCGATCGTCAGGGATTACCGCGCGCTAGGCCGATTTTTCCGTTCACTCGACGTCAGCAACGTTACGCTGCATTTCACGGACATCGAAGAGATTCTCGACGCGCCATTGCCCCCAGTCGCGCGACGGAGTGACACGTTCTGGCAGAACTCGGACCCGTTTCTCCCGAAGCCCGACGGTCACAAGTGGGCGCACGCGTGGATGAAGGCTGGCTGGCAGAAGCGCTCTGTCGACCGTGAGGCCGAGATCGTGGTGTTTGACCGGGTCGGCGAGCCCACGCCGCTCAGCAAGCTCGATGAGCTGCGTCCCGATCGACTAGAACTGATCTATGACATCCTCGAACGCGTCCCGATCTCAGTTGACGAATGGCACATGAACGCGAACCGCCGCGCCGTGAAAAACTTCAAGGCGAATCCACGCTTCTGCTACAACTGGTCGTTCGGCTCGCGGAAAGAACGGTATGCCGTTTGTCTCTGGCATGAAAATTTGAAGGAATCGGCGGGTGGCGACGTGTTTTCCGACACGAATTACCGGGCCGGCGCGCAGGAGCGACGAGCACGCGCAGGTGCGCTCGCTGCATCGGACCGAGAGCGATCGCGGCTCATCGGCCAGGCCGACCGCGGGATGGCCCTCGATCGCGTGGTGTGCGATGCATTCCAGCTACATCAACCCCTCCACGTCATTATTTGCGGTCGCGGTGAGCCGAGCGATGGCGCCACAAAGGAATTCCCAAAGGGAACCTCGAGCGTAAAGTCGCGGGAACTCGATTCGCTCACGTGGTTGGTCGAGTCTTATGACGACGCAACTGGCGCCTGTCGTATTGTGCGCGGCCCAGCGCGCGCGACGGCCGTTGGGACCGTAGATGGCCCCATTCAATCCGATGAGTGGATCGCGCGATATATCGCGCGATTGATTCGCCCCGAGCAAGCCGCATTTCGACAGGCGGTACTCGATGCGTACGACGGAAGGTGCGCCATCTCAGGCTGCGATATCCAGGAAGCGCTGGAGGCTGCCCACCTGCGCGGCCGCGATTGGCGCGCAGGACACAATGACGCCTCCGACGGTATTTTGCTCCGACGGGATCTGCATGCCTTGTACGACCGAGGCCTACTCGATGTGGCCGACGGTATCGCGCGCTTCAGTCGCGACGTCGTTCACCACTATGCGCAGCTGGAAGGAACATCGGTCGCCGGCCCTTGCGGGAACTAGTTGCCCGCGGAGCTTGATGCCCCCTGACTGACAAAACCGTTCCGGGTCGAACCACGGCCGGGCGCGTCAGCTTGCCGTGCTCGACTCTCGCCTTCCTGCCATACAAACCCAAGCACGTTGGGAGCCATGGCGCTAGGGCTGCTTAGCGCCATGAGATTGAATGTGCAAAATCCCTGATAGGGCGCATTGACCCCGGGCGGGCAGGGTGGTGGCTAGGTACAAACCTTATATTTGGCGATTTTCTTGCGAATCGACGTCGAAAACGCGCGGCCCTTGGCTATACGGAACGCAGGCCGATCCACGACCTGCCCCGAGACCGGCCGGCGGGCGACCCGGTCGGACGATGTGTAGTGAGGTGTCCAATGCCAGACGATTGGCGGGGCTGGGCGGTATCCGTCCTGACGCTTCTGCTGTTGCTCGCGCAACTGCGCGGCTGCAGCCCCCTGTGAGCCCTGCGGTGTAACGACCGCGACCAGCGTCCCTGTGGCGCACCGTGCCGGTCTCCGATACGGTGACGCTGCAGGTTAATTAACCTTGGCCCGCCCCGCGAGGGGCGGCTTTCCTTCGCTTCGACCGCAGGCGCACCATGGACCTTTCGTCAATTTCGAACACGGGCATTGCTGTCTTGTCGACGGCTGCCACCGGCGCCATCGCGATGGTGTACAAGGTGCTCGATCTTGGCCAGAAGCTCGCGGCAGCCAGCCGAGAGCTTCAGCAAGCGAAGTACGACGCGCAGGCACGTCGGGCAGTTGCGGTGCGTGCCGCACGCGAAGCGGCTGGCGGCCTTGAAGCGTTTGCGCTTGCGTGCTACGCGCTCCTGATCGAGAACGCGCGCGCCCTTCGCGCGGGCGACGACGGCATCAGCTTTCGCTTGCCGAAGTTCGCTCCCGGTGTCGGGGTATGCGACAGCGCGGCGGCGCTCGAGCTGGAGTCCGCCTGCCGCGACCTGGAGCAGCAAGTCCGGTCCGCAAACGACCACATTGCGGAAACCTGTCGCGACCACTACCACGCGGGTCCCGAAGAAGCACTCGTGGTGCTCGAGGCACGCGCCTACGAAACCGCCGCGGCGGCCCTGAAGCTGGCCGGTCGTTACCGCAAGAGTTTCGACGTCCCGCGCATGCGCCTGGGTGACCGAGAACAACGTATCGAGAAAGCGATTTTCTCGCGCGTTGCCGAAGAGGATGCCGCGTCGCCGGCCGACCACTGAGATGACCGCCATGCTCTATCAACTGACGGCGACGGCGGCGCAGATGTGCCTGCCGGTACCGGTGGCCGCCGCCGCGCCGGACGGCTGGCTGGATCTACTTGACCACTGGCAGACCCTGATCGGCGCGACCACCGGCGGCCTGCTCGGCGTGGCCGGCGCGTGGATCGTGGCCGGCGCCGCCCGCGGTCGCGAACGGCGCGTCGCGGCCGGCATGGTGCTGCCCGACCTGCAGCAGCTGGTGGCCGCCGGAGGCAGTCTTGAACGGAACGCCGACCGCGTCCCGCGGATCGAGAGCTTCGACGAGCTGGAACAGGCAGGGGCGCGGGCCTTCTATGCCATCAGGAAACTCGACGAGCGGCGCCCGAGCTTGTTCGCGCTGCACACGTCGACTATCGGCCAGTTGTCGGACATCGACGCCCGGTTGTACAGCCACCTGTTCCAGTGCCAGATGATTCACCGCATCTTCGAGGCCGGCATGGAAGCGCGCCGCGCGTTTCAAGATGCCCAGATGGAGGCGGGGATGAACAACCCGCCTCGTGCTCGTCGGCCGTCACGCAGCGACACGCAGCTTTATGCGGACTGGCGACTGTGCGTCGAGCACGCGACCCTGGCGAACTACTTCCTCGACCGCTTGGTGTTTTCGCGCTGGCCGCGCTGGTGCCACCGCGTGCGGATGGCCGTTTGGCCGAACGAACTCGACCGGCGCTCCGCCGCGCCGCGGGAAACCGGTTCGCTGCCCACGCCGCAACCGGAAGCGAACGCGGCGCCGGCGGCCGGCGACTGAGCGCAATTTCAATCTGCAGGAGCCTCCTCGATGAGCAGCAACTTGGCAGTCGCTTTGGCGGTCGTGGGATTCGGGTTTGGGGTGGCCGGCGCAGCCTACTGGTACCGGTCGGCCCGGGTCGACTTCCAGCGGCGGCCAACCGACCCGGATGACCCGGACGATCCGTTCGCGTTCGAGCCGGTCGAACACGAGCTGAAGCTGCTCTGGATGCATGTCCGGCAGATGCAGGCGACCGAGGCGAGCTGGGCCGCCGTGGTCGAGGCCAATCGCGAGATGGGTCGGCTGAACCAGATTGCCGCCCGGCTGACGGCCGTGGCACTCGTGCTCAGTACGCTCTCGACGCTCGTCGGGTAGCGCGTGGCTTGACACGACAAAATGTCGTGCTACTTTCTCGCTATGCGACATTTTGTCGGGTTAAGAAGGAGTGGATATGCCAGCAAACCCCGTTCATCCCCCAGGCGCTGAACCGACCGCTGCGCAGCTGAAGCTCTTGCGGATCATGCACCGCCTGACGCAAGCCGATCTCGCCGAACGCCTCGACGTCACCGAACGTCAGGTGCAGCGCTGGGAAGCCAGCGACGGCAGCTTGCCCGGCGTGTATTGGCAGTTGCTGCGCCAGACCTTGGGATGGCTGACGGTCCGCGATTTTCAGCGCGTGGCCGAGCCGACGCGGGGGTGGGACACGCAGCGCGACACTCGCCGCGACACGATCGAGCAAGGCGACCGGGTCGAGCTACAGCTGCTCGACGGCCCGCTGTTCTGCGCGACCGTGTGCAGCACCCACTACTGGGGCGACACCCCGATCCACGAGGCGATCGTGACCGAGTTCGTGGGCGCCGGCGGGGCCGGCGAGGAGCACCGCGGGCTGCACCTTGGCGAGCGCGTGCATTTTGCCCCCAACAATGTGATTCACCTTGAGCAACGCGCGCCACGGCGCTGAAACAGGAGCCCTCTGATGCGCAAGGAATACGAACTGCAGACCGACGTGCTCGCGACGATCGTCGCCGCCACGCCCGTGTCGCCGAAGCATGCCGAGTTGCTGGCCGCGTTCGCGACCCGCACCGACTATCGCGGCGCGCACTACGCCGTGACGCGCGACGAGTTCTCCGAACGGCCGGCACGCGTGATCGATGCCGAGGGCCGCGAGATCGCATCCGACTACCACACGTGGATCGACGCGCAGCTCGACGCCCACGGCGGCTCGGTGGGCGACGTGTTGCTCGCGCACCGGGATGCCGCCTACCAGCTGGTCGAGGTCCAGCCGCTGCTGCACTTCTTCGTGCACGACCGCGGTGGTGATCAGGACAATTTCGTGCAAATCGAGGTCTGGGAAGAACGGGAATTCGTGGAGCGCGAGGTGTTTCCGCGCGGCACGCCCTGGCGCTTGCCGGATGCGCGTGAACTGCGCTCGGGTTGGCACGACATGCCTGTCGAACGGTTCGAGCGGCGCACGCTCGGCGCGCCGCGCTATCGGCTCGAGGCGGTGATCGACATGCAGCACTTCTCGGCACTGGCCGAAGCGACCTATCGCGAGCGCAGGCAGCGCGATGGCGGTCGGCAATTCGTCGAGCGGAACGTCGAGACGGGTGAATCGCGGGTGGTCAGTGTGCGCGAGCTCACGCCGGACTACGATCGCCAACAGTGGCGCGGCCGTCGTTTCTTCGACGACTGGGCCGCGTCGAGCGCCGGCCGTGCCGGCGAGCGTGCGTGCCGGCGCTGGGTCTTCAGCACCGAGGACTACACCGATCCGCACAGCGGCCGCGACATGAATTTCGTGCCGCGCTGGACTCACACGCGAAAGATTGCGGCGCTGAAGAACACGGCGAAGCTGGACGTATACAGCCTGATTGGCAAGCTGACGCAATTCGACGAGCGCATCGGCCATCGCTTCGCCTGGTACTTCTACGGCCTGCACGGCAACCTGATTCTGAGCGGACAGATGGAGCGCGTGCTCGAAGCGGCCGAGGCGGGTCTGATCGTCCTGCCCGAGCACGACTACCAGGTGCTGCGGCGCTGGGCCGAGAATCAATACGGGTTTTGACGGTTCAACCGCGCAACCGTCGACCCCACCACAAATTGAGAGAGACCTTCAGATGACCAGCCTGACCTACGAACACATCACGAAACATGCCGAGCGCAAGATCCGTAATGCGATGCAACGCGCCGCTGCGTGTGACATCGGCATTTACGGGCTGGGAATTGCGCTGGGCGAGGCCCGTGGGGCGCTGGCGCCGCGGGAGGCGCTCGTCACGACGATCGATGCAGTCGACCCGGTCAACGTGCGTGCCGACCGCACGCGATTCGAAGCGCTGGCATATGCGATGCGCCCGGCGATCGTCTGAGGCCATATGCGCGACAAGCTTAACGCGTTCGCGGCGCAACATCGGCGGATCGAGGCCAAACGAGGCGAACTGATCCAGCGGGCCCGGGCCTTCCATGCGGCGATGAACGAGGCATTCGCGTCCACGAAGATCGTTGGTCGCAGTGTGTCGGTAACGCTCGAGGAGTACGGATTTGGCGAAGCCGTGTACGGATGTCTGTCCTACGGCGATAGGGGGGTGCAGATTTGTCACCGGACGACAGAACAAGATGCAGCGGAAGCGTTCGTCCCGCCGGAGCATCGCGAAGATGACGTGACAAGCCTTGAAGCGGCCCCGATCGAATGGCTCCAGTTGATTTTGACTGACGAGACGCTCGAATCGCTGTTCCATGACATCTCCGACCGACTCGATGCGCAAGAGGGTCCGCTCGACACGTCGCTGCACGCGCTCCAGACGATCCTCGCGGCGGAATCTGCCGAGATCGACACACAGATGAAGGCGAGCCTGACCGCGCTCGCCAGCGGTGCTGTCGCGAAGAACTGGGAGGCAGCGCTGGACGCGACGCACATGGAGACGGCCGATGCGCTCACGCGCGCGACCCGCATGTTGGAGTCGGTGTGCGCCGCAATCCTGATAGACCGCGGTGTTCCGCTGCCTTCGGACAAGTCGCTGTCGCCGCTACTCAAAGCATGCGTCAACAACCTGGGCTTGCCGGATCTACCGGAACTGCAACCGGATCTGAAGCAGCTGCTCGGTGGCGTCGCCTCTATTTGTGGCGGAGCGGCGGCACTGCGCACGCACTTCGGCACGGCGCACGGCGCGACCAGCCACTTTGAGCCCCTCGATGCGGCGTTCGGCGTATTGGCGAAGAACACCTGCGCGGCCGCTGCGATTTTCCTGATTGACCGTCATAAGCACGGAGACGATCCGCATCAACAGGTGGGGCTCGAATGAGCATTCCCGAGATCGAGCACGTGCGCCGTTGCATCGGATTCGACAGCGGCTCGATGCCGCTGAACGAGCATGACCGGGCTGTCATCGCTAAGCTGATCGACGAGGTCGACCGCTCTCTACTTGTCTTGCGGATTGCCGGCGGACCGGCGCCGGCAGTTCAGTCTGCGCTTGTCGTTCTGGACGTTGCGTTCACTGCGGCGCACCTGGGGTTGATCAGCGATGAGCTACGGGACCTCGTCTTTAACTATCGATGGTGGCTGGTCGACAAGGGTGTTCTAAACACCCCCGTTGCCACGCTTCATGCTGCGCTTGGCATGGCCATCGCGCGTGACTTCGCAGACGCACTTCCCATTGACGACTATGCGGACAGTCTGCCGGGCTGGTCGCCGCGCCAGAATCACTGCCACGATCAGGTGATGCGCTGGTTGCTGCTCAATCCTGCCGATCAGGCGGTGCGCGGTTGGATGCCGGAATGCCAGCTCGGCCACGACGTGCGCTTTGCGGCTCACTCGCTCGTCCGAACAGCGAGCGGCAAGCTGCTCGACGTCGCCTTTCCGACGCCTGCGTTCAAGCGCCCCTTCATCGAACATCCGCCTGAGGCCGGCGATTTCTTCGCGCTGGTGCATGGCAAGCCGCCGATGCACTACGTCGACGTGCTTGATCCTAACTGGAGATAATTTATGACCCGTGCAGTTCCCAAAAAGCCGTCCTCCCCGCCGGCGCACGTGCGCGTCGACGGTATCGTGTTCCATCTCGCGCTGCACGACGATCGTTGGGTCGAGACGATCGGCGTCCCGTTCGAGCATCGCGGTCGCACCTGGGCCGTGCATCGCAGCACACTATCCGATCCGAGCATGCCGGCGCTGTTCGCTGTGTCCGAAGTGGAAACCGGCCGGAGCTTAGGCAAGATCATGGAAGGATCGATCGATGCCGCCCGCGCCGTTGCGATCGAGAAAATCGACCGCGCGACACCTGAGCAGTGGACCGCCTTCTTTCCGGCCAAACGTCCGACGAAGTCGCGCGCACGCGCAGCCGCTGTGTGATCGATGGCAAACTAACCGTAGCAGCACCGAATTCGCCGTTAGGAGTGCGCGCGCGAAGTGCTTCGCGATCGTGCTTTTCGTGCCGGTGGATTTACAGAAACTTTGACGCCTTCAGCACGGCAACGTGGACTTATGACGGGCCGTGCATGACCTTCACGTATAGGCGGCATCCTCCTCTCATTTTGCGATCATCTATCGTGCGCGCCGCAATGAGGCGGTCCAGCGCTACCGAAGGAGTGACATGGGCACCACCGATCCGCGTCAGCCCCTTGGGCATTGGCTACGTCGGCGGCTGGCGATTGCTGACTGGAAATCGAAAGTTCGAGCTACGCGGCATCTGCTCGTTGCAATTGCCGCTTTCTCGCTCGACTGGTGGTTGTTCGCGTGGGGCAACTGGGAGCGCGCGGCGGCACGCGGAGGTGACGGTCATGTGTTGGCGGTCCGGCGGGCGATTCGAACCGCGCTGCATTGGGACCATGCGGTGTCGGTGCTCGAACACGCACTGAGCGGGATCGGCATGGCGGCCGTTGGAATCGCGATCCTCCAGGTCTACTATTTCGCGTATCAGCCATCGTGCGACGACGCCCCCTCGCTTCCACGCTGGGGGCGGATACTGCTGTTCATCTTGATCGCCAGCGTCGCCGCGGCGCTTGCCTGGCCGCTGACGTACGGTGGTACCGGCCCGCTGGTGATTCCCGTGGGGGTGTTCGTGATCGGCTGGTGGCTTGCCCGCCCTGATCACTTGACCCAACTAGCGCTCGGAGCACCTGGAGCCTTCATCTCGCTGATCGGCGGGCTGACATGGCTGAATTTCGACCTCGCCTGGAAGTTGCACCAATGGACGACAACGCACGACACGCTCGGTGTGGTGCTTGCGCATCTGCTGGCAAGCAGCGTGACGCTGATCGCGTGCAGCGTCGTGATTGGGGCAGTGGTGCGGCGCTATGCGTGGCTCCGACCAGCGGATACGCGAATCAGCATCACCTGGGAATTCACACGCCAAACGGCATGCACGCGATGTCGGGCACTTAACAAAATTCGACACCCCGAGCGGCTGCTCGCTTGTAAGCCGCTGTGTGGAATTCCTGTAGATCGAAGGCCCGGCGATATGTGTCCAGCGCGCAGATGGCCGCTGCCTCGACAACGAATCGGGCGGGCGCGAATCGATCGGGATCGGTCGCAGAGCGGAGCACCCAGCCGTTTCTTCCCCACGCGTCCATGAGACCTCGATTCGCAATCAGTCGGTCGAACGCATCGACTCGTTCGAGGAAGCAGGCGCGTGTGTTTTCGTCGGAGAAGACGTCGATTGCCACGGTTGCGAGAGCGATTTCGTATGGCCCGGGATCTAGCCCGTAAAACGAGATCAGCATTCCGCGAATTGTCGAAACTCGACGAGCATCGACCAACACCTCACCGTCGTGGATCGCACCGGCTAGTTCGAAGGCACGACAAAACAGATGTGGCATCAACAAAGGGACGTTCACGACGACCTCCCGAACTGCATCGAATACGGTATAGGTGAGGGCGCCGCTCACGGCAAGCAGTCCCGAATTGTTGCCGAGTCCGGTGCACGATCCCGGGATTGCGCCGGGGTGAGTGTCGCTGAGTGAGCGTGTGACGTAATCGATCGTGACAAGAGTTTGCGCTATCCTGCTGCGGTGATCTTGTGAGCCTGACAAAACTCCATGCTGATTCGCAAACATGGACGCGTAGTCAAGTTGGTGCGCGTCGAACCGTCGAAAGGGCCCGCAGCAGTCGGGCAAGCGGGTCAGGCCGACCGCGGTGTACGTCGTGTGGTCGGCTCTTTTCGCGTCGACGAGCCCGTGCCAGCGGCGTTACTCCAAGCGTTGACTCGCGATGAACGCAAGACGCTCGCGTGTTGGATGGCTTTGTATCAAGAAGAGCAAGCCCGCGCACGGGCTCTTCCGGTACTGGCGGACGCTCCCGAACATTTTGAAGCGGTCATCGCCGCGCTTGAGGTGGCAGCCGACACGTTGTCGGCCGAGGACGCCGATCAGCTTTGGGCCCAATTGCAAGCCATCGCGCGAACGTTGAAGCGCGCCGGGCATCGTCGTCCTCGAGTGGCGCGCCGTCCGGCGCCGTCGCCACCTGGTCAGCGAGATTTTTTCGGTGAATCGGACTTGCTCGAGCAACCCGCCGAGCATTGAGCCGCCGCCATCCCTTGTTCGTTTCGATATCCACCGATCGTTGAGATTGGCATGGTAGATATCACTCCAGGATCTCGAAGGTGACAAATTGGATTGGTAAACATTTGTGATGAATGTTCAATATTCCATGCGAACAGGAAAATGATCCGAACGCCCGGAGTCCATCCGAACCGTGGCTTGTATGGACTGCAGATTCCGGGTTATTTTATTGAGATATGAGGGACCCGACACGTCGAATAGTGGCGGGTCAATACTGCTTGGGCCGAGTACTGCATCTGAAAAGAGCTAGACGTTAAAGGCTCTTTCCCTGTACAACTTTATCAGCAATACCGGTATATCGCTTCGTCAAATTTAGTCAAGCTAGACGAAGGGTGCACCGGCGATCGAAAACAGATTCAGCTTTATTGCTTAGGATAGAGTTAAGGCGGAAATCAGCGTTGACAGCAGCGATTAATTCCTTTCCAATTGCTAACGATTTGGCAGGCCGCGGGCATGTATTGAGGCGTCAGAGTGGAACCCATTCGTCATTTCAGCTATCACGACCCGAATGCAATCGTCTCGGTGCTCTTGAAGTCGGCTTTGGAGACTACGGCCGCCGCCGATGATCCAGTCTATCGGCGTTTGCCTCCTCCAGTGCGGTATCGCGCGACAGGTGCGATCGACGCGTGGAAGCGCGTGATGGTAGAAGGGGCGAAAGTTGGCCATGCTGACTTTGGCAGTGCGATTCCCGTGTTCCCGGTGGAACGGCTCTATGACGAGTTCCCAAGATTCGTGAAAGGCTGGGGTGGCTCGCTGTTGTCGGGCATCAGCGAACACGATGCGTTGCTCGCTCACCGAAGCTTGCTCTGGCAGATCTACTATGGCAGCGATGGCGTGATGTACGAGCCAACAGCGGCCTTGCATCGGCTGCTCGACGACGCGTACATCGCCGATGACGTGCCGATTGGTTTGATCGAACTGCCGGCGCCAGCAATGTGCATTATTCCTAGCCCTGAGTGGACCGGGGTCAAGCAGAAGGGCATTCGTGCCATAGCGGTTTTTCGCCGTGATTTCGATACCCCGAGTGTTAGAGGACAGCACCTTACTATCGCGACGTGGCAGGAATCAGGAGGAGGGGCGACACGCCTGCGGTTCGGGTCCTATCCCTTGAGCGATCCAGACAAGACCATCGTCCAGGTGATCGACGATATCCCCGAGGGGAGTGCCGAAGATCGTGAGTACGTCTTGTTCGTACTCGGCTACGTTGCGAAGCTGCTGCTGTATCTGAAGCTGCCGGATGCGAGGATCGAAGCCAACTTGGCACACAGCCGAGCGTCGCGTGATTTTAGGGGGCTGGGCGAACGTAAGCGTCGGGAACGGCTAGCCCAGATTGAACAGTTGTATGATCGCCATGTCGTAGGCCCGGCCGTTCTGGATTGGGAGCGTGCTGGAGGTGACGTAAGCGAGGCGGGGTTGTCGCATCACGAGAAGCGCGCACATTGGCGTCGACCGCATTTCAAGATGCAACCCTACGGTCCGAGCTCGTCGCTGCGCAAGGTAATTTTCGTCGGGCCGGTCATTGTTCGCGCGGATAGGCTAAGTCCATAGGTCGGCGTGCGCCGCAGCGATTCGCGGCGTTCCGTAAGCGTTTGCATGGCGACGAGGCAGTTCATTTGAGGAAGGCTATGTTCAAGGCGATAGGCACGGTTGTCATCGGTATCGGCTTTCTGATCGCCGCGGGGTTCAGCGCGCACGCGACGCGTGAGTTTCTGCGAACCTCGATCGTCGTGCCCGGCCGTGTAGTGAAGCTCAACGCGGGTGGATATCATCCCGAGATCGAGTTTGTTACGAAGGCTGGCCAGCATGTTTCGTATCCACAAGGCGGCCTCCTGATCTCGGCGATGACGGTCGGTCAGGACGTCGAGGTTCGATATCTGCCGGAACAACCGATCCCTACCGCGACGGTCAATACGTTCCGCGCAATTTGGGATATGCCGATTTTTCTTCTCACGATGGGGCTGGGCGCGATCGTGGTCGGGCTGTTGAACCTGCCGTCACGTAAATAAAAAGATAGCTTGAGAGGGCGAGTGCAATGTCTTTGCTAAGGTTGAGCGACTGGACGTACAACACGGGCGCTGGCGGTGGGGCGAGCGTGGAATTCGTGACGGCGACGGGCGGCTTGCTTCGCCTCACCGATCCGAGTAAGCGGGATCACGACTACTACTATGGTGGGCTTGGCATCGGATACGGACTGGGGCTAAAGATCCCGAAGATGAAGTTTCCGAGGTTCACTACACCGCAAATTCAATTGCCCCCAGTTGGCGGGCGCGCGGTCGCCGGGGCTGGCGCCGGCGTGCACACGCCGAGCGGCGGCTGGGTCTATATGACCAACGCGTTTCAAGGGAAAGAACTCGGGCCGGACGATTTTCGTGGTGGCACCGTGTATCTCGATGGATCCCTGTCATTGATCATCGGCCAGGCAGGCGACGTCATGTTGATGGGCATCAATCCGGTGATGCTCGCGCTGGGACTTTCGAGTCCGGCTTTTTCCATGGTGCTCGAAGAGGCGATTTCAAATGCGCCGGTTTTGCTCATCACCCACGGGCGGACGTGGGGATTTCAGGCAGGGTTTGGCGCGGGATTGCTCGCAGGTTACGTGCACTGACTTGGCATTAGACCAGTGACCGTGTGCCTTGACGAGCGGCGCACCTGAGCAGCTCCCCGCCGGTTTGCGTCGACCGAATCGCTAGCTGGACATAACTGTTCGTTGGAGCGTAGGGGGTCAGGATTTGCTCGAGCATCCGGGCAAATGTTCCGAGCGCGAGGTTTCGCAACGCAGCATCGTCGATCGACACAGCGATCTCGATACCGCGCACGAATGATTGCATCTTGCCGTCGAGCGACATCCACTTCACGGCGGATTTGTAGTCCAGGTGGCGAATCGCATCGATGCTTTGATGTGCGATGAGAGCGGTTCGGGGCGCATGTAGCCGAAGGACCGCTCGTAACCCACTGAGGCCGAGTTGAGACAGGTCGTACGGATGCGGAGACAGGGCCGAAAGAATACGCCACAGCGCCCTCGCGTCGCACGTTGGGGTCATCGGGAGGGTCGGCTTGGAGATGAACGTGATCGGACATGAGAGCGCCGCACCTTCGTTCAACAAGTCTCCGAGTGGGTTGCCGATCGGCAACTGAGACGGAAGATCGCCGTTCGTCGCGATCAGATCGATATCGACCTGCGGTTGGCTCGGCCGTGTAACTCGACCGTCAAGACCGACAAGGGAGAGTAACCATGTTGGCCTGTTGGGCTTGAACGCCACGTCGCGATCTTGAGACACGATCCAGTATGCGTTATTCGACGTTGAACCGTGGCCGAAGGCGCGATAGGGCGGCACAAGCACGCGGGCCGAGTGCGTCGAAGCCAACGCGGCCTGTTCCCCGCTATCCGACTTGTCACAAAGGTAGACCTTGCCGATAGCGTAGAGACCGAGCGGCGCTCCCTTGTCTTCGAGCGGGATTGGCGTGATCGGATAGGACTGGTCCGTCCTGGTCAGCAAGATTGGCTCGGCAGCGCGGTCGAACAAGTTGACGACAGGTGTGCAGAACAGCTTGAAGGTACGCCCGTCGACAGTGGCCAGCATCTGTGCCGTCGTCGAATCGGTCGGCGTGCCGCGCGTCACAACGTGCAGGGTGAGCTGTCGAGCCTGGGGTGCCCTGGCCGCACGCAGGATGCGGCTGAAATCGATGTCGACGAAGTCGAACTTCTCCGGGAAAGCGAAGTACTCGCGCAGAAGTCGAAATGAATGTCCGGCAGCGCCGGCGTCGTTCGGGAGCAATGCCTCTCTGTCGTCAAAGCCCACAGCCTCAATGGGTACTTTGGATAGAGGCAACCAGCGGCCGTCGTGATCAACCTCGACGAAAGCGCCGGCGCTGCGCAGCAAGAGCGTGTCAGTGAGTGAGGCGACGACCGGACGGTCACCCGCGAGATGCACGCGAATTGGCTTGGATGGGCTCGACGTATCGAAGAGTCCGGTGGGGGATTGAGACGTGAAGGTGACCGACAGAATCCCGGTGGCGTCTGGCGTCATTCGAACTCTGGCAGGAGCGATCGTCGAGGGCGAGTAGCGTGCCGCGCCGATGCGCAGCGACGTCAGGGTGACGTCGTAGATGGTCTGGAAGCGACACAACGCAGCACGCGCGTCCAATGTCGTGCCTCGGGGAACGGTAAAGGGACCTGTAAGCTTGCCGGACAGGTCGGCCGGATCGAATTCCACCAGCGCACACGACGGTACGCATTGGATGAATTGCGGATAGATGCAGTCGAGGAGCGCTTCGGTAAATTCGGGATAGTCGTCAACGAGGCGAGTGTCGAGTGCGGCCGCCATAAAGGCGAAGGTCTGAACGAGCCGACCGATATGAGGATCGTCGACTTGTCCACTCTGAATACCGAGCCGTGTGGCGATTTTCGGATAACGATCGGCGAATTCCGTCAGCCCATGAGCTAATAGACCAAGTTCGTATTCGTAATGTGGCAGCAAGTCGTCCATCAATACTCCGGCGATACTAGTTCCAGATCAAAAGTGAAATACCGTTAAATTTTCCGAGCCCCGGCAAAATTGACACTACCGTCGGATGATTATCTGGCAGTAATATCGACACTCGTTCCGGGGGGCGCTGAGGCCAATCATGCAACTGTCCGATATTCCGAGCTTTTTTCAGCTCCAAAGCAATCGCCTGTTCTCAATCGATGCGCCGTTGAAAGGGCGGTCGGAGTTGGTGTTGGTCAATTTTACCTGCACTGAAAGCCTTTCCGATCTATTTCACATCGACACGCAGCTTGCGTCGCAGGATCGGTCGATCGAGCTGAAAAAGATGATCGGCCAGCCGGTGACAATTACATTGCAATTGACTGACGCTATTGCAAGCTCAGAAGAGCGGTATTTCAACGGGTACGTCGTATCGTTTTCGCACCTCGATACGGATGGCGGCTTCACAAAATACAGCGCGGTGATCAAGCCATGGCTCTGGATGCTGTCCCGCCATCAGGACATCCGGATCTATCAGGAAAAGACCACCCAGGACATTCTGGCAAAGCTTTTCAAGGAATATGGCTCCCTGGCGTCGTTCGAGTTCCGCTTGTCGAAAGCGACGAGGAATCGGAGCTACTGCACCCAGTACAAGGAAACAGATCTCGAGTTCGCCCAGCGCTTGATGCAGGAGGATGGCCTTTTCTACTTCTTCGAGCACGCGAAGGACGGGCACAAGCTGATCATTACCGACAATTCGATCGCGGCGAGGCCGATCGACGGCACGAGCCCGAATCTGGAGTACTCGAAGGGCGAGGCGCGCGATGATCTGGCGATCGTGACGTCCTTTTCCGCGCGCCGGCAGTTGGAGTCGAACAAGGTCGGCGTGAAGACTTACGACTACAAGGCTCCGGGAGCCCGGCGCTTCGTGTCCGGCAATACGGGCGTCGATCAGGGCGACGTGCCGACGTACGAAATCTACGACTACGTGGGCGAGCACGGCTTCCCGAACAGCGATCGCGGCGAGGAGTTGGCGCGGTTCCGGACCCAGGCGCTTGCAGCGCATAGCAAGATCTTCGTCGGCACGACGACGAGCCGGCGCATGATGCCGGCCCGCTACTTCCAGCTCGACGAGCACTACGATCACGACGACGGGAAACAGGAGGATCGGCAGTTTCTCATCACGAGCGTGATCCATGCGGGATCGAACAACTACCAGGCGGGCGAGGGGGCGGCGACCTACGGCTGCAGCTTCACTTGCATCCGCAAGAAGATCCCTTATCGTCCGGCGTTCACGATCGTCAAGCCGACCATCATCGGGCCACAGACGGCCGTCGTCGTCGGCCCGAAGGGCGAAGAGATCTATACCGACAGCCTTGGCCGGGTGAAGGTGCAGTTTCCGTGGGATCGGCTGGGCGAGAGCAACCAATCCAGCTCGTGCTGGGTGCGCGTTGGCCAGCCGTGGGCTGGCGGTGGGTTTGGCATGGTCAACATCCCTCGTATCGGCGACGAGGTGGTGGTGATTTTCCTCGATGGAGATCCTGATCGGCCCCTAATTATTTCCCGCGTGTACAACGCGGCCAACATGCCGCCGTGGGACCTGCCGGCGAACGCGTCGCAGAGCGGCATCCTGAGCCGATCTACAAAGGGCGGCAACGCGACCACGGCAAACGCGATCCGCTTCGAGGACAAGAAGGGCGCGGAAGAGGTTTGGCTGCACGCCGAGAAGGATCAGCGCCTCGAGGTCGAACACGACGAGTCGCATTGGGTCGGCAACGATCGCACGAAGAAAATCGACCACGACGAAACGGTGAACGTAGGCCACGATCGGACCGAGACGGTCGGTAACAACGAGACCATCACAATCGGCGTCGATCGTACCGAGCACGTGGGCAACAACGAAACGCTGACGGTCGGCGGGAACCGTGTCGAAACGATCGACGGGATGCAGAACCTGCTGATCGCGATGGCGTCGGCCGAAGAAGTTGGGCTGGCGAAGGCGTTGGTTGTTGGCGGCGCCTACACGATTACGGTGGTCGGCGCGATGAACACGGCAGTCGGCCTCGCACAGGCTGAAGAGGTGGGGTTGTCGAAAACCACCGTCGTCGGAAAGACCTACACGATCACTGCCGGCGATCGAATCGAGTTGCGTACGGGCAAGGCTTCGATCGTTCTCGAGAGCAACGGAAACATCTCGATCAGTGGAGGGAACATCAAGATCTCGGGGGCCGGCTCAGTCAAAGTCGACGGCAACACGATCAACGGCAATTGACCTCGTAGAGCATGCGCACAGTCGAAGATATGCCTGACGGTCGGTCGCCGGTCTCCACCGCGGAGGTTCTGACGTCGCCCATCGAGGGCGGCATGGAGCCGTCGCTGGTTGCGAGCACGGCAGAGGCGCTTGCCGACCGATATGCCGATCTGCTCGCAATGGGATGGCGTCGGCGGACGAACATGCTGGCCAGTTCGGCAGTCGACTTTTCTGACCTCGCTGAGTTCGACGATCAGTTGCTGGCCGCCCTGGAATCGCTCCTCTTGCTTGGCGAGCCAGCGACATTGCGCATGCAGGTGTCGACGCCGGACCCGGTGCGCGCCGGCGAGATGTTTGCGATGACGTTATATGCGCTGGCGAGCGATAACCACGAAATGCTGGACGCGTGCCAGGCGCTTGCGACGGCGATTCCCGATCTTCGCGGCGGGATGGTCGACGCGTTTGAATGGGCGCCGGCGACTCCCCGAGTTCGGGCGCGCATCGAAGCGTTGCCCAGTTCGATTCGCTTGCCGCTGGTCGGCGTGCGCCATCGTGATTTTCCCGGCGTCGCGCAACAAGCGCTCGAACAGCTGCAGACGATCCAGGAGCCGACGGCCGTAGAGATTGCCGATGCGCTGCAGCTGGTGCTAGGCGTCGGCCGGCACGATCTTGCAAGCGCGGCCCGACGGTATCTCGATCATGCGTCGCCCGACGTGCGGTTTGCCGCGGCGCAGACCTTACTCGCACTCGCGCCGGCAGATGACACGCCGTCCGCATGCGATACGTTCGACCAGCTGCTCTCCGATTCCGCAGTCGATACGGGAGGCTTCCGCACCGCGCTGCGCAGTCTAACGTTGCACGCACCCGACCGCGCAGCACGCCATTTGGAGAGACTGGGCCAATCCGGGGAGATTCGCCTTTACCTGATCGCGTTGGGGTGGCTCGGCCGCATAAGCGCAGTTCCGGTCTTGATGGAACACCTTGCCGAACCTCAGACCGCGCGGGTTGCCGCGGCGTCGCTGTCGTTGATCACCGGGGCCGATCCGGTTCGTGACGACTGGCAAGGCCCGAAGATGTTGCTGAATGGCGCTGATGAGCTCGCGGATAGCGAGATTCCCGATGTCGATCCCGATGCGCATTTGCCCTGGCCGGACGCCGCCGCTTTCGCAGCATGGTGGCATGTGCATGGTCCGCGATTCGGCGACGCCAACAGTTACTTTGCCGGCCGCGCGATCACGCCTGAATGGCTTGGCGAGGTCTTGATTAGCGGCCCGCTCGCGTGGCGGCCGCTCGCTGCTGAACATCTGCAACGACTGACGCGCGGGCCGCGCTTCCCGACCCGCCTTTCGGCGCCCGCACAGCGCGCGCTTTTCCAGACGCTGACCTAGAAGGGGATCGCATGAATCACGAAATTGAATGTCTTCTGCCGCCGGATACGTCAGCGGCGGACCCGGAGAGCGCGGCCGCCGAGCCGCCGGCGGCTATTGAGGACGAACTTGTGTTCGAGGCGAAGCAAAAAATCACGCTGCGATGCGGGAAGGCAAGCATCACGCTCTATCCGAACGGCAAAATCGCGCTGCGCGGCGAGTACATCGTGAGCGACGCGGCCGGTGTGAACCGGATCGCCGGCGGCCAGATCGAATTGAACTGACGGTATGTGGCGCGTCGATAACTGGACACCATTCGTCGCAGACCGGACTTGGGTACGAGATCCGGATGGCGCGGAGGTGTGGGTGGTCGCCGTGAAGGCGACGTACAGCATCCTGCCCGACGGGAACGTCGAGCTCGCTAGCGAACAGTTGCCCCTGAACCAGGGTCCCGTGCCGGCCGACGGGCGCGCAGGTTTGCTCTACGACACTGATCTTGGGCCACCCAAGCTGGCAACTGACATCGTGCTGAACGGCTCTGCGTGGGCGCCCAATGGCGAACCCGTTCGCACGCTGCGCGCGGGCTTCCAGATTGGCGCGACAAGCCACTTCGCGACCGTGCACGGCGATCGCTACTGGGAGCGCAAGCTCTGGTCCTGGCGCCCCAGCGAGGCGGCGGCGTTCGTGAGCATGCCGCTCGTCTATGAGCGTGCGTTCGGTGGTGACATGCCGGAACTGCCGCCCGCGAGCCAAAATCCCGTCGGACGGGGTTACTTGCCCGACACGGAGGGGCGCGTCTGGTTACCGAATATCGAATCTGTGACGCAGCCGATTCGCAATCGGAACGACATGCCCCCAACAACGGGCTTCGGCGTACTTCCCGCGCACTGGCCGGCGAGGTTGCAGCATGGGGGTACTTACGACGACGCCTGGCGGAACACGCGGCACCCGCTCCCGCCGGAAGACCTTGATCCCCGGTTCTGGCAGATCGCCCCGCTCGAACAGCAGGTCAACGGCCGCCTGTCTGGCGGCGAAGCCGTAACGCTGCTCAACGTGACTCCGCCGCAGTTTGCGTCTGGCGGCCGTTTGACCTTCCGCTTGCCGAAAGTCTCCCTCGTATGTGAGACGCGCTTTTACGACGGCACACGGGAGTACTCTCGTCCGGTGATACACACGGTCATTCTCGAGCCGGACGAGCTTCGCGTCTGCGTGGTGTACCACATGGCGTTGCCATGTCACGAGAAGGTCAACTTGTTGGAGCAAACCCGCGTGACGATGAAACGGCGGCCGCTCGATAAGGCATGGCTGGCCATCTTCGGCGATGTCCGGCGAGTAGCCGAGGCGAGCCCTGAATCGGACACGGAGCAACCCGCATGAACAGTACGCCGGTGATCGTGGCCGCGTCGTGCATATTTCCGTCCGGTCCTCGTATCGAGCTCGCCGACACCGCAGTGCGCGCGCAGCTCGCCCAGCTCCAGCGCCATCCCGATTACGTTGACGGCGCCGGCGAGCCGGTCCGCGGTAGTTTTTTCCCTGGCGAACACCCATTCGATTCGGCGCGGTGGGGTGCGCTCGCGCGCGAGGCGCTCGAGCAAGCGATGCTCGATCCGCTTCGGCGGGGGCACGACAGTTTGCGAGGCCGGGCACGTTGGCTTTGGATCGTGCTTCCGGAAACCGCGCGACGTCCTGGCCTGCCGACGGACGTCGTCGAGACGGTGAGGGCATCGGTCCAGGACGTAGCGGGAACGTGGACAGAGATTGTGATCCGGAAGGGCGGCCATGCTGCGGGTGTCGCCGCGATCGAAGAGGCGGTCGAGAGGCTCGAGGCAGACCCGAGCGCGCTGGCCGTCGTGCTCGGCGTCGAGTCGGGATTGAGTCACGACGCCTTGATGTGGCTCGACGCGCGATCGCTTCTGCATGGCGCGCATCGTGCGTATCGCGGTCGTTTTCGGGTAGAGCCGTACGGCCGAGTGCCGGGCGAAGGTGCGGCCGCGATCGCGTTATCCGGGCGATTGGCGTCGGGCGGAAAAAGTTGGGCTCGGTTGCTCGGTGTTGCCCTCGCGCACGAACCACACACCTATGACTCGGGGAAGGTGTGCGTCGGGGTGGGCCTATCCCAAGCCGTCCGAGCTGCGCTCGAACAGGGGCGGGAATTCAGCGCCGACCGGATCGGCTGGATTTCGGTCGACCTGAACGGTGAGCCGTATCGGGCGGATCAGTTCGGCTTCACGGCGCTTCGGCTGGCCGATGCGCTCGCCCCGGGCTGGCAGCGAGTCGTACCCGCGCTGGCCAGCGGCGATCTAGCGTCCGCTAGCGCGGTCGCGCATGTTGCATTGGCCGCCTACGGAATGTCACGACGCCCACGTCAGGCGAATCACCTCGTTTTATCCAGTTCCGATGATCCGCTACGCGGTGCAGTGCTCATCGGCCCCACCGATCCCTCGCCCCCGTGGCAGGAGAGCCGCTCATGGCGATCACCATCAACGTCAACGGCCTGACCCTTTGCCACCGCGGCAGCGGTGGCGTCAGCGACAACACCTTGCCGGACGTCTGCAAGACGCCGGGCAATGGCGTGCCGGTGCCTTATCAGAACGAGGCGCATTCTCGCGACCTGGTGAAGGGCACAACGTCGGTGTTCGCCGACGGCGGGAATATGGTCGCGAACTACCGCAGCCAGTTTTCGAAGAGCATTTTCGACGAGGCTGGCTCGATGGGCGGCGTCGTCTCGGGCACGCACCTTGCTGAAACCGACTGGATCACACATTCCTTCGACGTGAAATTCGAAGGCAAGGCGGCCTGCAGGTTGACCGACAAGCTGTTCATGAACCATCGAAACACGGTCAACATGGCGGGGCTGAAACAACGCGATCTGCCGCAAGATGAACAGGATCTGCTCGATGAGCTTTGCCAGATGGCGTGCGACTGCTTGAAGGAGTGGAAGGGGAAGTTGCCGCCCGGTAAGACCTACCAGGACTGTGTGCGCAAGAAGATCGATGACAAGTATTACGATGGGAATGGCCATCCGAAGCCAGACGCAAAAGTATGGCGCGAGATTCCGTACGATCGAGGTAGCGGGTGGGACCTGATCGGCAGCAAGGGCAATCCGGATATACCGACGTCGAACTACATTCGGCCGAATTCGCGACGTCTCGACATTGCCCCGGTCGAGAACGGAAAAGTTACCAAGCTGTATGATATGAAGTTCGAGGGAGATAAGCTTTCGGAGCAAGCCGAAAGAGACTATCAACGGATCGCGAAAAAGCATACGGGCGATCCCGACAACTTCGAAGAGTTTCGCGTAGACGAGCGCTGTAATTGTGATGACGATTGGCCACCGCCCAAGACTGTGCCTGTTACAGCGCCGGCCCCCCAGGAAAAGGGGTTGATGGACAAAATCGGTGATGCGTTGTTCTCAACGACAGGAATTCGATTGACCGGCGCCGCGTTGCTGGCCTACGTGATTGTCTCCGAAGGTAGTCGGGCATTCCCTCCGCGAAATGCGGTGCCGATCCCATGACTTTGCCGCAGCATGCGGTTCAACTTCTTGCAGAGACGAAACGATGGAACCATCTCAGCTTGTGGCAGATTTGCTCGAATCGCATGGCGGTCCGTGCGCATTGGACGAACTCTATCTTCCGTATGCGAGTGCAGATTCTGGACCGGCTGCCAAGTTTGGTCTGGGATGCGAACTATATATTTCGGACGTTGATCGGAGCACACTCCGCGAGCGTGCCCTCGAATTCTTAATTGACTACCACCGGATGTTTCCCGATCAAGTTGACCAGGTACTTCCGAGAGACGCACGCAGGACTGTCAAATTCTCGAACGATCTTGAGGCCCGGGTTCGTGCTGAGTATGCGCGCGATCCTGCCGATACAGGATATAGCACGGCACTGTTTGGTGCGGTTGACATCGGTCTGACGAAGGATGATATCGAACCGTATCAGGCGCACGTATTGGTTAGCCGAAGCGATGAGCAAGAGCTGTCTTGTGTGTCCAGCTACATGCCAGTATGCGCAAGTGGTCGACCCAATTTCGCGGTGATGCTAGCGGCGGTTTTGAGATGGAGTGCCTTGCTTCGTCCCGTGCACGGGACGGCTGGCCTCACCTTGATCTATGCGTCCGGTATGTCGCAGAACACGAAATACGCGTTGCCGTTGATGAAACGCTTCCCTGGATTCGACTATATTGGCGGCGTCAATTTTTCGATGGAAGCGGAGAGTGTCCACAACCGCATTAAGTGCGTGAACTGGCTGACGGTGCTGGGCGACGAAATTGTGACGGAGCTGGGCGGCGCCGGCCCGATGCGTGCTGCGCTCGAGCCGACGTGCAAGATCCACGAGTATCCTGGCGGCGTAGTGATCCAGGCAGGGGAGGATCCGCAGCTTGGGGACGCGACGCGAGGAGACATCCCCGAGGCGTATCGGATGGTCGCGAGATACACGAAGCCGGTGCGATTTGAAGCGTATTCCAGCCGCCTTTTTCGTGTGCCGGACAACCTCGACAAGAAAGAGGAGACCTTGCGCTGGATCCGGCGATTTGACTAACGAGCGCTTTCGGGGCGGGCGCGGGGTGGGAGCCTGACCGCGCCCGCAGTCGGACCAACGCTCACGTTGGCTGCGGTGGACGACCAGAAACGCTCACGCGCTCGGCTTCTTACTCAGCGTCCGGGATCAAAAACTTGTCGCGATTCCTCGCGCTCGCAATCCATTGAGGTGCTTTGCCACGGCCGCTCCACGTCGCGCCGGACTTCGGATCGCGATACTTCGGCGCAATCGGCGCGCGAGGGCTCGCTGCAACGGCGCGACGTCGACCGAAAAGCTGTTCGGGTGTGATGCCGTATTCGGAAATCTGTTCTCGCATCGTCGTGATGATGCTGTCCAGTTCTGCGAGTCGTGCTTCTTCGGCCTGCCGAGCCAACGCGTCAGCCTGAGCTTTCAATTCGAGATAAGTTGCCATGAGCTTTGAATTCCGTGGTTGAATTATGAGGGATTAGACTAGTCCGCAAACTCGGTCGGGTCAATCTATTGCTGGCTTATTCGCAAACATCGTCGATTGCCGGGGCCGTTCACGATAGTCTTAGTGGTGAATTGGAAGGAGAGGGGTCACGGGCTCGCGCAGGCCGGCAGTCAACCTTGCGCTCCGGAATGGGACGCCACTAGAAGATCCAGTTGTCGTTTGCTCGTCGAGTACACGTCACGGTCTGAGTTCGATAGAGTGATCCCATTCAAAACTAAGACCTCCTCCTCCGTAACGATTTCTCGTAGGTTCAAAGTTCTTCGGGTGGTCGCATTTCGAGACATAAACATTGCAAGTTTCGGGCTCAGTGCAACAAAGCCATGTTGATGGATTGAGCCGTCCACTGTACCCGATTCAAGGATTGCCGGCGTACTGGAAGTCACAAGATCCATGCCGGACTTGTTTAATCCGATCGTAATGCAGGCATTCGAGGTCTGTGCTTCCGATGCGTTGCGTATCGCGTCGATAAACAGCATGATTTTTATAATAACCTCTACCTGTTGGTCATTGAGCTTCAGCTCGCCACTTTCTCGTACCAAATGTACGGTTTCAACATACGCTAACAACGCTTTCCGGGCCGCGAAGGTTCTGGCATGTTGGATAAAGAAGAAGCCAAGGAGGTCGAGGTATTTTTCGAGCGTGTCTATCTTCAGATGCTCCTTTAAAGCTCCTGAGCAATTGACGATGCCGTCAATCGTCTCACCGTACTTGGTTTCGAATTGCTCGTACTGGTTCTCGAGATAGTTGTTTTCTATGATATCCAACTTGTCGTGTCCGTCAAGACGTCGCTCGCGGTAGTCATGGATACAGCGCAACAGCCGCATTTGTTCCATCGTCACGCGAACAAATGGATCTTCCATGTGCTCGGCGTATCGATACTCGAGCGTGTCTAGAATGTCTTGGTCAACAAATGCGGCATAGAAGTGCTTTACCTGTCCAACTCCGTTTAGATCAGTGACAGGAAATATATTGCCGTTGTCCTTGTTATGTGCCCAAAGGGCGAGGTTTTTCCCAATCCTAGAGACTTGCCAATTCTTTAGATGGGCCTTGCCAACATAGTGCTGATTGATTTTCTTCTCGGTATACATGGATAATTTTCGGATCCTGGCGTATGTGTGGGGAGCAGAGTAAGCCGTCGGCGTGGTGTTGCTCACCACGCAGGCCGACGCTTGGCAGCCGAGGGGGGCGTGTCACTGGATCGCGCGCTCGCTGGCGTGCATCCGATGCAGCTGACACGTTGCGAACGTGCCGAGTATCGTCAGAAGTCGGGGTGATGTTGGATCGCCAATGCGCCGGCAACTCAGACATCACTTCCCCTTTTTAATTGATTTCTATGAATCGTGATGCTTAACACATCAATCCGATCGACGGATCGACGGAGTGCCAACAGGGATCGCCATCCAGCCGAGGACGTACTTCCTCGGTGATCAGTGATTCGGGCATAGGTACGTCGAGAACCTGGAAAAATACGCGCGCAGTAACAGCGAGGTCGCATAACACGCGAAACCTATCCGGGCGACGTGGATCTCTGCACCATCAGCCGTGAAGTGCGCTGCCGAGCTACTTGCCACGCGGAGAGATTCAATCCAGATGCGTCTCATCTCGGCGGGCGGGATGCCCTGGGATTTGAGGATCTCGATCGCTATATCGACTTTGACGGGAGGAAGCTCGAACTTTGAGATCGTCAGGGCGTATTCCTTGTTGGCAAGGTCGTGATTGTCGAGCTTAATCCCTACGAAGTTCAACAACGTTCGGTTTGCAATCAGCCCGGCATCGAGGACGATGCCAAGCAAAGTATCCGATTCTGGAAATCCGAGACTAACAGCCCCGAGATCGACGCTCGTTGGAGTTGGCTCGTCGATATGTCGCTTCAGAGCCGCGTAGCACGCGTGAACGCATACTTCGAGCGCCGCCATGCGCTGGGGCACGTACTCCATCTTGTAGATGTTCGGTTCAAACGGGCGCAATCCCATAAATGACCCCTCATTTTACATAATATGTACTAGCAATTTTTTGTTTGCTGGTATGTTCCGGGCTATTGCGTCTTCCTTGCCGTTACAGTCGCGCAGGGGCCGGGCCGTGCTTATCGAGCAACGCATGAACTGTCGCGTCATCAGGACTGCGCCATTCTTCGCTGTGAGACTGATGCGCGCTATAACCGCTATTCTCGTCAATGTAGCGCACGGTGAGCACGCGATCAGCGGGGGCATCAACTACGTCTCGCCTAAAATCTGTTCTCTCGCTTCCGCGAATCCACCCGGCAGGAGTGAGGTGCCATTCAGTCCATTCGTAACTTGCGCTCATTTCTGTCTTCCGTCACTGAAACGATTCGTGCAGCCGCCCTCGCTCGGCGATATCGTCAGCAGAAAGTTGCTGCACGTTTTCTCCGTCGATCAGCCACAGAGTTCCGTCGGCGAGGCGCGCGGTTAGCACGCCTTCACGACCCAGCACTGCGAAACTACGCGTGGCCGCCGCGACTTCGGCGGCGGCTGGATTGATCCTTCGGATGGCGGCGTCGGCCACTTCGATCCACCGTCTGTTTGGCTGTAGCAAATTCATCACCTTTTCCATGCTCAATGTGGTTTCTTCAGAACTGCTGCACGATACCGCGATCGCAGCAGCAGATCCGGAACTGGAGCGAGCACCTCCGCCATGAATTGAAGCTCGACACACGCGTCGACGCCATGCTTGGGTGCAGCGCGATCGAATGCCGCGCGCGCCACCGCCAATTGCGTCTTGTCGCCAAAGGCGACCGCGCGAATCGCCGCGCGCTCATCCTCGCTCAGAAAAGATTCCATATTTTTCCATTGTGTCAGGTCGATTCAACGACGACGATATTGACGTCGGCTACGCGGATGCGCAGCCGTCCAGCTACCGCGCCCTTCGCTCGCATCGCGAGGTCATATCCCTTGGCAGCATCAGCTACCCGGGCAACGAAATCGACGCGGCCGGCGACTGCCTTGTCGTGTTGAGTTGCCACGTAGATGTCGCACACCGCAGTTCGTTCAATCACGTTTCCCTAGATTTGCTTGTACGGGTCCCGATTGCCGAACTGATCGAAACCGAATAGTCGAGCGCCATCCTCGGAGAACTGAGGATGAACGCAAGCGTCGGGAGCGTCAGATAATACCTCTGCAAGTAAGACGCGTGCAATGCCTCTACCCCGGCTGGAGGGTTCCACATACACGGTGTGAATCACTTTCTTACACCCGACCTCAAACCGCTTTTGCACTCCATGGATCTCATGGACGACTTTCAACTCCACAACACCCGTGATCGGCGAGTTCGCATCGTCTCGGTATAGATATCTCAGCGCATAACGTACACAAGTGGGAATGCCGGGCCACTCGCTCACGCTCGCGGTATGTGAGCCACACGCGACGTCCACGCACGCGGAACGCATTTGCACGCCATTTGCTTGTGCGATTTCTATTATGCGCCAATCGATACCTTCGTCGCCATATTCATCCGGTTCTCGAAGGAGTTCGCCAAGCTCATATGGCCCGCCCAGATAGAACTTCCCCTCCAGTGCAGACGGGATGGCAATTATGGATTGCCGATCAAGCGGCGTCACAACCTTCATGCTTTGGGATTTTTCAGTGAGAAAAGTACATCACCATCGAGAAGACGAAGGTCAGAACAACGACAACGGACCAAAACAGTTGCCATCCCGGACTTGAGCGATTTATCGCTTCTGCCAGGTGACTTTTTCTTTTGTATTTTCGACGAGCCATGTGTCTTCCTAGCTCAGCTCGTACTTGTCGAGCAGTTCGAGTTTGCGCATTTCCTTGCGGCGTCGCTCTTGTCGCGATTCCTCGGTCGGAACGATGTCGCGCTTTGCGGCCAGGGTTGCATCGTAGCGCTCGATTTCCGCCACGAGAGCTACGAGTTCCTTCAGTTCAGCTTTGGCTCTGGTGAACATGTCGTTGCCTTTTTCCTGTCTTTCGTTGTTTCCAGTGTCGGCCGCGCCAACGAATCTCGATTCAAACCAGGCTGACGGCAACACCGGCTTTCTCGACATCCGCCAAGGTCGCGAAGTAGGTCGCCTCATGGCACACAAAGCCGGCCGCATCTATTACATCGACGCCGGTATGGCTGCCACGATCGACAACGTTGCAAGCAAGTCCCGGCCCCGGAGTCGCCACTCGGCGGGTATCCCCGTTCCAGTCCACAAAATATCCGTTCGTCGCCTGCATGTCGCTTTTCCAGTTTTCCTATCGAACAGTGCCGTTCTTGCAGTGACTGCACCACACCCCTTTGCTTGCGCTGAATATCGCCGAGCGTCCGCAATGCTGGCAGCGGATCGTGATTGCTCCGAGGTACATCGTATATTCCTACAGTTGGTGGTTCGCGAGCCACATCAGCGCGCCATTGCGCTCGCTACCCGCGATGGTCGTCCACGTGCGGCCTTGTTCGTCGATCGCTATGCAGCCGGGTCGCCAATGCTCAGGGTTGCGCAATTGGTTCACCCAGCCCTGAACCGCACCTTCGAAAAAAACCACGACGCCACCTTTACCAACAAGCGCTTCCTCCTCGCGATAGCGACGCGCGTCGTCGATCATAGTTTTCGCATCCATCGTCGTGTTTTCCAGTGCCGGCTATGTCGGGGAATTTTCCGATCTGCTTTACTCAAGGTTGGCATGCTGAATCGGCCCCAGGCCGAACAGCGAGAGAAGCCAGCGATGAACGCCGTTAGACAATACGCCGAAACCCAGGCACGTCGAGGCGGCGACTGGTGCAATGCAGAGCATCGCCAGAAAGTTCAGTTGACCGGCAGGCGAAGTTGCGACGGCAACTCCGACGATCACGATGCCGAACACCATGAGAATCCAGATAGCACCAGTGGCGACCACACAAACAGCGCGGGAAAGCAGTTCGCTCCGCGACATGCCGCTATGCGACGTTGAGTCAGTTTGGCTCATGTTTTTCATCGCCCAATTTTCCCGATTCATCCACGTGGAGTTTTTCCTAGTCCTGCGCCCGCGATGAGTTCCGCGCGCTTGTGATCGCTCTGTCGGCCAGCTCTCGGTGTGAGTGGTCGTCAAGATCGGGGTTCGTGTCTATGGCCTGCGCAACCCACAAGTCATAACGCGCGATCGCATCACTCTCGGTCCAGCCTTGGCTGACATGCTGACGAACAAAGTCCGCTTTTGCCCTCTTGTCGCTACGGGGCAGCGAGCCTCCAGTCGACGAGTAAACCGTGGGAATGAAGCGCATCGTAGTTCCTGCTTTCCTACCTGTTCACGACCGCGCCGAGCTTAGCCTGGGACTTCAGGACGAGTCGCGTAAAGTGCTGATAGCGTTCGGTTCGCCGCTGATATTCCGTCATGCCAAAAACGACGAGCGTCGCCATCGACAGAGGAAACAGCTTGCGATAGCCCCATGCGATCCTCTTGTGTGTCCGCATCCCAACGCGCTCGATGACCGCGAGCGAAAAGTCGCAATCCATTTCGACCTTCTCAATGAACCTTGCGAGCTTCGCGTTCAGTTCCTCGGGCGATCGCGCCGTCGTGTCGAAATCCATTTCGTTTTCCTATCTAATCTCGCGATACATCGCTGGCCCGCCGATGAGACCCACTGTCGCGAGCTGTTTTTGCCCATAGTTGCGTGATTCCTTGCGAACCTCGTACCCGTCTTCGTCGCGATGGACTCGTTCGATATGAACAGCCACAGTCGCCACTTCATTGCGCACAGCCGCAAGATCCCGCATCGTCATGTCATCAGGCAGCGACCGCAAGCACTCCAACAACGTCGCCATTTTGCGTTTTCCTACTCGATTATCGTTTGCAGCCGAGCCAGCGCATCTTCGACCACCTCGGCCGGAGCCCGCTCGATCTTGCGTGCACCCCGCGCGTCCAGATCGAGCATCCGGACCATGTTCACCAAGGCCACGCCCTGCGTCTCGGTGCCCGAGCCTGAGAGCGGCACGGCGAATCCTGCGAAGCGCGCAAACTCCCCACCCTGCGTGATCGGCGCAACGAGCGCCACCCCCAACGCATTGAATGCGGCGGGAGACAGCACGAGCGCAGGACGGAAATCGCCCTGCTGCTCGCGGCCGATGGTCGGGTTCAGGCTCACGCGCACAATGTCGCCCCGATCAAACTTGACCCGCCTCACCATGCTTCACGACCTACCGGCTTGATCTCACCCCATGCAGCCATGTCCGCGGGGAAAGGCGCGTTCGCGTCGCACTGAGCGACCAGATCGTCCAGTGCGTACTTACGGCGCGCGGGGGTCAGTAATACGCCGTCCGGGCGCACGTCGGCGTTTAGGGAGCCGCCGACCGAGGCGTGCATCTGCTCGAGTAACACGGCGGGGAGCCGCACCGCCGCACTGTTGCCCCATTTCTGAATTTTGAGTTCCATCGTGTCTCTCCGAATGTTGATCCATTGTAGAAACAGCACCTCGATGCGTCAAGAGAAATGTATCTACTTTGGATCTACGTATGGCGAGGGGGAGCGCTCCGCGTGCATGTCAAGTTATCGGCTAGACGAGGCCAATCCTGAATGGCTCCAGTGAGGCAAGTTGCGGTACGCTCGTCTGCAACGGCTTTCATGGGGGCGACGATGTGCTACTCAGCCAAGATCCAAGCCAACTATCGCGAGTACGTGCGGCGGTACGGCGCCGACATGGACATCGAGACGTTCCGCCGGCTGTATTTTGCGCGCGCGGCAGCCACGAACATCCGGATTCCGAAGGCGCTCGACGCGGCTTTCCTCGAGGCGCCTATCAGTGACGACATCACGACGGCGATCGCGGACTATCAGCAGCGCCGCGTGGCCGAGCTCGAGGCCGATCTTTTCGCGCAGCGAGCGCGGCTCGTCGCGGCGGAACGCAAGCTGCGGGTGAAAGTCACGAAGTCTGCCAGCGAGGACGTCCGGATCTCCACCGACAAAATTGCCGCTGCTCAACGTGGCCTCGAAGATATCCGCCGGCGTGAGCTGAAGGACAACGATGCTCGGATCTTCCCGGGCTGGTACGCCCCCGTGCTGATCGAGCTCGACGGCAAGCGCCTGATCGTACCGATGCGATATAGATGCCGATTGCCGGGCTGGACCGAGGCTGACGAACGCGCGAAGCCCGGAGCATATAACGCCCGCGCCGACGCGCTCCACACCGCCTGACGCAAGGTCTTCGGCTTCACGCACGGCCTGATACTGGTCGACGCGTTTTTCGAAAACGTCGACCGCGATGGCAAAAAAGGTGGTCCTGCGGTTCGACCCGACACCCTCGCAGCCGATGCAGGTCGCCTGCTTGTGGACGCGTACCGAAATCCCGGGCGCGGATGACCTGTGGTCGTTCGCCGCGATCACGGACGATCCACCGCCGGAAGTGGCGGCTGCCGGACACGACAGGTGCATCGTGCCGATCAAATCCTCGAACGTCGACGCCTGGCTCACACCTGATCCATCCCGGCGCGCGCAGCTGCGCGAGATCCTGGCCGATCGCGAACGGCCCTACTACGAGCACCAGCTGGCGGCGTAAACGCGGGGGTTGGAGGGACGGTTACCTCTGGCATATACTGTATAAACATACAGGTGCGACCTGGAAGTCGCTATCGCAACTGTCTTGCCGATAGCAATCGGACAAGACCTGCTGTTCTGCCAGCAGTAGCCTACTCGATCGTGCGTCGCTGGTAACGGCGGGGTGCGGAGCATCGAGGACAACGATCGGGGCCGCAAGGCCTAACCCGAGCCGCGAGGCAAAGGTAACACCTGCAAGCGCCAATGCGGGAGCCGTGAGTGGAGCAGCCCCCTGAAACACCGGACACAGTCTCCCACTTAAAATTACGGGTAGGCATAAAGAGGTGGCCTCACTCGTTCGGACAGTTTTCTGAGATTTTTAAGTGGAGCGGCCGAGGCAATCATGCTGCCGATTTGATCGCAGGCAGCGTCGCGAAG
>NZ_CADFEO010000037.1:0-27190 GCF_902833075.1 Burkholderia sp. BCC0405
CGATCATCGTGTCGACCAGCTTCGCGTCGCCCATCCGGAACCCGTCGCGCGAGCCCGGCAGCACGTGCGGCGACGCGCTCATGTTCTCCTGGCCGCCCGCGATCACGATCTCCGCGTCGCCCGCGACGATCGCGTTCGCCGCCAGCATCACGGCCTTCAGGCCCGAGCCACACACCTTGTTGATCGTCAGCCCCGGCACTGCATTCGGCAGCCCGGCCTTGATCAGCGACTGCCGCGCCGGGTTCTGCCCGGAACCGGCCGTCAGCACCTGCCCCATGATCACTTCGCTGACCTGCTCGGGCTTCACGCCCGCACGCTCCAGCACCGCGCGAATCACCGTCGCGCCCAGCTCCGGCGCCGCAATCTTCGCAAGCGAACCGCCGAATTTGCCGACCGCGGTCCGCGCGGCCGATACGATCACTACATCCGTCATGTCCGGTTCCTGCATTGAAATCAGTTCGTCGTTCTGACGCCGGCCCGAGCCGACCTCGGCTGGCGATCACACGTCTCGAGCCTTCCGGCGCGATAGCGGTCGCACGCCGCCGTACGGCGCGCGGCACCCGTTCGCACGGGCGGCACTCCGGTACGGCCCGCCGGTTCACCGGCGTCTTGCGGCAAACCGGACATTCGCCGGACGCCACGCGGCACACGCGGCGCCCGGCGCCGTCCGGCGCCGATCGATCGTGTCGCGCCAGTGCGCGACACGTGCTTGCGTGGCTACGCGATTACGCAGCCGATTCGCGTGCAGCCGCTGCGTCCTTGCGTGCGGCGGCAACCGTTTGCTTCGCGCCGCGCGTCGCCGTTTCGCTGACCGCATCGAACCCGCTCTGTGCGGCTTCGATCGCCTGACCCGTCGCTGCGCGCACCGAGTCGGCCGCGGCAGTCGCCGCCGACAACGCCGAGTTCAGCGCGGCCACCACCGGCGCCGAGCCGGCCGGTGCATGCTTCGACAGCTCGCCGAGCACGTCCTTCAGGCGCTTGTCGTTCTGTTCGTATTGCGCTTGTGCGACCTTCGCCCATTCGGACTGCGTCGACACTGCGATGTCGAACAGATGACGGCCGTACGACACGACCTTGCCGGCCGCTTCCTGTGGTGCGGCGACCTGCTGCGCGAAGCCCACGGCCGGGTTGCTGCTGTTGAACGCGTTTTTCAGCTTGTCCTCGTATTCCTCGAGCGCCGTCCGGGCCGCTTGCAGGTTGAGTTCGACGACAGCCTCGAAACCCTGGATCGCCGGACGCGCGATAGCAAACCACGCGGCGATACCGGATTGATAATCGGCGTTGATTTTTTCGGGGGCAAATACGGACATCGGGCACGCTCCTGTTAGCAATGCGAGAGACGACGTAAAGAAAACTGGAAGCCGATCGACGGCAGACTTCCTTATTGACAACCCGTCACTTGTTTGAGCACGGGAAGTTGAAGGAGCACATTCTAGATCGATTAATTGTCAATTAAATGGCATTAATACTAAGTGTAAACCCTTATTTTGATCCGAAGTGACCGCTGGAACCCGTGATGCGCCGACATTGCAGATGAGGCGGCGCATCGCTCTGTCCCGCAATGCACTTTTACCTTTTTACAGGATAGCGGATCATGACGTCGCGCAACATTTACCAATTCATTATTCCGTTTATTAGAAAACCGGCACTCATTGAAAATGGAGCGATCACTTATGTAATCGTTTTTCTGGATTTATTATGAAATCGTTTTCGGGATTATTAATGACGGAATCAATGATCGGATGAATTTCGGATCGAAATAAAAAACGGCCGCACGATGCGGCCGCGGGTTCGTCAGGCAGGCGCGTGATCAGCCGGCCAGTTCGCGATGCAGCGCGAGGAACTCCTGCGCGAGCTTGTGCCCGGGTTCCAGATGGATCACCGGCTTGGACTGCTGATGCGACTCGCGGATCTTCACCGACGCCGACAACCTCGACGCGAGCACCGGCAGCCCTTCTTCGACGAGTTCGTCGACCAGCCGCTGCGGCAGGCTCGCCCGCGGCTGGAACTGGTTGATCACGATCCCTTCCACCTCGAGCGCCGCGTTGTGGTCCTGCTGGATTTCCTTCACGTTTTCGAGCAGCGTGTACAGCGCACGGCGCGAGAAATCGTCGCAGTCGAACGGGATCAGGCAGCGCTCGACCGCGATCAGCGCCGAACGCGTATAGAAATTCAGCGCGGGTGGCGTATCGATGTAGACGGCGTCGTAGGTGTCGAGCTCGTTCAGCGCGTCGCGCAGCTTGTAAATCTTGTAGCGCGATTCGAGCTTGCCGTGCAGCGTGTCGAGATCCGGATGCGCGGGCATCACGTCGAGCCCTTCGAACGGGGTCGGATGAATGAACGACGCGACGTCGACCGGGCGAAAGTTGAAGGTCAGCGCGGTTTCGAAGAAATCCGCGACGCCCGGCTGCGCGTCGGCTGCGGCGTCGCCGAGCAGGTAGCGCGTCGAGTTCGCCTGCGCATCGAGGTCGATGACGAGCGTGCGCAGCCCTTCGCTCGCGCTGATCGCCGCCAGGTTGCAGACGATCGTCGATTTGCCCACGCCGCCCTTCTGGTTGAATACGACCCGCCGCATTGTGTCTCCTCGATCGAGAATGTCGAAATAACAAGCTTAGCCGGTCAATAATGGCGGTCGCGTGACGCAGGTCGAATTGTGCGCATCCTGGCACGAGGTGTATCAGCGGCGCCCCACCGGCCCTGACACATATCGATTGGCGGGCACGCTCCACCGCCACGGCAGATCCGTGCCGACACGAATGCCGATGCGCGGCCCGCCCGCCAGATCGGCAGGCGGCGCGATATCGTCGTCGACGATCGCGAACCCTTCGCGCGCGCCGACCAGGTCGACACCATCCTGCGCGCCGCCGATCCCCATCGCCTGGGTCAGCCGCGCCGGCCCCCGGCACAGGTCGCGATCGCGCGTCTGCGGCGGCCGTGCCGCACGCATTTGTTCGAGCCCTCGCAGCGGTTCGAGCGCACGAATCAGCACGCCCGTGCCCGTGCCATCCGGGCCGCACACGCAGTTGCAGCACCAGTGCATGCCATAGGTGAAATAGACGTACAGGTGCCCCGGCGGCCCGAACATCGTCGCATTGCGCGGCGTCTTGCCGCGATAGGTATGCGCGGCCGGGTCGATCGCGCCGGCATAGGCTTCGACTTCGACGATCCGCCCGGCCCGGCCGTCCGCAGCCGCGAGAATCTTGTTCAGCAGTTGCGGCGCGACGTCGGTAGCGACGCGGTCGAAGAATGCGCGCGGCAGCACGGTGCCCGGCCACCGGGGCGCGGAGTCACTGCGCCGCATCCTGCCCCTCCGGTTGAAAACCGGAAACGGCCGTCACCTGCAGACGAAGCTGACGGTATGCATCGACCAGATCGTCGAGGCCGAACGCGAGATTTCTCCCGCTGGGATTGGGCAGCACCCAGACGTTCGCCCCCTGCATCCGGGCCGGTTGCAATCCCCATTCGATTTCTCGCTGCCCGGCAAGCGCCGCGTACGCCGCCTTGCCGAGAAAAGCGACGAAGCGCGGCCCGTAACGCGCCAGCTTCTGGTCGAACGCCGCGGCCGCAGCAATGAATTCCGTGCGCGAAAGCTGATCGGCACTCGCGGTCGGACGCTTGACCACCGCCGTCAGGCCGTAGCCATACCGGAGTATCAAGCGATCGTCCTGCGGCGAAATTTCCGCCGGCGTGAAGCCCGCGAGATGGATCACGCGCCAGAAGCGGTTGCTTCTCCCCGCGAAGTGATGCCCGGTCGCGGCCGCGGTCAGGCCGGGGTTAATCCCGCAGAACAGCACGTCGAGATGCGCAGCGATGAGGTCGGGAAGTTCGTCAGCCACGTTTTGCCTCGCGCACGAGGAACATCGACGTAAACGAAAGAAGGCCCGAAGACCCGGGCCAAGCAGCTGGCTTGACTCGGACATTCGGGCCCATCGTGATGCGGGATGCCGACTTGCCGATCAGAACGGAATATCGTCGTCCATCTCGTCGAAGCCGCCGCCTGCCGGTGCGCTCGGACGGCTCTGCGCGCCGCCGCCGCCTGCACCGCCTGCACCGCCACGCGCGGCGCCGCCGGCACGACCGCCGCCGCCACCGCCACGCTCCATCTGCTCGCCGCGACCGCCACCACCACCACCACCGTAGCCGCCGCCGTAACCGCCTTCATCGCCGCCGCCACCGCCGCCGCCCGCACCACCGCGGCCGCCGAGCATCTGCATCTGGTCGGCGACGATTTCGGTCGAGTAACGATCCTGGCCGTCCTGGCCCTGCCACTTGCGCGTGCGGATGCGGCCTTCGATATAGACCGACGAACCCTTCTTCAGGTATTCGCTGACGATTTCCGCCAGACGACCGAAGAACGCGACGCGGTGCCACTCGGTCATTTCCTTGAAATCGCCGCTTGCCTTGTCCTTGTAGCGGTCGGTCGTCGCGAGACGGATGTTCGCAACCGCGTCGCCGCTCGGCAGGTAACGGACTTCAGGATCGGCGCCGAGATTGCCGACGAGGATGACCTTGTTGACGGATGCCATGTGTTTCTCCAGTAAATTCGATGCCGGGCCGCCCGCTCATACTGTCGGTACGGCCCGCCGGGCAAGCCGGCGAACGCCGTCGGTGCCTGCCCGAAGTAAGTTCAGGCCTTGCGCGGTGGCGCTTTCATGCTGGCCGCGATTATAAGCCAGGCGGCAACGAGCCCCGAGCACGTGTAGAACACCGTATTGGCGCCTCCGTGCTTCAGCAGCCACCCACCCGCGATGCCGCCGAGCGCGAGCCCGATCGACTGCGTGGTGTTGTAGACGCCCGTGGCCGCGCCCTTGCGCGAGCCGGGCGCGAGCTTCGATACGAGCGACGGCTGCGACGCTTCCAGGATGTTGAAACCCAGGAAGTAGACGAAAAGAATCGCCGCCACAATCAGGATGGTATGCGGCGCGCTGCCCAGCAGCAATTGGCCGATCAGGATAGCCAGGATGCCGCCGAGCAGCACCGGCTTCATCTTGCCCCGTTTTTCCGCAACGATGATCGCCGGAACCATCATCACGAACGCGAGCCCCATCACCGGCAGGTAGACCTTCCAGTGCGCGGCGACCGGCAGGCCGCCATCGACCAGCAGGCGCGGCACGACGAGGAACAGCGCCGTCTGCGTCGCGTGCAGCACCAGCACGCCGAAGTTCAGGCGCAGCAGCTCGACGTTGTGCAGCACCTCGGCGAACGGCGCGGGCACGTGCACCGGCTTCGCCGCATCGGGCACGATCCACAGCACGACGCCGATCGCGAGGATCGACAGCACGCCGACGATCGCGAACAGCCCGCTCATCCCGACCCAGTGGAACACGATCGGCGCACCGACGATCGCGACCGCGAACGACACGCCGATCGAGCCGCCGACCATCGCCATCGCCTTCGTGCGGTTCTGCTCGGAGGTCAGGTCGGCGATGAATGCGAGCACCGCGGACGACACCGCGCCCATCCCCTGGATCACGCGGCCGACGATGATCCACGTGATGTCATGCGCGGACGCGGCGACAAAGCTGCCGATCGCGAAGATCACGAGGCCCGTGGCGATCACCGGCTTGCGGCCGAACTTGTCGGACGCCCAGCCGTAGAAGATGTAGAACAGCGACTGCGTGACGCCGTAGGCCCCGAGCGCGATGCCGACGAGCAGCACGTTGTCGCCGCCCGGGATGGTTTTCGCGTAGACCGAGAACACCGGCATGATCATGAACAGGCCGAGCATGCGCAGCGCGAAGATCGCCGCGAGCGACGCGGTCGCGCGCAATTCGGGCGCAGTCATGCGGGAAGACGTGGCAGACGGATTGGACATCGGGAATGAATTTCGAATGATCGGAATGGCCGCCCGACACCGGGCGGCGGAAGATCAGGACCAGCGGCCCGGGAGGCTTGGCCGGCAACACGTCGGGGCAGGATTCAGGCAGCCCGCAGGCCGCTCGGAACCGCGCGGCGCGGCCGCTTTCCCGGCGCAGGCGCCATCTTGCTGCCATCCGCTGCTAAGGCTGGGGGCCCCAAACGACGGCCTCGAAAAGCCGTTATAGTAGCAGGTTTGGTTCCCTCCATTTTGGCCAGGTTCATGGAACAGATCCGCATCCGTGGGGCTCGTACCCACAACCTGAAAAACGTCAATCTCGACCTGCCGCGCCACAAGCTGATCGTGATTACCGGGTTGTCCGGGTCGGGCAAGTCGTCGCTCGCGTTCGATACCCTTTATGCCGAGGGTCAGCGCCGCTACGTCGAAAGCCTGTCCGCGTATGCCCGCCAGTTCCTGCAGTTGATGGAGAAACCCGACGTCGACCTGATCGAAGGCCTGTCGCCGGCGATCTCGATCGAGCAGAAGGCGACGTCCCACAACCCGCGTTCGACCGTCGGCACGGTCACGGAAATCCACGACTACCTGCGACTTTTGTTCGCACGTGTCGGCACGCCGTACTGCCCCGACCACGACATCCCGCTGGAAGCGCAAAGCGTGTCGCAGATGGTCGACGCGGCGCTCGCGCTGCCCGAGGAAACCAAGCTGATGATCCTCGCGCCCGTCGTCGCGAACCGCAAGGGCGAGCACGCCGAGCTGTTCGAGGAGATGCAGGCGCAGGGTTTCGTGCGCTTTCGCGTGCGCTCGGGCGGCGGCGCCGCGAACGAAGGCGTCGCGAAGATCTACGAAGTCGAGTCGCTGCCGAAGCTGAAGAAGAACGACAAGCACACGATCGACGTCGTCGTCGATCGCCTGAAGGTGCGCCCGGACATGAAGCAGCGCCTCGCCGAGTCGTTCGAGACGGCGCTGCGCCTCGCCGACGGCCGCGCGATCGCGCTCGAGATGGATACCGACCACGAGCACCTGTTCAGCTCGAAGTTCGCGTGCCCGATCTGCTCGTACTCGCTGCAGGAGCTCGAGCCGCGCCTGTTCTCGTTCAACAACCCGATGGGCGCGTGCCCGGAATGCGACGGCCTCGGCCAGATCACGTTCTTCGACCCGAAGCGGGTCGTCGCGCACCCGTCGCTGTCGCTCGCCGCCGGCGCCGTGAAGGGCTGGGACCGCCGCAACCAGTTCTACTTCCAGATGCTGCAGAGTCTCGCGGCGTTCTACGAATTCGACATCGACGCCGCGTTCGAGGATCTCCCGGAAAAGATCCGGAAGGTGCTGCTGTTCGGCTCGGGCAAGCAGACGATCCCGTTCTCGTACATCAACGAGCGCGGCCGCACGACGATTCGCGAGCACGTGTTCGAAGGGATCATCCCGAACCTCGAGCGCCGCTACCGCGAGACCGATTCGGTCGCGGTGCGCGAAGAGCTGTCGAAGTACCAGAACAACCAGCCCTGCCCGTCGTGCGACGGCACGCGCCTGCGCCGCGAGGCGCGCCACGTGCGGATCGGCACGGGCGACTACGCGCGCGGCATCTTTGAAATCAGCGGCTGGCCGCTGCGCGACGCACTCGGCTATTTCGACGGCCTGTCGCTCGACGGCGCGAAGCGCGAAATCGCCGACAAGGTGATCAAGGAAATCGTCGCGCGCCTCACCTTCCTGAACAACGTCGGCCTCGACTACCTGTCGCTCGAACGCAGCGCGGAAACCCTGTCGGGCGGCGAGGCCCAGCGCATCCGGCTCGCGTCGCAGATCGGCTCGGGCCTCACGGGCGTGATGTACGTGCTCGACGAGCCGTCGATCGGCCTGCACCAGCGCGACAACGACCGCCTGATCGCAACCCTCAAGCACCTGCGCGACCTCGGCAACTCGGTGATCGTCGTCGAGCACGACGAGGACATGATCCGCACGGCCGACTACGTCGTCGACATGGGCCCGGGCGCCGGCGAGCACGGCGGCGTGATCGTGGCGGAAGGCACGCCGAAGCAGGTGCAGTCGAACCCGCAGTCGCTCACCGGCCAGTACCTGGTCGGCAAGCGCACGATCGAATACCCGGACGAGCGGCTTGCCCCCGATCCCGAACGGATGCTGCGCATCGTCGACGCGCACGGCAACAACCTGAAGCACGTCGATCTGGAACTGCCGATCGGCCTGCTGACCTGCATCACCGGCGTGTCGGGTTCCGGCAAGTCGACGCTGATCAACGACACGCTGTATCACGCGGTCGCGCGACACCTGTACGGCTCGTCGGCCGAACCGGCGCCGCACGAGGCGATCGAGGGCCTCGAGCACTTCGACAAGGTGATCAACGTCGACCAGTCGCCGATCGGCCGCACGCCGCGCTCGAACCCGGCCACCTACACGGGCCTGTTCACGCCGATCCGCGAGCTGTTCTCGGGCGTGCCGACCTCGAAGGAGCGCGGCTACGATCCGGGCCGCTTCTCGTTCAACGTGAAGGGCGGCCGCTGCGAATCGTGCCAGGGCGACGGCGTGCTGAAAGTGGAAATGCACTTCCTGCCGGACGTCTACGTGCCGTGCGACGTGTGCCACGGCAAGCGCTACAACCGCGAAACGCTCGAAGTGCAGTACAAGGGCAAGAACATCAGCGAAGTGCTCGACATGACGGTCGAGCACGCGTACGCGTTCTTCAGCGCGGTGCCGGTCATCGCACGCAAGCTGAAGACGCTGCTCGACGTCGGCCTCGGCTACATCCGCCTCGGCCAGTCGGCCACGACGCTGTCGGGCGGCGAAGCGCAGCGCGTGAAGCTGTCGCTCGAACTCTCCAAGCGCGACACCGGCCGCACGCTGTACATCCTCGACGAGCCGACCACCGGCCTGCACTTCCACGACATCGCGCTGCTGCTGGAAGTGATCCACCGGCTGCGCGACCAGGGCAACACGGTCGTGATCATCGAGCACAACCTCGACGTGATCAAGACGGCCGACTGGGTCATCGACCTCGGCCCCGAAGGCGGCGCCGGCGGCGGCCAGATCATCGCGCAGGGCACGCCCGAGCAGGTCGCGAAGACGAAGGCGAGCTTTACCGGCAAGTATCTCGCACCGCTTCTCAAGCGTCCGGCCCGCAAGGTCGCGGCGGGCTGACGCGTCCCGCCCTCTCCTGCCGCGCGCGGCCGCCCGGCCGCGCGCGCCCCTGCGCACCGCGCAACGAGCCCCCTCTCGTTTTCCCTTCTGCGTTTACACCATGCGCCAAACGGCTCCGTTGCGGACCATAATGGCGGCTATACTTTACGGTCGTAAGGTTCGCCGTACGCACCAATCCGGTGCGGCGCCGGGCGAACACGGCTCTGCCGCGCATTCCGCGGCATGACACACGAACGACAGGAATCCACGATGGAGAAGCAACCAGACTCGTCTCGCGATGTGCAGAATCGCGAACCGCACCTGCGCAGCGTGCGGCTGACGAGCGACTTCAGCCTGCCGAAACTGTCGGCACTCGAGATCGGCAGCTACGTGTTCGCGATCCTCGCCATGTGGCTCGTGATCGAGCTCAAGCTGCTCGGCGGGCTGCTGGCCGGCCTGCTCGTCTACCAGCTGATCCACACGATCGCCCCCGTGATCGAACGCCACACCACGAGCATGCGCGCGCGCTGGGTCGCCGTCGTGCTGCTGTCGATCGCGATCGTCGGCGCGCTGACGGGCCTGACGATCGGCATCATCGAACACTTCGAGCGCACGGTGCCGAACCTGCAAAGCCTGCTCGACCAGCTGATGCAGATCGTCGAGCAGACCCGCGCACGCACGCCGGCCTGGATCGCGAACCTGCTGCCCGTCGACGTCGAGCAGATGAAGACGAAGGCCGCCGTGCTGATGCACTCGCACATGGACCAGCTCCAGCAAAGCGGCAAGAGCGTCGCGCGCGGCTTCGGCCACGTGCTGTTCGGGATGATCATCGGCGCGATGATCGCGATCGGCGTCGAGCACGGCAAGGTGCGCCGGCCGCTGTCCACTGCGCTCGTCACGCGCGTGTCGCGCTTCGCCGACGCATTCCGCCGGATCGTGTTCGCGCAGATCAAGATCTCGGCGATCAACGCGACGTTCACGGGCATCTACCTGCTCGTCGCGCTGCCGATCTTCCACCAGCGGCTGCCGCTGTCGAAAACGCTCGTGCTCGTCACGTTCATCGTCGGGCTGCTGCCCGTGATCGGCAACCTGATCTCGAACACGCTGATCGTCGCCGTATCGCTGTCGGTCAGCATGGGCACCGCGATCGCGTCGCTGGCGTTCCTCGTGGTCATCCACAAGCTCGAATACTTCCTGAACGCGAAGATCATCGGCGGCCAGATCGAGTCGCGCGCATGGGAGCTGCTGCTCGCGATGCTGATCATGGAAGCCGCGTTCGGGCTGCCGGGTGTGATCGCCGCGCCGATCTTCTATGCGTACCTGAAGCGCGAGCTGTACCTGCTGCGGCTGATCTGACGCAGCCCGTGCGTCAACAGCGATAAAAAAACGCCGCGCCCCGTGAAGGGCGCGGCGTTTTTGTTTGTGGGGGGCCGGCCATCCGACAGCCGACTGTCCGGCGCCCGACGAATCAGCGGAACACGACCGTCTTCGTCCCGTTCAGCACGATCCGGTGCTCGACGTGCCACTTCACCGCGCGCGCGAGCGTCACGCATTCGACGTCGCGGCCGATCGCGGTCAGCTGATCGGGCGTCATGCTGTGGTCGACGCGCTCGACTTCCTGCTCGATGATCGGGCCTTCGTCGAGATCGGTCGTCACGTAGTGCGCGGTCGCGCCGATCAGCTTCACGCCACGGTCGAACGCCTGGTAGTAAGGCTTCGCTCCCTTGAAGCTCGGCAGGAACGAATGGTGGATGTTGATCGCGCGACCGGCGAGCTGCTCGCACATGTTCGGCGACAGGATCTGCATGTAGCGCGCGAGCACGACGAGATCGGCCTGGTGCTCGTCGATCACTTCCAGCACGCGTGCTTCCTGCGCGGCCTTCGCGGCATCGGACGAACCGCCGATCAGCGGGAAGTGATGAAACGGGATGTTGTAGCTCGCGGCGAGCTGGTAGAACTCCTTGTGGTTCGACACGATCGCCGGGATCTCGATCGGCAGCTGGCCGGTGCGATAGCGGAACAGCAGGTCGTTCAGGCAGTGGCCGATCTTCGACACCATGATCACGACGCGCGGCTTCACGGCCGCGTCATGCAGTTCCCAGCGCATCGAGAACTGTTCCGCGAGCGGCGCGAATTCCTTGCGAAGCGTGTCGAGCGCCGACGCGGCATCCGCGCCGCCGCCGTCCTGCTCGAAGTGCACGCGCATGAAGAATTCGCTGGTGCGGCTGTCGCCGAACTGCGCCGAATCGAGGATGTTGTTGCTGCGCTCGAACAGGAAGCCCGAGACCGCATGGACGATACCGTGCCGGTCGGGGCACGACAGTTTCAAGATAAAGCTGTGATCGGTCGGCATGACCGCTACTCCCTTCGTTTCCGTATTCGTCAAATTGCCCGTTCGCGCCGCCAGGCTGCGCGCGCGGCACGCGTCACGCGGCCGGTGCGAACAGTGCGTCGATGCCCGCGGCGTCGGCCGCCGGGATCCAGCGGTGGCGCAGCAGCGTGTCGAGCGTCGCGAGGCTTGCATCCATCGTCGCGCGGCCGGCGCGCAGCCAGCCGATCACCTCGGGCACGCCGGCCAGCAGGTGTTCGGCCACTTCGCCGTCCTGGTTGCGCGGCGCGAAGTCGCGCGGCAGCGACAGGTCGTACACGAAGATCAGTTCGGACTGCGTGCCTTCCGGCAGCGAGCACAGCACCTGCACCGCGCGGCCCGCGATCGCGCGCGCGGCCAGTTCGGCCGGAATGCCGGCTTCTTCCCAGCATTCCTTCGCGAGCGTCTCGTGAACGCCCAGGCCCCAGCCGATCCCGCCCGCGACGACGTTGTCGAGCATGCCGGGGTCGGTTGCCTTGGTCTCGCTGCGGCGGCCGAGCCACATCTGCGGGACGGCCGCGGCGGACGGCCCGCCCGGCGTAACCGCATATTCTACGATGCCGTTCAGATGCACCGCGTAAGTCTGCGTACCGAAGAAGCGCGACGCGGCGCGCTCGATGTACGCCAGCGGCGGATCGTCGAAGCGGTTGCGGATCGCGTAGATCTCGTCGCGCCAGCCGGGAATCGCGCCTTCGGCCGCGAGCGCGCCGATCGCGCTCGCCAGCGCCATGCTGCGTGCGTCGACCGAGTCGTAGCGCGCCGACAGCACGACGCGCTCGTCGGTCAGCTCGAACACGTCGGGCCAGCGGGCGAGCCTCGCGACGTCCTCGCGGCGCACCCAGCCGACCGCCTGGCCGGCAATCTCGAAACGCAGGTGCGCGGCCGGATCGAAGCGGCGCGCGGCCGCAATGCATGGAAACGTCATCGCGATCAGTCCTTCAGCGCGACGCGGATGCCGATCGCGATGAACGTCGCGCCGGCGATCCGGTCGAGCCACACGCCGGCCTTCGGGCGGCGCTTCAGCCACGCGCCGATCATGCCCGCGCCGACGCCGAACAGCGAAAAGATCGCGGCCGTCTGCAACATGAACAGCGCGCCGAGTTCGAACATCTGCAGCGTCACGCTCTGCCCGCCGTGCGGATCGACGAATTGCGGCAGGAACACGACGAAGAACAGCGTGACCTTCGGGTTCATCAGGTTGCCGATCACGCTCTGCCGGAAGATCGTGCCAAGCGGCTGCGGCGGACGCTCATGCGCATTCGCGAGGCCCTGACTGCGCAGCGCCTTGATGCCGATCCACACGAGGTACGCGGCGCCCGCGAGCTTCAGGATCTCGAACGCGACCGGAGACGAACGCAGCACGGCCGCGACGCCGAGCGCCGCGAGCGTCGTGTGGAACAGGATCCCGGCCGTGAAGCCGAGCGCGGCGACGAAGCCGGCCGCGCGGCCCTGCGAGATGCCGCGTGCGAGCACCTGCAGGTTGTCGGGCCCCGGCGCGAACGTGATCGCGATCGACGTGGCGAGAAACAGCATGAAGTTGGGCATCGTGACCTCGCTGCGTAACGTGGAAGCTCAGACGGGCCGGCGTTCAGTGGCCGGCGAATTCGGTGACGGTATAAACCGGCAGTCCGGCGTTGCGCAGCAGCGCCGAGCCGCCGAGATCCGGCAGGTCGATGATCGCCGCGCCTTCGACGACCTCCGCGCCGAGCCGCTGCAGCAGGTTGCGCCCCGCCATCATCGTGCCGCCGGTCGCGATCAGGTCGTCCATGATGATCACGCGGTCGCCGGGGCGGCACGCGTCTTCGTGGATCTCGACCGTCGCGCTGCCGTATTCGAGCTCGTACGATTCCGAGCGCGTCTTGTACGGCAGCTTGCCGACCTTGCGGATCGGCACGAAGCCGACGCTCAGTTCGTACGCGACGATCGGCGCGATGATGAAGCCGCGTGCATCGAGGCCCGCGACGTAGTCGAGCTTTGCATCGACATAGCGCTCGACGAACAGGTCGACGAGGATGCGCAGCGCCTTCGGGCTCTGCAGCAGCGTCGTGATGTCGCGGAACATCACGCCCGGCTGCGGCCAGTCAGGCACCGTGCGGATCTGGCTGTGGATGAAGGCGACCGGATCGAGCGGTGCGCCCGACGACGAATGCGGCATGAAACTCTCCGAAAAAAACGGTGCGCGAAGATCGGGCACCGTTTCGAATCAATACGGGTCAGGTGTGTAACCAAGCGCGGCTCAGGCGGCCGCAGCCGGCGGATCGCGCCGATGCCGCGACAGCCGCTCCTCCGCGAGCGCGAGCGCCTCGGGCAACCCGCGCAGCACGACGATGTCGCTCGCGCGCAGCTTGGTCTGCGGATCGGGTTCGACGCCGCGGATACCGTGCCGGCGGATCGCCGTGACTTCGAGCCCGAGTGCATACAGCCCCATTTCTTCCAGCGACCGCCCGACCGCGTCCGCGCGCGCATCGACCGGCACCGATTGTAGCCGCACCTGCTCGCGATCGTCGTCGTCCGCGTCGTCCGCGCCGCGGAAATAGCCGCGCAGCAGGCTGTAGCGTTCGTCACGCATTTCCTCGACGCGCCGCACGACCTTGCGCATCGGCACGCCGACCAGCACCAGCGTGTGCGACGCGAGCATCAGGCTGCCTTCGACGATTTCCGGAATCACCTCGGTCGCGCCGGCCGCGAGCAGCTTCTCGAGATCGGCATCGTCGACGGTGCGCACGATCGCGGGCAGCGTCGGCTCGAGTTCGTGCACGTGATGCAGTACGCGCAGCGCGGACGGCGTGTTCGCGTAGGTGATCGCCACCGCCGCCGCGCGGTGAATGCCGGCCGCGAGCAGCGACTCGCGGCGCGCCGCGTCGCCGAACACGACCGATTCGCCGGCCGCCGCGGCCGCGCTCACGCGATCGGGGTCGAGGTCGAGCGCGACGTACGGAATGCCCTCCTGCTCGAGCATGCGCGCCAGGTTCTGGCCCGCGCGGCCATAGCCGCAGATGATCACGTGGCCGCGCTGCTTGAGGCTTTGCGTCGCGATCCGCGTCATCTGCAGCGACTGCTGCATCCATTCCGTCGACGACAGCCGCATCACGATCCGGTCGGCGTTCTGGATCAGGAACGGCGCGGCGAGCATCGACAGCAGCATCGATGCGAGGATCGCCTGCAGCAGCGTCGAATCGACGAGGTGCCGGTCGAGGATCAGGTTCAGCAGCACGAAGCCGAATTCGCCGGCCTGCGCGAGGCCGATGCCGGTGCGCATCGCGACGCCCGGCGTCGCGCCGAACAGCCGCGCGAGCCCCGTGATCATCGTGGCCTTGAACAGCACCTGGCCGACGAAGAAGCCGAGCACCAGCAACGGATGCTCCCAGATCACGCGCGGATCGAGCAGCATCCCCGTCGTCACGAAGAATAGGCCGAGCAGCACGTCGCGGAACGGCTTGATGTCCTCTTCCACCTGATGGCGGAACGGCGTCTCGGAGATCAGCATCCCCGCGATGAACGCGCCGAGCGCGAGCGACAGGCCGAACTTGTCGGTGATGAATGCGGCGCCGAGCGTGACGAGCAGCAGGTTCAGCACGAACAGCTCCTGCGAGCGGCGCCGCGCGACGACGTTGAGCCAGCGCGTCATGAAGCGCTGCCCGATGACCAGCAGCAGCGCGAGCGCGATCACGATCTTGACGGCCGCGAAACCGAGCGTCAGCGCGAGATCCTTGGACGATCCGGCCCCGAACGCGGCGATCACGATCAGCAGCGGCACGACCGCGAGATCCTGGAACAGCAGCACGCCGAAGATGTTGCGGCCGTGCTCGGTCTCGATCTCGAGCCGCTCGGCGAGCATCTTCGACACGATCGCCGTCGACGACATCGCGAGCGCACCGCCAAGTGCGACGGCGCCCTGCCACGTGATGTGCACCCAGCGCTCGAACAGGAAGCCAAGCACGACTGCGAGCACGAGGGTCGCGACGACCTGCAGCAACCCGAGCCCGAACACGAGCCGCTGCATCGACCTCAGCTTCGCCAGCGAGAACTCGAGGCCGATCGAGAACATCAGGAACACCACGCCGAATTCCGCGAGATGCTCGGCCCGTTCGAGATCCGCGGTAATGCCGAGCGCGTGCGGGCCGACCAGGATGCCGACGGTCAGGTAGCCGAGCATCGGCGGCAGGTTCAGCGAGCGGAATACGACGACACCCACCACCGAGGCCAGCAGCAGCAGCAGGGTCATTTCGAGCGGGGAAATCACGGGCAAAGCGTCCTCGTTCGTCGGGGCCACCGCGAAGCGCGGCACGGTGGCGTAGCGTGGGATAGGCGACATCGGACGAGTCCGATGGCCCGGCGCGGCGAACAAACGCCTTTGCTATACTCCGCGCATGATAGCGAAAATCAATGATGATCGGGCGCTCGCGCTCGCCCGCGACGTGCTCGACATCGAGGCGGACGCCGTGCGCGCGCTGCGCGACCAGCTCGACGGCGGCTTCGTCCAGGCCGTCGCGCTGCTGCTCGGCTGCCGCGGCCGTGTGGTGGTGTCCGGTATCGGCAAATCGGGGCATATCGCCCGCAAGATCGCGGCCACGCTGGCCAGTACCGGCACGCCGGCCTTCTTCGTCCACCCTGCCGAGGCGAGCCATGGCGACCTCGGGATGGTCACCTCCGACGACGTCTTCATCGGCATCTCCTATTCCGGCGAATCCGAAGAGCTCGTTGCGATCCTGCCGCTCGTGAAGCGGATCGGCGCGAAGCTGATCGCGATCACGGGCCGAGCGGACTCGAGCCTCGGCACGCTCGCCGACGTGAACCTGAACGCCGCGGTCTCGAAAGAGGCCTGCCCGATGAACCTCGCGCCCACGGCAAGCACGACCGCCGCGCTCGCGCTCGGCGACGCGCTCGCCGTGGCGGTGCTCGACGCGCGCGGCTTCGGCTCGGAAGATTTCGCACGCTCGCACCCGGGCGGCGCACTCGGCCGGCGCCTGCTCACCTACGTGCGCGACGTGATGCGCTCGGGCGACGACGTTCCGTCCGTCGGGCTCGACGCGACGCTGTCGGACGCCCTGTTCCAGATCACCGCGAAGCGCCTCGGCATGACGGCCGTGGTCGACGCCGACGGCAAGGTCGCGGGCATCTTCACGGACGGCGACCTGCGCCGCGTGCTCGCGCGCGACGGCGATTTCCGCACGCTGCCGATCACCGACGTGATGACGCGCAACCCGCGCACGGTTGCGCCGGATCACCTGGCGGTCGAGGCCGTGGAACTGATGGAGCGCTACCGGATCAACCAGATGCTGGTGGTCGATGCCGACGGCGTGCTGATCGGCGCGCTGAACATGCACGACCTGTTTTCGAAGAAGGTGATCTGATGAGCGCAGCGCTGACTGCGGCCGAACGCGCAAGCCGTGTGAAGCTGATGATTTTCGACGTCGACGGCGTACTGACCGACGGCGGCCTGCTGTTTACCGCGACCGGCGACACGATGAAGTCGTTCAATTCGCTCGACGGCCACGGCGTGAAGCTGCTCGGCGAAGCCGGCATCGCGACCGCGATCATCACGGGCCGCCGCTCGGAGATCGTCGCGGCGCGCGCGAAGGAAATGAAGATCGCGCACCTGTTCCAGGGCGTCGAGAACAAGCTGACCGTGTTCACCGACCTGATTGCCTCGCTCGGCCTCACCGCCGACCAGTGCGGCTACATGGGCGACGACTGGCCCGACCTGCCCGTGATGCTGCGCTGCGGCTTCGCGACCGCTCCCGCGAATGCGCACCCCGAAGTGATCGCCCGCGCGCACTGGGTGGCCGAGGCCCGCGGCGGCCACGGCGCCGTGCGCGAAGCTTGCGACGCGATCCTGCGCGCGCAGCGCCGCTACGACGCGCTGCTCGCGACCGCCTGCGGAGCCTGACGGATGAACAAGCATTTCCGCTGGACCCAGTTGCTGCCGCTCGCCGCGGTCGCCGCGCTCGCGGGCATCACGTGGTGGCTGCTGCAGGCGACTCTCCCGCCGCCGGGCGAAGGCGTCGCGCAGCCGAAGCGCCATACGCCCGACTATTTCGCGGACAACTTCTCGGTCACCGAGCTCGACCAGTCCGGCACGACCCAGTACCGGCTGACGGCCGCGAAGCTGATCCATTACGAAGACACCGAAAACAGCGACCTGGCCGATCCGGCCATGCGCGCATTCCAGCCCGGCAAGCCGGTCGTGACGACCACCGCGAAGCGCGGCACCGTCAACGGCGACGTGTCGATCGTCGACTTGTACGACGACGCACGCATCCTGCGCGCGGCCGGCGGCGGCGATCCGCAGATGCAGGCCGATTCCCAGCATTTCCGGATCTTCGTCAATGACGATGTGATCCAGACCGAAAAGCCGGTTAAACTTCAGCGCGGCCTGTCGCTCGTCAATGCGACCGACGGCATGAAGTACAACAACGTCACCCGGGTCATCGAGCTTTACGGCAACGTGCGCGGCACGATCGCCGCGGCGGACACGTCCGGCGGCTCGAAAGGTCAACCCAAGTGACGACTCCCTCACGTGACTGCATGAACGAACCGTTCCCTCGACATATTTCCGGCGGCGCTGCGCGCGCCGTCCGCGCCGCGCTTGCCGCGACGCTCGTGGCGCTCCCGCTGGTCGGGCTGGCGCCGCTCGCCCATGCCGAGAAGGCCGACCAGAACAAGCCGATCAACGTCGAGGCCGACAACCTGACCTATGACGACCTGAAGCAGGTCACGGTCGCGACCGGCAACGTCGTGATCACGAAGGGCACGATCATCATCAAGGGCGATCGCGTCGAAGTACGCCAGGACCCGGAAGGCTATCAGTACGCAACGTCGTTCGGCAGCGGCAAGAAGCACGCGACGTTCCGCCAGAAGCGCGAAGGCCTCGACGAGTACATCGACGGCGACGCCGAGCGCATCGACTACGACGGCAAGCAGGACCTGACCACGCTGACCACCGCCGCGACCGTGCGCCGCCTGCAGGGCACGTCGACGATCGCCGATACCGTGCACGGCAGCGTGATCACGTACGACGGCCAGCGCGACTTCTACACCGCGAAGGGCGGCAAGGACGTCGCCGCGCCGGGCAACCCGAACGGCCGCGTGCGCGCGATGCTGTCGCCGAAGAACGGCGGCCCCGCGCCGCTGAACGGCGCGCCTGCGAAGCTGTCGCCGTCGACCACGATCCAGGGGGCGCCGGGCCAATGAACGCGTTACCGAACCGCCAGCCGGCCGGCACCACGAGCTCGCTCGTCGTCCGCAACCTGAAGAAGCGCTACGGCTCGCGCACGGTCGTCAAGGACGTGTCGCTCGACGTGAAGAGCGGCGAAGTCGTCGGCCTGCTCGGCCCGAACGGCGCCGGCAAGACCACGTCGTTCTACATGATCGTCGGCCTCGTGCCGCTCGACGCGGGCGAGATCTCGCTGAACGGCAGCTCGATCAGCCTGCTGCCGATCCACAAGCGCGCGTCGCTCGGCCTGTCGTACCTGCCGCAGGAAGCGTCCGTGTTCCGCAAGCTGACCGTCGAGGAGAACATCCGCGCGGTGCTCGAGCTGCAGCACGACGAAAACGGCAAGCGGCTGTCGAAGGACGCGATCTCGTCGCGCGCCGAAGCGCTGCTCGACGAGCTGCAGATCGGCCACCTGCGCGAAAACCCCGCGCTGTCGCTGTCGGGCGGTGAGCGGCGCCGGGTCGAAATCGCGCGCGCGCTGGCAACCAACCCGAACTTCATCCTGCTCGACGAACCGTTCGCCGGCGTCGACCCGATCGCGGTGCTCGAGATCCAGAAGATCGTCAAGTTCCTGAAGCAGCGCAACATCGGCGTGCTGATTACCGATCACAACGTCCGCGAAACGCTCGGCATCTGCGACCACGCCTACATCATCAGCGACGGCTCGGTGCTCGCCGCCGGTGCACCAAGCGACATCATCGAAAACGAAAGCGTGCGCCGCGTATACCTCGGCGAACACTTCCGGATGTAACTCCTCCTCGTGGCTGGCTGCACCCCGCCCGGCGCTGCCGCGCGGGGCCGTGCCCCGGCCGCGGGCATGCCCGCGGCCGGGCGGCGCGCCGCGCGTAATCGCGGATGACTCAACGCGCCTGGGTCGTGGCAAACTGCCGGTATGACTCCCTCCTCGCCATGAAAGCCAGCCTTCAACTCCGCCTGTCGCAACATCTGGCGCTGACGCCCCAGCTACAGCAGTCGATCCGGCTCCTGCAGTTGTCGACGCTCGAACTGCAGCAGGAAGTCGCGATGGCCGTCGCGCAGAACCCGCTGCTCGAGAACGACGATGAATGGATCGCGAGCCCGCTGCGTGTCGCAGCGGACGGATCGCTGATCGCGCAGACGCCTCCCGCACAGAACACCGAGCCCGCTGCGACAAACAGCAGCAGTTCGTCGAGCGAGCGCGCCGAGCGCGACGAGCCGGCCGGCGCGGACGAATACGACGGTTACGCGTCCGGCGACGGCAACGACGGCCCGCAGTGGAACCTCGACGAATTCGGCCGCTCGAGCGGCGCGTCCGACGACGACGACCTCCCGCCGCTGCAGGTGCAGGAAGCGGCGACGTCGCTGCGCGACCACCTGTCGGCGCAGTTGCGCGTCACGCAGGCCAGCCCGCGCGATCGCGCGCTCGTGATGTTCCTGATCGAGTCGCTCGACGACGACGGCTACCTGACCGCCACGCTCGACGAAGTGCTCGCCGACCTGCCGCCCGAGCTGGAGATCGACTGCGACGAACTGAACGCGGCGCTCGCGCTGCTGCACAGCTTCGATCCGGCCGGGGTCGGTGCCCGCTCGGCATCCGAGTGCCTGAAGCTGCAGTTGCTGCGCCTCGATCCGTCCCCGACACGTACGCTCGCGCTCGAGATCGTGTCGCAGCATCTCGAACTGCTCGCCGCCCGCGACTTCACGCGGCTGCGCAAGCACCTGAAGGCGAGCGACGACGCGCTGCGCGACGCGCACACGCTGATCCGCTCGCTGGAGCCGTTCCCCGGCGCCGCGTACGGCAAGGCCGAGGCCGACTACGTCGTGCCCGACATCATCGTGAAGAAGGCCGGCCAGGGATGGCTCGCGGAGCTCAATCCGGAAGTCGTGCCGCGCCTGCGGATCAACAACCTCTACGCGAACATCCTGCGCAACAGCCGCGGCGATCCGTCGGCCGGTTCGCTCAAGCAGCAGCTCCAGGAAGCGCGCTGGCTGATCAAGAACATCCAGCAGCGATTCGACACGATCCTGCGTGTCGCGCAGGCGATTGTCGAGCGTCAAAAGAACTTCTTTGCGCACGGTGAAATTGCCATGCGCCCCTTGGTTTTGCGGGAAATTGCTGATACGCTGGGCCTACACGAGTCGACTGTCAGCCGTGTGACAACCGGGAAGTACATGCTGACCCCGTTCGGGACGCTTGAATTTAAGTACTTCTTCGGATCTCACGTTTCGACCGACACCGGTGGCGCCGCTTCGTCGACTGCCATCCGAGCCCTCATCAAGCAACTGATAGGAGCTGAAGACCCTAAATCGCCACTTTCGGACAGCCGCATTGCCGAGCTGCTGGCAGAACAAGGATTCGTGGTCGCGCGCCGCACGGTTGCGAAGTATCGCGAAGCCCTCAAGATCCCGGCAGTGAATCTGCGCAAGTCTCTTTAGCCTGCTGCCTGCCCGGCGGCAGGCGTGTTCCGGCCACCGCGCACACGGGGAACAGGCCGGGCGACCTGTCCACGATACGCCGCCTCGCGCGGCACGGGCAAGTCGACCGGAGCGCCGCCTCGATGCGGCCGGGTGGTCACTCGCTTGGAGAAGCACTATGAACCTGAAGATCAGTGGACATCATCTCGAAGTCACGCCTGCAATTCGCGAATACGTGATCACCAAGCTGGACCGGGTGCTACGGCATAGCGATCAGGTGATCGATGGCACTGTGATCCTCTCGGTCGACAACCACAAGGAAAAGGACAAGCAGCAGCGCGCGGAAATCAACCTGCACCTGAAGGGCAAGGACATCTTCGTCGAAAGCGCGAACGGCAACCTGTACGCAGCGATCGACCTGCTGATCGACAAGCTGGACCGCCAGGTCGTCAAGCACATGGAGCGTCTGCAAACGCACGCGCACGACCCGATCAAGCTTCAACCGTCGATCGACCAGATCGAACTGCCGCCGCAGTAACCTGCACCGCAACACACACGTCGCCCGGTTCGCCGGGCGTTTTTTTTGCGACTCCGCGCCCGTGGTGCAACCGGTCCGCCCGCGCTGCGCCACGCACGCGGCTGTGCTCTATAATGTTCCGGTTATCGCCGGGGGGCGCTGGATGCGGTAGCTGCCTTGCAGGTCGCCGATGCCGAACGCCTTGATATCGCCGAACATGGATAATCAGTCTGCCGCCGCAAGGAGACCCCAGGCCGCCCAATCGCCTGCCAACATGAATCGCCTAGCCAAAATCCTGCCCATAGAGAACGTCGTCATCGACCTCTCAGTCACCAGCAAGAAACGCGTGTTCGAACAAGCAGGGCTGATGTTCGAGAATCAGAACGGCATCGCCCGCAGCACCGTCACCGATAACCTGTTCGCGCGCGAGCGCCTCGGCTCGACCGGGCTCGGCGAAGGCGTCGCGATTCCGCACGGGCGCATCAAGGGCCTCAAGCACCCGCTCGCCGCGTTCGTCCGGCTCGCCGATGCGATTCCGTTCGAAGCCCCCGACGGCCAGCCGGTCGGCCTCCTGATTTTCCTGCTCGTGCCCGAGCAAGCCACCCAGCAGCACCTCGAGATCCTGTCGGAAATCGCGCAACTGCTGTCCGATCGCGACGCGCGCGAGCGTCTGCACAACGAAACGGATATCGCCGAGTTGCATCGCCTGCTCACTCAGTGGCAACCTTGAGTTGATCCGGGTGGAATATTTTCCCGTACGCGGCGGCACACGCCGCCGTTCAGGACCGCCCGGCGCCGGCCCGGCATGGCGACGTCCGTCGCCACGCGCACGCACCGGCCCATTGGAGTGACGAGAGTCATGGATACGTCCAGCATCAACGCCCAGAGCATCTTCGACGACAACGCGGCCACGCTGAAACTGAGCTGGCTGACGGGGCATGAAGGCTGGGAGCGCGGCTTTTCAGCCGACACCGTCGGCAATGCAACCTCGAGCGCCGACCTCGTCGGTCACCTGAACCTGATCCACCCGAACCGGATCCAGGTGCTCGGCGAAGCCGAAATCGACTACTACCAGCGGCAGACCGACGAAGACCGCTCGCGCCACATGGCCGAGCTGATCGCACTCGAACCGCCGTTCCTCGTTGTCGCCGGCGGCGCCGCGGCGCCCCCCGAACTCGTGCTGCGCTGCACGCGATCGTCGACTCCGCTGTTCACGACACCGATGTCGGCCGCCGCGGTGATCGACAGCCTGCGGCTCTACATGTCGCGCATCCTCGCGCCGCGCGCGACGCTGCACGGGGTGTTCATCGACATCCTCGGGATGGGCGTGCTGCTGACCGGCGATTCGGGTCTCGGCAAGAGCGAGCTCGGCCTCGAGCTGATCAGCCGCGGCCACGGCCTCGTGGCCGACGACGCGGTCGATTTCGTCAGACTTGGCCCCGATTTCGTCGAAGGGCGCTGCCCGCCGCTGCTGCAGAACCTGCTCGAAGTGCGCGGCCTCGGCCTGCTCGACATCAAGACGATCTTCGGCGAAACCGCCGTGCGGCGGAAAATGAAGCTGAAGCTGATCGTCCAGCTCGTGCGGCGCCCCGACGGCGAATTCCAGCGCCTGCCGCTCGAAAGCCAGACCGTCGACGTGCTCGGCTTGCCGATCAGCAAGGTCACGATCCAGGTCGCGGCCGGCCGCAACCTCGCGGTGCTCGTCGAGGCGGCCGTCCGGAACACGATCCTGCAGTTGCGCGGAATCGACACACTGCGCGATTTCATGGATCGGCAACGACTCGCGATGCAAGATCCCGACAGTCAGTTCCCCGGCAAACTGGTGTAACCCGCACGCGCCGGCCACGCAACGCCGACGCGTCGAGCCGGTGCTATGATGAAACGTCAGGATTCTCTGCTTCCCATGCGCATCGTCCTCATCACCGGCATCTCCGGCTCAGGCAAGTCCGTCGCGCTGAACGCGCTCGAAGACGCAGGCTATTACTGCGTCGACAACCTGCCGCCGCACGTGCTCCCCGAACTCGCCCGCTACCTCGCCGAGGAAGGGCAGCACCGGCTCGCGGTCGCGATCGACGCGCGCTCGAGCGCGTCGCTCGACGAAATGCCCGGCCTGATCCGCGATCTGTCGCGCGAGCACGACGTGCGCGTGCTGTTCCTCAACGCGAGCACCCAGGCGCTGATCCAGCGCTTCTCCGAGACGCGCCGCCGCCACCCGCTGTCCGGCTCGCTGTCGCACGATGCGGACGTCGGCCTGCTGTCGTCGCTCGAGGAAGCGATCGAGCGCGAGCGCCACCTCGTCGCGCCGCTCGCCGAGTTCGGCCACCAGATCGACACGAGCACGCTGCGCGCGAACGTGCTGCGCACGTGGGTCAAGCGCTTCATCGAGCAGAAGAACAACGACCTGATGGTGATGTTCGAGTCGTTCGGCTTCAAGCGCGGCGTGCCGCTCGACGCCGACCTGATGTTCGACGTGCGCGCGCTGCCGAATCCGTACTACGACCACGAGTTGCGCCCGCTCACCGGGCTCGACCAGCCGGTCATCGCCTTTCTCGACGCACTGCCGATCGTCCACCAGATGATCGACGACATCCATGCGTTCCTGATGAAATGGCTGCCGCACTTCCGCGATGACAACCGCAGCTACCTGACCGTCGCCATCGGCTGCACGGGCGGGCAGCATCGGTCGGTGTTCATCGCGGAAACGCTCGCCGCGCGCCTTGCGCACGAGGCGAACGTGATCGTGCGGCATCGTGATGCGCCAGTGGATGTCGACGCATCGTCGCGGCTCGTCTCCGAGGTCGACCGACCCTAGCGACGCCCGTCCCTTCACCCGCGCGCCATGTCCTCCCTATCGACCACCCTGATCGACCTGCCGCTGTTTCCGCTGCACACAGTGCTGTTTCCGGGGGGGCTGCTCCCGCTCAAGGTGTTCGAGGCACGCTATCTCGACATGTCCCGCGCGTGCCTGCGCGACAACGCACCGTTCGGCGTGTGCCTGCTGAAGAGCGGGCCGGAAGTCGCGCAGGACGGCGCGGTGTCGGTGCCCGAGACCATCGGCTGCATGGCGCGCATCACCGAGTGCGATACCGGTGAATTCGGCATGCTGTACCTGCAGGCGGTCGGCACGCAGCGTTTCGAGCTGCTGTCGTATCGCGTCGAAAGCAACGGGCTGCTGGTCGGCATCGCGGAGCCGCTACCCGACGACATCCCGCTCGAAGGCGAGCAGGCGCTCGCGCAGTTCGGCTCGTGCGCCGAGGTGCTCGAGCGCATCATCGACGCACTGAAGAAGTCCGATCCGGAGAAAATGCCGTTCGGCGAACCGTTCCGCCTCGACGATCCGACCTGGGTATCGAACCGTCTCGCGGAACTGCTGCCGCTCGACCTGCGCGCGCGGCAGAAGCTGATGGAGTTTCCGGACGTCGGCGCGCGCATCGACGCCGTGCACCACGTGCTCGACCGGCACGGCTGGCTGTAAGCGCCTCCGGACCGGTCGCTTCGCGCCACGCGTCCCGAGAGACGCGGCCCGGCGCTCACTCGAGCGCCCCCCGAACCTGCCGCTTCGTGCGAGCCCCTGCGCCGACGAAATCATTCCCCGTGGGAACGCCCTTCGCAGCGGAAAACCCGGGGCGACCCGGCATTTTCGTGATAGCGCGAACCGCCGCTCTCGTCTCGTTAAAGTAGCGGCCCGCTCAGTGCATCGAGCAGCTTGCGCACCGGCGCCGGCACCCCGTACGCATCGAGCCGGCTGAGCGGCACCCAGGCGGTGTCCGCATCCCGCGCGCCCGCAGGCAGGCCTCCACCGTCGGCCATGTCGCTCAACCGCGGCTCGATCTCGAGCCGGAAATGCGTGAACGTATGCGTAAGCGGCGCGAGCGGTACCGTGCCGCCGCCGCCGAAGCCGCGTGCGAGTGCCGCGAGCGCGGCGTCGCCGTCCGCTTGCGGCAGGCTCCATAGCCCGCCCCAGATGCCGGTCGGCGGCCGCCGCTCGAGCAGCACGGCGTCGCCGTCGCGCAGCACGAGCATCCAGGTCTTGCGCGTCGGCACGGCCTTCTTCGGCCGCGCGGCCGGCAGTTCGCGCTGGCGGCCGGTCGATTGCGCGACGCAGTCGCCCGCGAACGGGCAGCGCGTGCAATCGGGCTTGCCACGCATGCACAGCGTCGCGCCGAGATCCATCAGCCCCTGCGTATACGCGCTCACGTCGGCCGCGTTCGCGGCGTCCGGCAACAGCGATTCGGCGAGCGCCCACATGTCGTTCTCGACGCGCTTCTCGCCCGGGAAGCCCTCGACGCCGAACACCCGCGCAAGCACGCGCTTCACGTTGCCGTCGAGGATCGTTGCGCGCGCGCCGTACGCAAACGACGCGATCGCCGCGGCCGTCGAACGGCCGATGCCCGGCAGTTCGGCCAGCGCGTCGGGCGTCGCCGGAAACGCACCGCCGTGCTCGGCGACGACGACCTGCGCGCAGCGGTGCAGGTTGCGCGCGCGCGAGTAGTAGCCGAGCCCCGCCCAGAGCGCCATCACGTCGTCGGTCGGCGCGGCCGCGAGCGCGGCGACGTCAGGGTAACGTTCCAGAAAGCGCGTGTAATACGGGATGACGGTCGATACCTGCGTCTGCTGCAGCATGATTTCCGACAGCCAGATCCGGTACGGATCACGGGTGTTCTGCCACGGCAGGTCGTGGCGGCCATGCTCGCGCTGCCACGCGACCAGGCGCGTGGCGAACGTGCGATGCAGCGGCGTGACGGGGAACGGAGCGGGGGCGATGCGGGGCGGCTTCAAGTTATCTGATCGTGGAAAAAGGTTTCAACGCTGGCAGGTCGGGCAGAAATAGGTCGACCGCTGACCTTGCACGATCTGGCGGATCGGCGTGCCGCATACGCGGCATGGCTGGCCCGCACGGTCGTAGACGAAGCAGTCGAGCTGGAAATAGCCGCTTTCGCCGTTGCTGCCGACAAAATCGCGCAATGTGCTGCCGCCGCGCTCGATCGCATCGGCAAGCGTCGCGCGCACTGCGTCGGCCAGCCGCTCGTAGCGCGGCAGCGACACCTTGCCGGCGGCCGTCGTCGGCCGGATGCCGGCGCGAAACAGGCTCTCCGACGCATAGATGTTGCCGACGCCGACGACCATGTCGCCCGCGAGCAGCGCCTGCTTGACCGACACGGTACGGCCGCGCGTGCGCGCGTGCAGGAGCGCGCCGGTAAACGCCGGCGAGAACGGCTCGACGCCGAGGCTCGCGAGGAGCGGATGCGCATGGACGTCACCTGCTTCGCGCGGGTGCCACAGTACCGCACCGAAGCGGCGCGGATCACGGAACCGCAGCACGAATTCGTCGAAGATCCAGTCGATGTGGTCATGCTTCGCGGCGACCGGCACGCCCGCCGCGGGCAGCACGCGCAGCGTGCCCGTCATGCCGAGATGGACGATGAACCAGCCCGCGTCGACCTCGAACAGCAGGTACTTGCCGCGACGCTCGACGGCGAGCACCTCGCGCGCGCGCAACTGCTCGGCGAGCCCGGCCGGCACGGGCCAGCGCAGCATCTCGGTACGGACGTCGACACGCTCGACGCGGCGGCCCGCGACAAAGGGCTCGATGCCCCGGCGCGTGACTTCGACTTCTGGCAACTCTGGCATGTTTTGCGGGTCTGAGACTAGGGTCTGTTTACATATGGAACGCTCATGCGTTGCCACGAGAACGGCCGCTCGCCGCGTTGCGCGCGACGCCGCGAATACTCACGTATTCGCAAGAAGCGC
>NZ_CADFEO010000038.1:0-21358 GCF_902833075.1 Burkholderia sp. BCC0405
CCGTCGTGATCGCTGCCGTCAGCGTCGTCTTGCCGTGGTCAACGTGACCAATCGTACCAACGTTCACGTGCGGCTTGGTCCGCTCAAACTTTTCTTTTGCCATGATTCTCTTCTTTCAAAAAATAATCAGTTGGTAGCTTCAGATTTACTTCGACTTCGCGCTGATGATCGCATCGGCAACGTTGCGCGGAGCTTCAGCGTAGTGCTTGAACTCCATCGTGTACGTTGCACGACCTTGCGTCAGCGAACGCAGCGACGTCGAATAACCGAACATTTCCGACAGCGGCACTTCGGCGCGCACGATCTTGCCGCCGCCGACCATGTCTTCCATGCCCTGGACGATACCGCGACGGCCCGACAGGTCGCCCATCACGTTGCCCATGTAGTCTTCCGGCGTCTCGACTTCGACAGCCATCATCGGCTCGAGCACGACCGGGTTCGCCTTGCGCATCGCTTCCTTGAACGCCATCGAGCCGGCCATGCGGAACGCGTTTTCGTTCGAGTCGACGTCGTGGTACGAACCGAACGTCAGGTGGACCTTCACGTCGACGACCGGGAAGCCTGCCAGCACGCCCGACTTCAGCGTGTCCTGGATACCCTTGTCGACCGCCGGGATGTATTCACGCGGAATCACACCACCCTTGATCTCGTCGAAGAACTCGTAGCCCTTGCCCTGTTCGTTCGGCTCGAGCGTGATGACCGCGTGACCGTACTGGCCGCGACCACCCGACTGCTTGACGAACTTGCCGTCGACGTCCTTCGCCGTCGAACGGATCGTTTCGCGGTATGCAACCTGCGGCTTGCCGACGGTTGCTTCCACGCCGAATTCACGCTTCATCCGGTCGACCAGAATTTCGAGGTGGAGCTCGCCCATGCCCGAAATGATGGTCTGGCCCGATTCTTCGTCGGTCTGCACGCGGAACGACGGATCTTCCTGCGCCAGGCGGTTGAGCGCGAGGCCCATCTTTTCCTGGTCAGCCTTGGTCTTCGGCTCGACAGCCTGCGAGATCACCGGCTCCGGGAACACCATGCGCTCGAGAATGATCGGGTTCGCCGGATCGCACAGCGTGTCGCCCGTGGTCGCTTCCTTCAGGCCGACCGCAGCAGCGATGTCGCCTGCGCGAACTTCCTTGATTTCTTCGCGCTGGTTCGCGTGCATCTGCAGAATACGACCCAGACGTTCCTTCTTGTCCTTCGTCGAGTTCAGCAGCGTGTCGCCCGAATTCACGACGCCCGAGTACACGCGGAAGAAGATCAGTTGGCCGACGAACGGGTCGGTCATGATCTTGAATGCGAGTGCCGAGAACTTCTCGTCGTCCGCTGCACGGCGCTCTGCCGATTCGCCGTTTTCGAGTTCGCCCTTGACCGGCGGGATGTCGACCGGCGACGGCAGGAAATCGATCACGGCGTCGAGCATACGCTGCACGCCCTTGTTCTTGAACGCGGTACCGCACAGCATCGGCTGGATTTCGCACGCGATCGTACGGTCACGCAGCGCCTTGACGATGTCGGCTTCCGGCAGATCGCCTTCTTCCAGGTACTTGTTCATCAGGTCTTCGTTGGCTTCAGCAGCCGCCTCGACCATCTTCTCGCGCCACTCCTGGCAGGTCTCTGCGAGCTCGGCCGGGATGTCGACGTAGTCGAACTTCGTGCCTTGCGACGCTTCGTCCCAAATGATCGCCTTCATCTTGATCAGATCGACGACGCCCTTGAAGTTTTCTTCCGAGCCAATCGGCACCACGACCGGAACCGGGTTCGCCTTCAGGCGCAGACGGAGCTGGTCGTAGACCTTGAAGAAGTTCGCGCCGGTACGGTCCATCTTGTTGACGAACGCGAGACGCGGCACCTTGTACTTGTTCGCCTGGCGCCACACCGTTTCCGACTGCGGCTGCACGCCGCCCACTGCGCAGTACACCATGCACGCGCCGTCGAGCACGCGCATCGAGCGCTCGACTTCAATCGTGAAGTCGACGTGGCCCGGGGTGTCGATGATGTTGATGCGGTGTTCCGGATAGTTGCCGCCCATGCCCTTCCAGAAGGCGGTGGTAGCAGCGGACGTGATCGTGATGCCACGCTCCTGTTCCTGCTCCATCCAGTCCATCGTGGCTGCGCCGTCGTGGACTTCACCGATCTTGTGGTTCACACCGGTGTAAAACAGAATGCGCTCGGTCGTCGTCGTTTTGCCGGCGTCGATGTGAGCGCTAATACCGATATTGCGGTAGCGCTCGATAGGAGTCTTGCGAGCCACTTTGATCCTCTACTGGGATGACACGATGCAGCCCTGCTGCATCATGCTTCAACACAAACGGGCGAGGCGCCTGAAAAGCGCACCCGCCCGGAATTTATTTCCGCTAAAAGCCCAGCCAGGCGCTTAGAAACGGAAATGCGAGAACGCGCGGTTGGCTTCTGCCATGCGGTGAACTTCGTCGCGCTTCTTCATCGCGCCGCCACGGCCTTCGGCCGCTTCGGAGAGCTCACCTGCCAGGCGCAGGGCCATCGACTTCTCGCTACGCTTCTTCGCAGCCTCACGCAACCAGCGCATCGCCAATGCCATACGACGCGACGGACGCACTTCGACCGGAACTTGATAGTTGGCACCACCAACGCGACGGCTCTTCACTTCGACCACCGGCTTGACGTTGTTGAGCGCAACCGTGAACACTTCCAGCGGGTCCTTGCCACCCTTGGTCTGGATCTGTTCGAATGCGCCATAAACGATGCGCTCTGCGACCGACTTCTTGCCGGACAGCATCAGCATGTTCATGAACTTGGCTACATCAACGTTGCCGAACTTCGGATCCGGCAACACTTCCCGCTTGGGGACTTCGCGACGACGCGGCATGATTCTTCCTTTACTTGTTCAGTTGGAGCTGGTTCCAGCTCCGCGGCCACCAACAAACCCGATCACATCTTCACGACTAACCAGCTTGGCCGGGTGACCACTTACTCGACAGCACCGGCAATCCGGCACTCCCGCCTTGACCGCCCTGCGGCGATCCCTGATCAAAAACTGCTTACTTGGCAGCCTTTGCACGCTTCGCGCCGTACTTCGAGCGCGCTTGCTTACGGTCCTTGACGCCCTGGGTATCCAGCGAGCCGCGAACCATGTGGTAACGCACACCCGGCAAGTCCTTCACACGGCCGCCGCGGATCAGCACAACCGAGTGTTCCTGCAGGTTGTGGCCTTCACCGCCGATGTACGAAATCACTTCGAAGCCGTTCGTCAGACGAACCTTGGCGACCTTACGGAGTGCCGAGTTCGGCTTCTTCGGCGTCGTCGTGTACACACGGGTGCACACGCCGCGACGCTGGGGGCAGTCCTGCAGGGCCGGGCTCTTGCTCTTCGTCGTTTCCGACTGACGGCCTTTGCGAACCAGTTGGTTGATGGTTGGCATTGTTTATTCCTGAAATTGAACAAAATCTGCGCATCGATTTCGGGCAAAGCGAGAATCGGCGCACAGTTGACTTCCGAACCGGCGAAACGGGTGCGAACCTTGGAACGCGACTCGGCCCACCGAATACCGGAACCCAGCATCATATTCCGGAAATACCAACTAAGTCAACGGGTTGCGTGATTCGCCGGCAGGACGCGTGGTTTACCGGAAGGGTCGGGACGCCTGTGTCAGGCCGATTCGACGACGTCGATGATCTCGTCGCCGAAGCGTTCCAGCTTGCGCACGCCCATGCCGGGGATATGGCGCAGGTCGTCGATCGTCTCCGGCGCGTTGCGTGCGATCTCGGCGAGCGTCGCGTCGTGGAAGATCACGTAGGCCGGCACGCCGTCCGTTTTAGCTGTCTCCGCACGCCACGCGCGCAGCGCATCCCACCGTGCGCGCTCGCGCGTGCCCATGCCGGCCGTCGGATCGACGCGCGTGCCGCTGCGGCTCGACGACTGGCGCGTGCGCTGCGGCTTCACGTAGCGGCGCAGCGTGACCTTCTCCTCGTTCTTCAGCACGGGCTTCGCGGCCTCGGTCAGCATGAGCGCGCCGAAGCCGCCATGGTCGACCGCCAGGTAGCCGTACGCGACGAGCTGCCGGAAAATCGCGCGCCACTCGGCTTCCGACAGCGACGCGCCGATCCCGAACGTCGTGAGCTGATCGTGGCCGCGCTGCAACACTTTCTCGGTACGCCCGCCGCGCAGGATCTCGATCAGGTGGCTCGAACCGAAATTGAAGCCGCTCGCACGCTGCGCGCGGAACACGCATGAAAGCGCCATCTGCGCCTCGCGCGTCGCGTCCCACGAATCGGGCGGCTCGAGGCACGTGTCGCAGTTGCCGCACGGCTGGCTCGCCTCGCCGAAGTAGTTCAGCAGCCGCACGCGGCGGCACGAGATCGTCTCGCACAGCCCGAGCAGCGCGTCGAGCTTCGACGTCTGCACGCGCTTGTGCGCGTCGTCCGCGTCGGACTCGTCGATCATCTTGCGCTGCTGGACGACGTCGCCGAGGCCGTACGCCATCCACGCATTCGCGGGCATCCCGTCGCGGCCCGCGCGGCCCGTTTCCTGGTAGTAGCCTTCGACGCTCTTCGGCAGATCCAGGTGTGCAACGAAGCGCACGTCCGGCTTGTCGATGCCCATGCCGAACGCGATCGTCGCGCACATCACGATGCCTTCCTCGCGCTGGAACATTTCTTGGTGCTTCTGCCGCACCTCGAACTCCATCCCCGCGTGATACGGCAGCGCGCGTACGCCCTGCGCCTTCAGCCACTCGGCCGTCTCCTCCACCTTGCGGCGCGACAGGCAATAGACGACGCCCGCATCGGTCGTGCCGTCGGCATTCGTGTGTTCGGCGCGGATGAAGTCGAGCAGTTGCGAACGCGCGTTGTCCTTTTCGACGATCCGGTAGCGGATGTTCGGGCGATCGAAGCTCGATATGAACACGCGCGCGTCGTCGAGTGCGAGGCGATGGATGATCTCGTCGCGCGTGATCGCGTCGGCCGTGGCGGTCAGCGCGATGCGCGGCACCGACGGGAACCGCTCGTGCAGCACCGACAGCTGGATGTATTCCGGGCGGAAATCGTGCCCCCATTGCGACACGCAGTGCGCTTCGTCGATCGCGAACAGGCCGATCTTCGCGCGCTCGAGCAACTCGAGAAAACGCCCCGTCATCAGCCGTTCGGGCGCGACGTACAGCAGGTCGATCTCACCTTCGCGCAGCGCGCGCTCGGTCGCCGCGGCCTCGGCGCCCGACAGCGTCGAATTCAGATAGGCCGCGCGCACGCCGACTTCGCGCAGCGCGGCGACCTGGTCCTGCATCAGCGCGATCAGCGGCGACACGACGATGCCGGCGCCCTGCCCGGCTTCGCGCCGCAGCAGCGCCGGGATCTGGTAGCACAGCGACTTGCCGCCGCCGGTCGGCATCAGCACGAGACAATCGCCGCCGCCGGCGACGTGTTCGACGATCTCGCCCTGCTGGCCGCGAAAGGCGGAATAACCAAAGACTTCGTCGAGGATTTCGAGGGCGCGGGACATGAATGATGAGAACGAGGACGGCAGGACGATGACCGCAAGTTTAACAACCCGCTCGCATGACGCGTGGCGAATCGTGCAATGTTGGCCAATCGGACAGGGTTCGTTCGCGTGCATGACGGGCCTGCCGCGACGGGGCCGCAAGCGATCACGATGTAAAGCGACGTGGCACACCGCTCGCAAGCAGCCGGGGCCGGCGATGAGCAAGCGCGTCATGCGCGCGAACGACGGATAAAAAAAACCGCCCGGCAAAACCGGGCGGCTTCGATGACAGCGAGGCGGGGCGGCTCGCGCCGCCCGCGCTTACTCGGCTGCCGGGTGCTGTTGCGGCTCTTCCGCGGCAGGCGCGCTCGGCGTGCCGAAGTCGAATGCCTCTTCCGCTGCGATCTGGTCGAAACGCTCGCGATCCGACGATTCCTTCGCCTTGCGTGCCTTGTGGAACGCGAGACCCGTACCGGCCGGAATCAGACGGCCGACGATCACGTTTTCCTTCAGGCCACGCAGATCGTCGCGCTTGCCCATGATCGCCGCTTCGGTCAGCACGCGGGTCGTTTCCTGGAACGATGCCGCGGAGATGAACGAGTCGGTCGACAGCGATGCCTTCGTGATACCCAGCAGCACGTTTTCGTACGTAGCCGGACGCTTGTCCTCGGCGATCATGCGATCGTTCTCGTCCAGCATGTCGGAACGCTCGACCTGTTCACCCGGGATGAAGCGCGTATCACCGTTGTCGGTGATCTGCACACGACGCAGCATCTGGCGAACGATCACCTCGATGTGCTTGTCGTTGATCTTCACGCCCTGCAGACGATACACGTCCTGCACTTCGTCAACGATGTAGCGCGACAGCGCCTCGATACCCTGCAGACGCAGGATGTCGTGCGGATCGGCCGGACCGTCCACGATCATTTCGCCCTTGTTGACGACCTGGGCATCGTGAACCAGAACCTGCTTTTCCTTCGCGATCAGGAACTCGTGCTGGTTGCCCTCGAGGTCCGTGATGACGAGACGCTGCTTGCCCTTCGTGTCCTTGCCGAACGACGTCGTACCGGTGACTTCCGCGAGAATGCCGGCATCCTTCGGCGAACGCGCTTCGAACAGTTCCGCCACCCGCGGCAGACCGCCGGTAATGTCACGCGTCTTCTGCGCTTCCGTCGGGATACGTGCGAGCACTTCACCGACCTGCACCTGCTGGCCATCCTTCACGGTGATCAGTGCGCCGACCTGGAAGCCGATCTGCACTGCGTGCTCCGTGCCCGGAATCTTCACTTCCTCGCCGTTCGCGTCGAGCAGCTTGACCTGCGGACGCACGCTCTTCGAAGCTTGCGAGCCACGACGCTTCACGTCGATCACGACCAGCGTCGACAGGCCGGTCACGTCGTCGATCTGCTTCGCGACGGTCACGCCTTCCTCGACGTTCTCGAACTTCACCGTACCACCGTACTCGGTGATGATCGGACGCGTCAGCGGATCCCACGTGGCGAGCTGCGTGCCTGCCTTGATCGTCGCGCCGTCGAGCTGCAGCAGCGTCGCGCCGTACGGCACTTTGTGACGCTCGCGCTCGCGGCCGAAATCGTCGGTGATCATCGCTTCGCCCGAACGGGAGATGACGATCTGCTCGCCCTTCGCGTTCGTCACGTAGCGCATCGTCGCCGTGAAGCGCACGATACCGTTGCTCTTCGCTTCGACCGACGAAGCCACTGCCGCACGCGATGCCGCACCACCGATGTGGAACGTACGCATCGTCAGCTGCGTGCCCGGTTCACCGATCGACTGCGCCGCGATCACGCCGACTGCTTCGCCGACGTTCACGAGCGAGCCGCGGCCGAGGTCGCGGCCGTAGCAGGCTGCGCACAGGCCGTAACGCGTTTCGCAGGTCAGCGGCGTGCGCACGCGCACTTCGTCGATGCCGAGGCGTTCGATTTCCTCGACCGCCGTTTCGTCGAGCAGCGTGCCCGATTCGTACACCGTTTCCTGCGTTTCCGGGTTCACGACGTCCGCCACCGCAACGCGGCCGAGGATACGGTCACGCAGCGCTTCGACGACTTCACCGCCTTCGACGAGTGCCTTCATCGCCACGCCGTTCGACGTGCCGCAATCGTCTTCCACCACGACCAGATCCTGCGTGACGTCGACGAGACGACGCGTCAGGTAACCCGAGTTCGCGGTCTTCAGTGCCGTATCAGCCAGACCCTTACGTGCACCGTGGGTCGAGATGAAGTACTGCAACACGTTCAGACCTTCGCGGAAGTTCGCGGTAATCGGCGTCTCGATAATCGAGCCGTCCGGCTTCGCCATCAGGCCGCGCATACCGGCCAGCTGACGAATCTGAACCGCCGAACCCCGGGCGCCCGAGTCGGCCATCATGTAGATCGAGTTGAACGATTCCTGGCGCGTTTCCTTGCCGTCGCGGTCCGTCACCGGCTCCGTCGACAGCTGCTCCATCATCGCCTTGCCGACCGCTTCCGACGTTGCCGACCAGATGTCGACCACGTTGTTGTAGCGTTCCTGAGCGGTGACGAGACCCGACATGTACTGACGGTCGTACTCCTTCACCTTCTTCGCGGCGTCGCCAACGATCGTTTCCTTCTGCGGCGGCACGAGCATGTCGTCGACGCAGATCGAGATGCCGGCACGCGTCGCGAGACGGAAACCCGACTGCATCAGCTGGTCGGCAAACACCACCGTCGCGCGCAGACCGCACTTGCGGAACGCCGTGTTGATCAGGCGCGAGATTTCCTTCTTCTTCAGCGGCTTGTTCAGCACCGAGAACGGCAGGCCGTGCGGCAGGATCTCCGACAGGATCGCGCGACCGACGGTCGTCGCGTACAGCGTGATCTTCGGCACGAACGGCGGTGCGCCTTCCGACTTGTCCTCGTTGTGGACCATTTCGGTGATCCGCACGTTGACGCGCGACGCGAGCTCGACTTCCTTGTTCTCGTACGCGCGGATCACTTCCGACACGCCCGTGAACGACAGGCCCTCGCCCTTGGCGTTGACCGCTTCGCGGGTCGCGTAGTACAGACCCAGCACGATATCCTGGGACGGCACGATCGACGGATCGCCGTTGGCCGGGAACAGCACGTTGTTCGACGCCAGCATCAGCGTACGCGCTTCCATCTGCGCTTCGAGCGACAGCGGCACGTGAACGGCCATCTGGTCACCGTCGAAGTCGGCGTTGAACGCCGCGCAGACGAGCGGGTGCAGCTGAATTGCCTTGCCTTCGATCAGCACCGGCTCGAACGCCTGGATACCGAGACGGTGCAGCGTCGGCGCACGGTTCAGCATCACCGGGTGCTCGCGGATCACCTCTTCGAGGATGTCCCACACCACCGGCGTCTGGTTCTCGACTTCCTTCTTCGCAGCCTTGATGGTCGTCGCAACGCCCATCACTTCCAGCTTGTTGAAGATGAACGGCTTGAACAGCTCGAGCGCCATCAGCTTCGGCAGACCGCACTGGTGCAGCTTCAGCGTCGGGCCGACCACGATGACCGAACGGCCCGAGTAGTCGACGCGCTTGCCCAGCAGGTTCTGACGGAAACGACCGCCCTTGCCCTTGATCATGTCGGCGAGCGACTTCAGCGGACGCTTGTTCGCGCCCGTCATCGCCTTGCCGCGACGACCGTTGTCGAGCAGCGAGTCGACGGCTTCCTGCAGCATCCGCTTTTCGTTGCGGACGATGATTTCAGGCGCCTTCAGCTCGAGCAGACGCTTCAACCGGTTGTTACGGTTGATCACGCGGCGATACAGGTCGTTCAGGTCCGACGTCGCGAAACGGCCGCCATCCAGCGGCACGAGCGGACGCAGTTCCGGCGGCAGCACCGGCAGCACTTCGAGGATCATCCACTCGGGCTTGATGCCCGAGCGCTGGAATGCCTCGAGGACCTTCAGGCGCTTCGCGTACTTCTTGATCTTCGCTTCCGAGCCGGTGTTCTTCAGCTCGGTGCGCAGCGTCTCGACCTGCTCGTCGATGTTGATCGCGCGCAGCAGCTCACGCACGCCTTCCGCGCCCATCTCGGCACGGAATTCGTCGCCGTATTCCTCGACCTTGTTGTAGTAATCCTCTTCGGTCATGATCTGCCGCGCCTTCAGCGGCGTCATGCCCGGTTCGATCACCACGTACGCTTCGAAGTACAGCACGCGTTCGATGTCGCGCAGCGTCATGTCGAGCACCATGCCCAGACGCGACGGCAGCGACTTCAGGAACCAGATGTGCGCGACCGGCGAGGCCAGTTCGATGTGGCCCATCCGCTCACGACGCACCTTCGCCAGCGTCACTTCGACGCCGCACTTCTCGCAGATCACGCCGCGGTGCTTCAGACGCTTGTACTTGCCGCACAGGCACTCGTAGTCCTTGATCGGCCCGAAGATCTTCGCGCAGAAGAGACCATCGCGTTCCGGCTTGAACGTACGGTAGTTGATGGTCTCCGGCTTCTTCACTTCGCCGAACGACCACGAACGGATCTTGTCAGGCGAAGCCAGACCGATCTTGATCGCGTCGAAAACTTCTTCCTGTTGGACTTGCTTGAATAGATCGAGCAGAGCTTTCATTGCTTTCTCTCCGTAGTCCGATTAATTGCGGTCGAGATCGATATCGATACCGAGCGAGCGGATTTCCTTCACGAGCACGTTGAAGGATTCCGGCATGCCTGCATCGATCACGTGATCGCCCTTGACGAGGTTTTCGTACACCTTCGTCCGGCCGGTCACGTCGTCCGACTTCACCGTCAGCATTTCCTGCAGCACGTAGGACGCGCCGTACGCTTCGAGTGCCCACACTTCCATTTCACCGAAACGCTGGCCACCGAACTGCGCCTTACCACCCAGCGGCTGCTGCGTGACGAGCGAGTACGGGCCGGTCGAACGCGCGTGCATCTTGTCGTCGACCAAGTGGTGCAGCTTCAGGTAGTGCATGTAGCCAAGCGTCACGCGACGTTCGAACATTTCACCCGTGCGGCCGTCGTACAGACGGACCTGGTTCTTCGACGGGTTCATGCCGAGCTGTTCAGCGATGTCGTCCGGGAACGCGAGGTCGAGCATCTTGCCCATTTCTTCCTCGGTCGCACCGTCGAACACCGGCGTGGCGAACGGCACGCCTTCGCGCAGGTTCTTCGCGAGTTCGAGGATCTCTTCGTCGGTGAAGCTTTCGAGGTCTTCCTTGCGGCCCGAGTCGTTGTAGATCTTCGTCAGGAACACACGCAGTTCCTCGATCTTCGCCTGACGCTGCAGCATTTCGCCGATACGCCAGCCGAGGCCCTTCGCGGCCCAGCCGAGATGCACTTCCAGAACCTGACCCACGTTCATCCGCGACGGAACGCCCAGCGGGTTCAGCACGACGTCTGCCGGACGGCCGTCGGCCATGTACGGCATGTCTTCGATCGGGACGATCTTCGACACGACACCCTTGTTACCGTGACGGCCTGCCATCTTGTCGCCAGGCTGCAGGCGACGCTTGACCGCGAGGTACACCTTGACCATCTTCAGCACGCCCGGCGGCAGTTCGTCTCCTTGCGTGAGCTTCTTGCGCTTCTCTTCGAACGCGAGGTCGAACTGGTGACGCTTTTCTTCGATCGAGTTCTTGATCGCTTCGAGCTGCGCCGCTGCCTCGTCGTCCGCGAGGCGGATGTCGAACCAGTGGTAGTGATCGAGGTCTTCCAGGTAAGCCTGGTCGATCTTCGTGCCCTTCGCGAGCTTCTTCGGACCGCCGTTCGCGACCTTGCCCACGAGCATGCGTGCGAGACGCTGGAACGCGTCGCCTTCCACGATGCGCAGCTGGTCGTTCAGGTCGAGACGGTAGCGCTTCAGTTCGTCGTCGATGATCTGTTGCGCACGCTTGTCGCGCTGGATGCCTTCGCGCGTGAACACCTGGACGTCGATCACGGTGCCGCTCATGCCCGACGGCACGCGCAGCGACGTGTCCTTCACGTCCGAAGCCTTCTCGCCAAAGATCGCACGCAGCAGCTTCTCTTCCGGCGTCAGCTGGGTCTCGCCCTTCGGCGTGACCTTGCCGACCAGCACGTCGCCTGCTTCGACTTCAGCACCGATGTACACGATGCCCGATTCGTCGAGACGGCCGAGCTGGACTTCCGCCAGGTTCGAGATGTCGCGCGTGATTTCTTCCGGCCCGAGCTTCGTGTCGCGTGCAACGACGTTCAGCTCTTCGATGTGGATCGACGTGTAACGATCGTCGGCCACGACCTTCTCCGAGATCAGGATCGAGTCTTCGAAGTTGTAGCCGTTCCACGGCATGAACGCGATCAGCATGTTCTGGCCGAGCGCGAGCTCGCCCAGGTCGGTCGAGGCGCCGTCGGCCAGCACGTCGCCGCGCGAGACCTTGTCGCCCATCTTCACGATCGGACGCTGGTTGATGTTCGTGTTCTGGTTCGAGCGCGTGTACTTGATCAGGTTGTAGATGTCGACACCGACTTCACCTGCGACTGCTTCGTCGTCGTTCACACGAATCACGATACGGCCTGCGTCGACATAGTCGACAACGCCGCCGCGGAACGCCTGAACCGTCGTACCCGAGTCGACCGCGCAGGTGCGCTCGATGCCCGTACCGACGACCGGCTTTTCCGGACGCAGACACGGCACGGCCTGACGCTGCATGTTCGAACCCATCAGTGCACGGTTCGCGTCATCGTGCTCGAGGAACGGAATCAGCGAAGCTGCCACCGATACGATCTGCGACGGCGCGACGTCCATGTACTGGATACGGTCCGGCGTGACCATCATCGTTTCGCCGGCTTCACGCGACGACACGAGTTCGTCGATCAGCTGGCCGTTCTCGTCGATCGCGGCGTTCGCCTGAGCGATCATGTAGCGGCCTTCTTCGATCGCCGACAGGTAATCGATCTGGTCGGTCACCTTGCTGTCCACGACCTTGCGGTACGGCGTCTCGAGGAAGCCGTACTCGTTCAGGTGCGCATACAGTGCGAGCGAGTTGATCAGACCGATGTTCGGACCTTCCGGCGTTTCGATCGGGCACACGCGGCCATAGTGGGTCGGATGCACGTCGCGGACTTCAAAGCCTGCGCGCTCGCGCGTCAGACCGCCCGGGCCCAGTGCGGAAACACGGCGCTTGTGCGTGATTTCCGACAGCGGGTTGGTCTGGTCCATGAACTGCGACAGCTGCGACGAACCGAAGAACTCGCGGATCGCCGACGAAATCGGCTTCGAGTTGATCAGGTCGTGCGGCATCAGGTTTTCGCTTTCGGCCTGGCCGAGGCGTTCCTTGACCGCGCGCTCGACACGCACGAGACCTGCGCGGAACTGGTTTTCCGCCAGTTCGCCGACGCAACGCACGCGACGGTTGCCGAGGTGGTCGATGTCGTCCACTTCGCCCTTGCCGTTGCGCAACTCGACGAGGATCTTGATCGTCGCGAGGATGTCGTCGTCCTGCAGCGTCATCGGGCCGGTGATCTCGTCACGGCCGACGCGGCGGTTGAACTTCATGCGGCCGACCTTCGACAGGTCGTACGCTTCTTCGCTGTAGAACAGACGGTTGAACAGTGCCTCGACCGCTTCTTCGGTCGGCGGCTCGCCCGGACGCATCATGCGGTAGATCGCGATGCGCGCGGCCGTCTTGTCGGTCGTTTCGTCGACACGCAGCGTCGACGAAATGTACGGGCCCTGGTCCAGGTCGTTCGTGTAGAGCGTCTGGATGTCCTTGATGCCCGCTTCGCGCAGCTTCTCAAGCACGCTTTCCGTGACTTCGTCGTTCGCGCTCGCGATCACTTCGCCGGTGTCGCCGTCGACGACGTTCTTCGCCAGCACGCGGCCGAGCAGATAGTCTTCCGGCACCGAGATGAACTTGGTCTTCGCGGCTTCGAGGTCGCGAATGTGCTTCGCGTTGATCCGCTTGTCCTTCTGGACGATGACCTTGCCATCACGATCCGTGATGTCGAAACGCGCGACTTCACCACGCAGGCGCTCGGGCACGAACTCGAGTTGCGCACCTTCGTCCATCAGCGTGAAGTTGTCGAACACGAAGAAGTTCGCGAGGATCTGTTCCGGCGTGAGGCCGATGGCCTTCAGCAGGATCGTGACCGGCATCTTGCGGCGACGGTCGACGCGGAAGTACAGGATGTCCTTCGGATCGAATTCGAAGTCGAGCCACGAGCCGCGGTACGGAATGATCCGCGCCGAGAACAGCAGCTTGCCCGAGCTGTGCGTCTTGCCCTTGTCGTGTTCGAAGAACACGCCCGGCGAACGGTGCAGCTGCGAGACGATGACACGCTCGGTGCCGTTGATGACGAACGAGCCCGTCGGCGTCATGAGCGGAATTTCGCCCATGTACACTTCCTGCTCTTTCACTTCCTTGACGACCGGCTTGTTCGGCGATTCCTTGTCGAGGATGACAAGGCGGACCTTCGCGCGCAGCGCGGAGCAGTACGTCAGGCCACGCTGCTGGCATTCCTTGATGTTGAATGCCGGCGCGGACAACGCATAGCTCACGAACTCGAGACGTGCGAAACCGTTGTGCGAAACAATGGGAAATACCGATGTGAACGCGGCCTGCAAACCTTCAGGCTTGCGTTGCGTGGCCGGCACATCGGCTTGCAGAAACGTGCTGAATGATTCAAGCTGGGTAGCCAGCAAGAAAGGAACTTGGTGAACGATGGGGCGCTTCGCGAAACTCTTGCGAATGCGCTTCTTCTCGGTGAAGGAATATTGCATACGATCTCCGAATCACGGCGGGTGCTATCGAGGCGGAATACCTGGACGTTTCAAACCCGAGTGTTCACCGACTGAGACCCGATGGCCGTCCGACGGCTTGAACGAGCCGAGAAGCTTGGTGGTTGGCCGCTACCAACCGCTGGCTGACGGCAGCGGATGCCTGTGTTGCCCGCTACCCGACCAAACTTGCCTTCTGCAGTCGCTTCAGAAGACAAAGAGAACCGCCATTCGTGATCAATGACAACGATCAGGCGGTTTTCTTTGGCTTCTGGGGCCGATTATTCGGGCTCCCGAATGAGTGCCAGAATAACGTCCCCACAAAGCACAAAAAGGCCGGCGGTGAAAATACCGCCAGCCTTCGCACAGCGCGCCGAAACTTACTTGACTTCGACCTTCGCGCCAGCTTCTTCCAGCTTCTTCTTGGCTTCTTCAGCAGCAGCCTTGTCGACGCCTTCCTTGACAGCCTTCGGTGCGCCGTCAACGACGTCCTTCGCTTCCTTCAGGCCCAGGCCCGTCAGTTCGCGAACTGCCTTGATGACTGCAACCTTGTTGCTGCCTGCTTCAGCCAGAACGACCGTGAATTCGGTCTTCTCTTCTGCAGCAGCAGCAGCGCCGCCGCCTGCCGGGCCAGCGACTGCCACTGCAGCTGCCGACACGCCAAACTTCTCTTCGAATGCCTTGACCAGTTCGTTCAGTTCCAGAACGGTCATCCCTTCGACTGCTGCCAGGATGTCTTCTTTTGCGATTGCCATTTGAAATACTCCTAAATTGAATTCGGATACAGCCAGCGATCAATGACGCTGATGCACGTTCGATTACGCAGCTTCCGCTTGCTTCTTCTCGGCCAGCGCGGCCAGAGCGCGCGCGAAGCCCGAAACAGGCGATTGCATAACGAACAGCAGCTTCGAGAGCAGTTCTTCGCGGCTCGGGATGCTTGCCAGCGCTTGCACGCCAGCCTTGTCCATCACCTTGCCATCGAACGAACCAGCCTTGATGACCAACTTGTCATTGCTCTTGCTGAAGTCGTTGACGACCTTAGCAGCAGCAATTGCATCTTCCGAGATGCCGTAGATCAACGGGCCAGTCATCTGCTCTGCCAGCGGAGCAAACGGCGTACCTTCAACAGCGCGACGCGCCAGCGTGTTCTTCAACACGCGCAGGTAAACCTGTTGCTCACGCGCTTGCGCGCGCAGCTTGGTCAGATCGCCAACCGCAATTCCACGATACTCAGCCAGCACAACGGTCTGGGCCTTCGCGACTTGCGCGGAAACCTCAGCGACGACGGCTTGCTTGTCTTCTCTATTAAGCGGCACGGTTAGCCTCCAGAAACGATACGTTCGGCACGAAACCTCACGTACCTCGTTCAACAACGGCGTCCGACCTCGTTAGGAGTATTTCCACCTCACGCCGGGAATCGCTTCACGGCCTGCGGTTTCACCACTGCAAAACTTTTTCGGGTTCGCCATCTGCGTTGGCTTGAATTAAGGGATCACCTGACTGCTGCGCCCCACCAACGGTCTTTGATAACCGGTTGCCCGCCCTGCTGCACGAACAACCGCCCAAAGCCCATGAGGGCCGCTTCGCGAACGAAGCGGCCTGAATACTTGCTTACTGTGCTGCCAGCGTAGCCTGGTCGACACGCACGCCGACGCCCATCGTGCTCGACAGTGCGATCTTGCGCAGGTAGACGCCCTTGCTCGTTGCCGGCTTTGCCTTCTGCAGCGCTTCGATCAGCGCCGACAGGTTCGAACGCAGTGCGGTCGGCTCGAACGATGCACGGCCGATGGTCGCGTGGATGATACCGGCCTTGTCGACACGGAATTGCACCTGACCAGCCTTCGCGTTCTTGACGGCGGTTGCAACGTCCGGCGTGACCGTACCGACCTTCGGGTTCGGCATCAGGCCGCGCGGGCCGAGGATCTGACCGAGCGTACCGACGATACGCATCGTGTCCGGCGAAGCGATCACGATGTCGAAGTCCATCTGGCCAGCCTTGATCTGCTCTGCCAGGTCTTCCATACCGACGATTTCGGCGCCTGCTGCGCGCGCTTGCTCAGCCTTCTCGCCTTGCGCGAACACGGCAACGCGAACCGACTTGCCCGTACCTGCCGGCAGAACGACCGAACCACGAACGACCTGGTCCGACTTCTTCGCATCGATGCCGAGCTGGACTGCGACGTCGATCGACTCGTCGAACTTCGCGCTCGCGCATTCCTTCACGAGGCTCAGTGCGTCTTCGATCGCGTACAGCTTCTGCCGATCAACCTTGGCAGCGAATGCCTGACGGCGCTTGGAGATCTTAGCCATTTACACGCCCTCCACAGTGATGCCCATCGAGCGTGCGCTACCAGCGATGGTGCGAACGGCTGCGTCCAGATCAGCTGCCGTAAGGTCCGGCATCTTGGTCTTCGCGATTTCTTCAGCTTGAGCGCGCGTGATCGAACCGACCTTGTCGGTGTGCGGCTTGCTCGAGCCCTTGTCCACCTTCGCCGCCTTCTTGATCAGGACGGTCGCCGGCGGCGTCTTCATCACGAACGTGAAGCTCTTGTCAGCAAATGCCGTGATGACCACCGGCACCGGCAGACCCGGCTCCATGCCTTGAGTCTGCGCGTTGAACGCCTTGCAGAACTCCATGATGTTCAGGCCGCGCTGGCCCAGTGCCGGACCGACCGGCGGCGACGGGTTGGCTTTACCTGCAGGGATCTGCAGCTTGATAAAGCCGATAATCTTCTTTGCCATTTGTGAACCTCATTGGAACGCCGGAGAAGGCGTTCGGTGAGTAATAACGCGCTTTCGCCACTGGCTACTGACGCTCCTCAACGGCCATGACGCGGGCCGTAAGCGCGAAGGTGGGCAGCCAAGGCTGCCCACCGAATCGGGATCAAACTTTTTCGACCTGGCCGAACTCGAGTTCGACCGGGGTGGATCGGCCAAAGATGGTGACCGACACACGCACGCGCGATTTTTCGTAGTTGACTTCTTCGACGGTGCCATTGAAGTCGGTGAACGGACCTTCCTTGACACGCACCATCTCGCCGACTTCGAACAGGGTCTTCGGGCGCGGTTTTTCAACGCCTTCCTGCATCTGCGACATGATCTTCTCGACTTCCTTCGGGGAAATCGGGGTCGGGCGGTTGCGCGCACCGCCGACGAAACCGGTGACCTTCGCGGTGTTCTTCACGAGGTGCCACGTTTCATCCGTCATTTCCATCTCAACCAGCACATAGCCTGGGAAGAAACGACGCTCGGTTACTGCCTTGTGGCCGCCTTTGACTTCGACCACTTCTTCGGTCGGAACCAGGATCTGACCGAATTTGTCCTGCATGCCAGCACGTTCAATGCGCTCCTGAAGCGCACGTTGCACGCTCTTCTCCATACCGGAGTAGGCGTGCACGACGTACCAACGCTTTCCGCTCGGGGATGCCGGAGTATCGCTCATATCATTTCCAACCCAGAATCGCCGAGAAAATCACCCATTCGATCGATTTGTCACTCAACCAGAGGAAAATCGCCATCACGAGCACGAAACCGAACACGACGAGTGTGGTTTGCGTTGCTTCCTTGCGGGTGGGCCAAACGACCTTCCGGACTTCCTTGTACGAATCCTTGGCAAAAGCGATGAGGCTCTTGCCAGGTGCGGACATCAGCCCGACGGCCACGCCGGCGATGATACCTACCGCCAACGCGGCACCGCGGACATACCACTGCTGATTGGCCAGCCAGAAGAAGCCCACGAATCCGGCCAACACCAGCAATACGCCCAGGGCCAGCATCAGCTTATCGCCGGAGGTATTTACAGTTTCGACGGATGGATTCGCCATAACACCTTAAAACAAATGCCACGTAGGACACGTGGCTATTTTTTGGCAGGGGCAGAGGGAATCGAACCCCCAACCTTCGGTTTTGGAGACCGACGCTCTGCCAGTTGAGCTATACCCCTAAACCATGTTGGGGCTGGCTACTACCAGCCCCAAAACTGTCGATCAACGAATAACTGGCTTACTCGATGATCTTGGCGACGACGCCGGCGCCGACCGTACGGCCGCCTTCGCGGATTGCGAAGCGCAGACCTTCTTCCATCGCGATCGGAGCAATCAGCTTCACCGTGATCGACACGTTGTCGCCCGGCATCACCATTTCCTTGTCCTTCGGCAGCTCGATCGAGCCCGTCACGTCCGTCGTACGGAAGTAGAACTGCGGACGGTAGTTGTTGAAGAACGGCGTGTGACGGCCGCCTTCGTCCTTGCTCAGCACGTACACTTCAGCCGTGAAGTGCGTGTGCGGCGTGATCGAACCCGGCTTCGCCAGAACCTGGCCACGCTCCACGTCTTCACGCTTCGTGCCGCGCAGCAGGATACCAACGTTGTCGCCTGCTTGACCTTGGTCCAGCAGCTTGCGGAACATTTCAACGCCCGTGCAGGTCGTCTTCACCGTCGGCTTGATACCGACGATTTCGATTTCTTCGCCGACCTTCACGATGCCGCGCTCGACACGACCCGTCACAACCGTACCACGGCCCGAGATCGAGAACACGTCTTCCACCGGCATCAGGAACGCGCCGTCAACTGCACGCTCCGGCGTCGGGATGTACGTGTCCAGCGCGTCGGCCAGGTTCATGATCGCCACTTCGCCCAGCTCGCCCGTGTCGCCTTCCAGCGCCAGCTTGGCCGAACCCTTCACGATCGGCGTGTCGTCGCCCGGGAAGTCGTACTTCGACAGAAGTTCGCGAACTTCCATCTCGACCAGCTCCAGCAGCTCAGCGTCGTCCACCATGTCGCACTTGTTCAGGAACACGATGATGTACGGAACGCCAACCTGACGCGCCAGCAGGATGTGCTCACGCGTTTGCGGCATCGGGCCGTCTGCTGCCGAGCAAACCAGGATCGCGCCGTCCATCTGCGCTGCGCCCGTGATCATGTTCTTCACATAGTCAGCGTGGCCCGGGCAGTCGACGTGTGCGTAGTGGCGGTTAGCCGTTTCGTACTCGACGTGTGCCGTGTTGATCGTGATGCCGCGCGCCTTTTCTTCCGGTGCCGCGTCGATCTGGTCGTATGCCTTCGCTTCGCCGCCGAACTTCTTCGTCAGAACCGTCGTGATCGCTGCCGTCAGCGTCGTCTTGCCGTGGTCAACGTGACCAATCGTACCAACGTTCACGTGCGGCTTGGTCCGCTCAAACTTTTCCTTGGCCATTTTCAACTCCCAAAAGGAATTTCACATGTTGCGCCGCGCGCAAACAAGACACTGACTTTTTACTGCTGGTGCCCATGGGCAGGATCGAACTGCCGACCTCTCCCTTACCAAGGGAGTGCTCTACCACTGAGCCACATGGGCGCTTTAAGCTTCAACTTCGCGGTCTGGAGCGGGTGAAGGGAATCGAACCCTCGTCGTAAGCTTGGAAGGCTTCTGCTCTACCATTGAGCTACACCCGCACGGGCCACAAACGATTCCTTACCGCTCACTGCGCTGATATCTTGGTGGAGGAGGTTGGATTCGAACCAACGTAGGCGTAAGCCAACAGATTTACAGTCTGCCCCCTTTAGCCACTCGGGCACCCCTCCGTAGAGAACTGACGATTATGGGGGTGCATCGCACTTCTGTCAAGCACATCCGGAAGATTATTTTCACTCTCTCCCCGACGCCTGCTTGACCACCGACCTCCCGTCCTTGCCCGGCTAAGGCAAGCATGGGTACTACCGATCAATGCCACATCTTCGTCAGACTCCGCCCTCAACGTCGATCTGCATCTACGCTGAAAACGAAAGACCGCCATCATACGACCTCTTGCGAACTCTGCCAAGCGGGTAAACGAAAAATTTCCGCAAATTTCGTGCCGGGCGGTTTCATTGACCCTCTCCGATGTTTTTTGAGACGTCGCTTCCTAATTCATGGGTTGTCTGGCTCGACGAGCAGGCGATATACATGACTGAGCTTTCGGGCGTTTTCCAGTAACTGCATCGGGCCTTCTGGTCAAGACTGCCGACGAGAGGTCAGGGGGCGGCCCGGCCTTTGCCGACCTCGGTGACAGACGCGATACCATCGCGGGGCAACTGCCCGCCTACGGTTCGGATCCTTCTGCGCCTGCCCGCCCTTGTGACGGCCTTCATGGCTTTGACCGCACGTGCCGACGATCTGTCGCTCCCCGGTCGCGCGAGCATGATTGCCACGATCCGAACAGCAGGCCCTGGTTGACAACCACGCTCCAGGGCGCCCGGCGGTAGCCGCCGTGCTCGCCGCATATGATCGGCTGAAGCCGACCAACCTCGGTATCTGGTCGGCCTATCGCAACGAATCCGCGGCATGTGTACGACAGCCCGCTTGCCCATACGATGCCAGCCTCGTGCAGCTGAACGCCAATACCTGCGGAGGATTCGACGCCGGCGCGTTCTCCGCCCCGCATCCATCCGACGACGCCGGAACGCTGACTTTCGACGTCCGGTCTTCGACATCTTCCGCTCGCAACCCAGCGTTGGTCGTGCTAACCCGAGATCAAGGCCGGAACTCGATCCACCGGTTTCCACCGGGCGATGGCTCCGCACCCCGGGATCCGGGTAGCGATCGACCGGCGTCGACGCCGGCGGCACGCACGTCGCGTTAATGGGCGAAGGACGAGACTGCTTTGGCGGCACTGCCTGTGCACTCGCCGACGAAATCTATGTGTTGCACGATAGGCAGTCCGTGCTCGTCAAAAGGAACAGCGCGGATTTCTGATGTTATCCCGTTGATGAACTCGCGGACGTCTGGTTCAGGCTACACACCGATCTTTTCCATCCGGCGGGCTGCACGCGCGCTTCTGCGCGTGAATCGACCTGAGCGAAGATGCAGCGAATTAAGACACAAACAACTTGGGATGGCTACGCGATGCCATCCCGTGCGCGGTCCGACTTCACGCGCTCGATGGCCAACAGTGGTCCAACGCTCGCGGCAAGAACACGCCAGAACGTCCGATAGACGTGACCCGGTGCCCGGATCGAGCTGACGGCTCATGTGGCGACGGAAGCCGCGAAACATGCTCGACAGGCACAGAATTGCAATGGTGACTTTTGCCCGAGGATGAGCTCGAGACGCCGATGAACGACGCCCGATAATCGGCAATCGGACGATTGGCGATGCCACACCAGGCTGACCTGCCCTGGAATTTTCGGACCAGTTGAAACTTGAGAGAATGGCTTCCAACGGAGAAAAGGAAGTCATGAAGAAGAGCCGGTTTACGGA
>NZ_CADFEO010000039.1:0-19536 GCF_902833075.1 Burkholderia sp. BCC0405
GCTGAGTGCGTGCGTCGGGTTCTCTTCGTCATTTCCTCGGTTCCTTTGCCGGCATTATCGCTGGCTCAGGCCCCGGCCGTTCCACTTATCTGGCTGTCCGATTTTGCGAGGCCACCTCTGTTCTTCGCGTACTCGACCGCCTCAGCCTCTGTGGCGAACTCGCCAAGCTGGCGAAACGCTGCTTCCCGGCTGTACCCCAATTTCGTTACCTCGACCTGGGCGGCGTACTTGCCGTCCTCCGTCACGCGCGGCTCGCAATTCATCTCGTACCCGCGCATTACAAATTTCTTCAGCATTGGTTAATCGCGTTTTTGAGACATGGGGATCGTAGCATGAGCGACTACCTCACCGCCCACGAGCTGGCCGACCTCGTCGGCTGCAAACCGAACCAGCGCGCCTCCATGACACGCTGGCTCGAACAGAATCACTGGCGCTTCGTCGTCGACAAATCGGGCCTGCCGAAGGTTGCGCGCGCATATCGCGACCGAAAGCTCGGCCTCACCACGGAAACGAAAACCTCAAGATACGATGCCGGCCCGAACCTCCAAGCCTTTTGCTAAAAATGAATCGACGGGTGTTGATCGACTGTACAAGCGAACCGGTGCCAGGAAGGTCTCTTACTGGTACAAGTACCCAGACGGTCGATCCGAAACGCTTGCCTCCGCTCCACGCGGTGATCGCACAGGCCTTGCCGTCGCCGAGCGCACGGCAAAACGTCGCGCACTGGACATTCAAGAAGGCACAATCGTGGCGGGATCGGTCGGTCAAGCCATAGAGCGGTTTCGCGATGAGGTTGATCCCGATCACTTCCGCGACCAGTCGCGTGATGGCAAAGCTGTCCGAAACTCCGCCTACGATCGTCTGACTCGCTTCTTCGGCCGTATGGCGCCACAGCGGCTCGAAACCATCCACGGTTACCAGTATCTAGACGCGCGCGCGAAGGCCGGCGCGCCGATCGGCGCCAATAAGGACATGGCGCTTATGTCGACGATGTGCAATAACTGGATCCGCTGGGGGCTCAACAAGGCAAACCCGCTTGTCGGCATGATGCAGAACAAGGCCGAGAAGGACGTGCGGGCGATCGAACGGCACCAGGTGCTGCGCTTCTATCTGTGGGCGCTTCGACAGGACCAGGCATATCGCACGATGGGCCTCGCTGCGATGTTCACGTAACTCACGGGGTTTCGTGCAGCCGAGGTGCGCCCGTACCACACGTCCGGATTGTCGGACGCCGGTGTCCTTGTCGTCGGCGCGAAACGAAAAAAGGGGGAAGCCCAGACCGTGAAGCTCAGGCATTGGTCGCCGCGTCTGCGCGCCGTGGTCGAGCGAGCGAAGCGGGGCCGGAAAACCGACAGCCTGCTTCTCTTCCCGAATCGGAAGGGGCTGATGTATTCGAAAAGCGGATGGGCGTCGGTGTGGCAGGACGCGATGTACGCCTACATCGGCGCGTACGACGCCGAGATCGCGAAGGAGTTCGAGGTCAAGAAGATGCGCGAGGCGGCACAGCGAATCGCGAACAGAATCAACCGGCCGGTCAAAGGTGGGATGGAACTAATGCTCACGAAGCACGCCGACTACTTCTCGTTACAGGACATCCGTCCCGCGGCAATTACGACGAAGCTCACGAATCGCGATTCCGATGCATACGATTTCGCGGCACACTCGAATCCGGGCACAACGCATCGGCACTACGATAGACGGAAAGTTAAGGCCGCTAGTGCGACGGAATGATCATTCGCGCTAGCGAGTCCCTCTGGCCGTCACCTCAACCTAAACGAATCACGTCGAAAATTCCCGGCGTAGGGTTGCGAGAACCTCGCCGAATGTCTCTTTAATGTTGTTCTTGGAAAATCGAATGTACTGCACCCCTTGTACATTCGAGAATTCTTCGACACCTTCTTCCAACAGGAGAATGGCGCGAGGAAAGCCCAGCCGGCCTTGAAACAAGCCAGCCTCGTGAATGACATTCTGGCGGGCCCTCATTTGACCGTCTGCCTGCTCATCCTCCGCCGTCATGACGAGAATCGCGAACGAGCTTTTCTCGACCATCTCTTCCAAAATATCGCGAATCGTATGTCCCGCCCGAGCACCGGTCTCATATGCCTCGATCTGTATACCGTGCTTATCGTGAAGATGGTCCTTCAGATCGCGCCAAGCAGCGCTACGGCCGTGTCCGATAAACACTATAGGAGCAACGTCAACGGGCTCCGGAGCGACCGGAAGCGCTGACTTAGCGGCGTTGCTTTCGAATACGTCGAATACGGCTTCGATTTCGGATTTTGTCGGAGCCTTAACCAAAACCTCGGCGTAATTCGATCTCTGCACGACGTCCACGTCGTACGATCCGCCATAGATTGAGCACCAGGCGAAGCCTGTGGACGTTCGAAAGTCACCGAAAAACTCTTCGGCATCGTCGTAGGTCCACGTCGCATCCTGAAGTTCCAACTTGAAGTTGGAATGAGTCAGGTCGGAGGATGAACTTGCGGCGAGAACCTTGACCTTCTCCATCGCAGTTCGCAGCACGTCGACACCAAACCTCGTGTTCCTATAATTTTTTTTCTTCTTCAAGGTCATTCTCCAAGCCGTCGATTGCGCGCCGGGCTCATCCCGATCGCACCAGCGATTCAAACGCAAAAAGCCCGCACAGTGTGCGGGCTTCGTTACGAAATTCAGTTTTCCGTTCCGAATTTCATATCACAAAAAGCAAAACAGGCACCTAAGCGCCTGTTTTACTTGAGAATTTTGGGGTGGCTGATGGGACTCGAACCCACGACGACAGGAATCACAATCCTGGACTCTACCAACTGAGCTACAGCCACCACTGTTACTGCTTTTTGTTCTTCGCTGCTTTTGTGTTTCAGCAGCGAAGAACAAGATTATACGAACACTTTTGAATCTTGCAAAGCTTTTTTTTCAAAAACTTCTTCGGCCTCGTTCAGATGCGCGCGCGCCTCGTCGAACACGGCCAGATCCGCACGCGCAAGCTTCTTGTTGTCGGACAGCACACGACGCCAACCGCGTGCGCCGGGCATGCCGCGATACAGCCCGAGCGCGTGCCGCACGATCGCGCCGAGGTAGGTGCCGCGCTTCAGTTCGGCCGCGCAGTATTCGATCAGCTTCGCCTCGGCCTCTTCGCGCGTCGGCACCGCTGCGGTCGATCCGTAGAAGCGCGTATCAACCTCCGCGAGCACGTACGGGTTGTGATACGCCTCGCGGCCGAGCATCACGCCGTCGACATGCTCGAGATGCTGCGCAACCTCGTCGAGCGTCGTGATGCCGCCGTTGATGACGATCTCGAGCGACGGGAAGTCGCGCTTCAGCTGATACGCATAGTCGTACTTGAGCGGCGGAATCTCGCGGTTCTCCTTCGGCGACAGCCCCTTCAGGATCGCATTGCGCGCATGCACGACGAACGTTTCGCAGCCAGCCTCGGCCACCGTGCCGACGAAGTCGCGCACGAATGCGTAGTCTTCGACCGCGTCGACACCGATCCGATGCTTGACCGTGACCGGCACCGACACCGCATCGCGCATCGCCTTCACGCAATCGGCGACGAGCTGCGGCTCGTTCATCAGGCACGCGCCGAACGCGCCGCGCTGCACGCGCTCGGACGGGCATCCGCAATTCAGGTTGATTTCGTCGTAGCCCCACTGCTCGCCGAGCTTCGCCGCGCGCGCGAGATCGTCGCGCTCGCTGCCGCCCAGTTGCAGCGCAACCGGCGATTCGTTCGGCGTGAACGCGAGATGCCGCTGGGCATCGCCGAACAGCAGCGCACCCGTCGTGATCATCTCCGTATACAGCCACGTGTCGCGCGTCAACGTCCGGTGGAACGACCGGCAATGGCGGTCGGTCCAGTCGAGCATCGGGGCTACAGCAACCTTGCGAGCGCCGAATTTTCCGGAAAATCCCATAAAATCAATGATGTATTGAGGTTTTTGCTACGGACAATCCTACCGATGCTTACCTAAATTTACTGCTATTTCGCATTTCGTTGCTACGGGATTGCTACAATCGCTCCTCACAAACGAGGCGACGATGGCATCCATCCTGAAGATCGGCGAGAAGTGGCGCGCACAAGTCAGACGAAAGGGGCATCCTCCGCTCACGCGCACATTCGACAAACGAAAGCATGCCGAGGACTGGGCGCGAAGCATCGAGGAAGAAATGCGCGCGGGCAAATTCGCAGATGAACGCAAACTAGCAGATATTACCATCCCGCAGCTCATCCAAAGGTATGAGGAAGAAGTCGGCAAGCACAAGACCATCGGCAAGTCCAAGCTCGGCGCCCTTAAGTTCTTGAAGGCCGGATTAGCCGATGTGACGCTTGCAACCCTAGACTCCCATGCAATCATTGACTATGCAAAGAAGCGCAAGGAGTCCGGCACGGGCGGCGTGACGATCGGGCTTGAAATGACCCATTTCGCCAATGTCCTGCGGATTGCCCGATCAGTGTTCAAGATTCCGTTTGCTGGAACGCCAGTCGAGGACGCGCGTCCTTCCCTGAAGTTTCTCACCCTCATCACCAAATCCCAGGAACGGGACCGTCGTCCGACCGACGAAGAGATCGATGCGCTCTGTAGGTATTTTGACGGGAAGGTCCGCCAGCGCATTCCCATGTCGGACATCATCCGATTTGCTATCGCTACGACAATGCGGGCCAGCGAGATCACGTCTCTTCGCTGGGATGACTTGAACGAGCAAGACCGGACTATCGTCATTCGCGATCGCAAGCATCCAAACGAGAAGATCGGCAACAACCAAACGGTGCCGTTGCTTGGTGAGGCGTTTGAGATCGTGAAACGCCAGCCAAAGTCGGAGGATGGCCGCATCTTCCCATATAACGAAAAAACGTTCTCGTCTATCTTCCCGCGCGCATGCAATGACTTGAAGATCCACGATCTGCGTTTCCATGACCTGCGGCATGAAGGCATCTCGCGGTTGTTTGAACAGGCCTACCGGATCGAACAGGTTGCCTTAGTTAGCGGACATCGTGACTGGAGAATGCTGCGACGCTATACGCAGGTTAAGGCGAAGAACCTACATCGAGACTAAGCGGCAATGCGATTCAGCTTCGCATGCTGCTGCTTGGCTGATTCTCGCTCGCGATCTAGGTATTCTGCCACGTCTCGGATATCGGCAACCCATTTGTTGGCACATTTTTGCATCGGGATTGGAAACTGTCCGAGACTCAATTCATTATATGCTGTCTGCTTGGCATAACCGATAGCCTCGCAGACTTCGTCAAGTGATAACCGAAGTTTCGAATCAAATTGCGCCATCAGAATAAACAAAGATTTCATGTCGTCCTCGCAAAGAATCACCCCGAGAACTTGTTTATGCGGTCTTTGCCGCTTCCCAATCTTTACCCTGCTCGCGCTCAATCACCTTCCGCGCCTCATCGACCTCTTTCCCGTAGCGCACCTCTGTTTGCAGCGCCAGCGCGAACTCGCATTGGGCGCAGTAGCATTTCCATGGGATGCCGTGCTTGCAAGACTCATTCATACTGCACTCCATCGTATGCGAAATCAAACTCATCGCACATATACTGAATGGCCCGCAAATCTTTCTCGGTCGGCATATAACCAGCCCGAACTCGGATCATCCCACCAGGCCATCTGAAATTCCCGGCCAACCACTCCAGTGCCGTCAAATCCGTCCACTCTTCCCTTAACTCGTCAGTTGCTTGCGGCATACCAAACTCCATGCGGCTGATTGCTAGGATTCTTTGAAACGTGTGGCGCATTCAAGTCTCGCATGCTTTATATGCAGCCATAGCTTGCGCCTTTGCTTCTTCTGGCGTCGATACTGGTGTGCGGCAGGTATTGTTGCCGAATCCATACCAGTACCATCCGACTACATCGAATCGGTTTGTCTTGGAATATAACGGACGCACGCTCGCCAGAATTTCTCCATCTTTCTTCAGATTAAAACCGCGCGTTCCCTGCACGACTCTTCGAAGCCCTATTTCACTCGGTTGCTTGCTCCAACGTGCGTGACTCATCCTTGCTCTCCCATCTTCCCAAGCTCTGCGGCGGCTCGGACGATGGCGCGACGCATAGAGGCGTACACATCCGCTCCGATCGGCTCATCGCATAAGAAAGTCTCCCAATCGCCCAAGCCGGTATGTTCTGCAACCGAGCATTGAATCAACTGACTATCGTTGAGAAAAATGTATTCGATTCTAAGTTTCGTTGCCAGACACAGCGCGGCGCCATCGTCTAGCAACGGGTTCCACTCGCTTCCCAAGCTACCGTTTTCCAGAAACGCGAAAAATCCTTGGAATTGCCCATCAAATCCGCAATTCCAGACGCCATCAATCCCAGCCGCCTTCGCCGCCCATTCCAACATCTCTCTATCGGTCATTCTGTTCTCCCTCAATGGCAGGGGCATGCGCACTCCAGCGACTGCACGCAGGAGATCGCATGCGGATGTCTGAGCCGGGTCCGCCGGTCCAAGCATGCTCCATGAGTGCGCATTTCCAGTAGACCCGCGCGCACATGCTGCCGGTAGATCGTTTGTGTTCGCAGGTCTTGCACGTCTCGCCAGCGGGCCCGGTTCCCGGCGTAGCCGCATAACCGTTCGGTTGCGTAGGCTTTCTTCCTGGCTTCGCCTCGCTGATGCGCTCAACAATCGTTTCGCCAAAGAGGTCAACTATTTCTCGGACGATCATTATCTTCCCCTTGTCATCGCGCGAGAACTTCCCGAACGCGCTTGATCGTTGCTAGGCAGACTTCATCGAATCCGTTGCCTTGCTCCGTATCGATGATCACTCCCTGAAGCTCCAAACCAAGCCACCGCCGATCCGCTTCTCGGGCTTCGAGTTCGGATAGGAGGGATTCGACAAGTTGCATGATGCCGTTCCGATCCGCCGCATCAACCGGCTTCGTGCAGTCATTGACTCGCGCCAACAGCGCTTTCATCTTCGAGATGTCGATCATCGTTTCCCTCGTGGAAGTTTCACTTTCGGCCGAAGTGCAACATTGGCCGCTATCGTCATAGCAGAGTGAAGTTCATGCGATGCGCGATAGAGAAGAAGCATCTCGTAGGTTTGCTGGTCTGGCTGGATGCACTCTTGGCGTAATTGGCCTGTAGCGTCTCGCACGATCACCCAAATCGGCTGATTGCTCCATCCAGGCCCGTTCGCGGGTTCGGCGAATGCGGTGATGACTCGTTCGTCTTTTCCGATTTTCAGTTTCTCGCTCATCCCTTCTCTCCATTGGGGGCGGCCGTCAAAGCTAGATATAGTGCATACATATTCTCGCTCAGGCCATTTGCGCGTACCTCGTCGTTGTGCGCATCGCATGGATGAACTCGCACCTCATCGAGTGCGTCGCGCAGCAGCGCTTGAGCGGCTTCGATGATCGAATCCCTGTCGGGAGTGGTGCGGCGGGCGGCTTGCCGTTCAAGCGCATCGATAAGTTCTGCCAGATAGCGGATTTCGTTGGCCGCCTCGGCCATTACCATGCAGTCGTCAGCGGTATACAAAGGTGCATTTAATTTTTCGTAGAGTTCTCGTTGCGCATCATTCATCATCATCTCCCTTAATTGGAGCGGGCAAAGGCTCGGAAAGATCAATTCCGAGCATGGTCATCACTGCATCGATCTTCGTCAGTTCTATTTCGAAGTCCATACGATGCGTTTCGCCTTCGCATGTGAACGGCAATCCGTTATGAATTACTAGCGCATAGCGAGCTACATGCAGGGCCTCAATGATGTTTGCATCGCGCTTCATCGCATTGATGGAGACGGCGGCAGGTTTGCACTTAGGCATCGGTGGAGGTTCATTTCTGACCTTCGGTAATAGTCCCGCCTCGATTCGACATACATTGCACAAGGCTGGACCACCGCACCTAGCAGGCTGTTGAAAAGCGCCTCGCTTTGATGACCGGGGCGCTGTTTAAAAGGATTTCGTATGCGCTTGGCTGCCGAGTTGCCAACGAATCGCCGACGCTGGACCGTTCGCGAGCGGTCCAGCCGGCGCGTTGCCGTGCGACGGCCGCGCTTGGGCGGCTCATTGCACCGCTCCTTGAGGCACCACCGTCAGCATTCGCGCCATTCGAGTCAGATTGCTCGCCAGCATCGTCAGCTTGAAGTGCTGGTCGACCCGTTTGAGGCCGCGATACGCGGTCTGTCGTATCCTGCCGACGGTCTTGCCCCAGCCGAAGTGCTCTTCGATGCGTTTGCGAATCACTTGGCTAATGCCATAACCGGCGTGCCGCGAGGTACGGCCGTCGATCGCACTGCCGCCTTGATGCGTGTCGTTGCGCGCGACGTGTGGCGTCACTTTGCGCGCTCGGCAATCCCGCACAAAGTCGCGCATGTCGTAACCCTTGTCGGCGCCGAGCGTCTTGGCGTGACGACCCGGCACGCAATCGATCAGGCGCAACGCACTCGCGCGTTCGCCGAAACCATCAGCGTGGCTGACCACTGCGCCGACCACCAAGCCCGAGCGGTTCTCCATCAGGATGTGCCCCTGATAACACAGGATGGCTCCGCTTTGCCGCCCCTTTCGGAACAGGCGCGCATCCGGATCGGTGCTCGATTCATGCGTGTCGTTACTGCGGCGCTTGCCCTTCCAGTCGGTGTCGACATTGCGGCCACCGCCGGCTGGCGGATCGTCCGAGCCGTCCTTGGGACGGAAGCTCTTGTGACTGGCCCACGCCTGGATCAGTGTGCCATCGACCGAGAAGTGCTCTCTGGACAGCAACCCTTGCTTGTCCGCCAAGCTCATGACTTCGGTAAAGAACGCCTCGATTACTTCGTGCTCAAGCAGCCGGTCGCGGTTCTTCGAGAATACCGAGTGGTCCCAGACGGCGTCTTCGATGGCCAAGCCGACGAACCAGCGAAACAGCAGGTTGTAGCGCATCTGCTCCATCAGCATGCGCTCGCTGCGGACCGAGTAGAACACTTGCAGCAACAACGCACGCAGCAATTTCTCCGGTGCAATCGAGGCGCGGCCACTGTCCGCGTAGATCGTGCCGAACAACCCGTTGAGCCGCTTCAGTGCCTGATTGACCAGCAGCCGCAGCGGCCGCAACGGGTGATCGGCCGGCACGAAGTCTTCCAGCTTCACCGTCGTGAACAGCGGTTCTTGCATCTCGTCCATTCCACGCATCGGCTCATCCGCTCAAGGTCATGAACACGATATCTCTAACGCACCGCTCCCAAAGCCCGTTTACACCGTTCCCAAATTCAACAGCCTGCTAGCTTTAGCTCCATCAGGACGCGGATTAATCCATCCATGCCCTTGGCTGACGGCTTGCGCGATGGCCGCAGACCGTTCGCGACTTTCTTTGCAGACGCATGCTTTGCCCTTGATATAGAAGCCGCAAGTTTCGATACATTTCTCCGTCAGCATGTCACCGGTGATCTTCATGGCCTGCTCCGGTGGAGGGTGTAGAGAGGTGTCTTACGTGCGCCATCGTTCCGCTCCGCGATTGAAGCGTCTGCGCTGGCCTCGCGAATGAACGCCTTGTCGACGAAGGTTCGGCCACCCTCAACAACCCATGCACGAGGCTCCCTGCAAACCTTCTCCAGCACGGCGGCAGTGAACGCGACCCAGAGATTCGGAGCACACTTGTTTCGCGCCTCCCATTCCGCATGGACGCGTTCGTAGATTGCGTCGACCTCGTCGTCGCTAAGAATCGGTTCAGTCATTGGCCTTCTCCTGCGCGGGCGGCATAAGCGGCCTCGAGCGCGGCTTTAGCCTCAAGCCTGAATTCATCGCCGTGGATCTTCCAGTTATCGTCGCGATCGACGTAGCATAGGTCGGCGTTGCTATCCGAGAGCACTCGTGCGGCAGCGCTGATTTCAGCCTCCGTCACCTCGGCGCGCGGCTCCGGCTGAACCGGATGGGCGATCAGCACGTCAAGAAGGCCGTTTGCTGCTTCGCGATCTTCCTTGTGCCCGGTATTGCGTAGGCATGCCTCTGCTTGCTCGATCTTGTCGCGCTGATCGTCGGTGAGGAATGCGCGCGGCTCCGGCTGCTGAGCGGCGAGGAGGGCTTCAATGCGGCCTGCCGCATCTGCGATTCCTTCGCCGGGCGTGGTTTGCGCGGCTGCGTAAATTTCGTGCGCAAGGCTCGTCAGTGTCTTATTCATGCTTTCCCCTTTGGCAATTTCAGGTCAGGATTGGCGTTGCGGATCAGGTCGATGGCGTCATCTGCCCCCTGCCGAGCGGCTACCTGCGCGGGCGGGGCGTCGAGATAGCACGGGATCGAATACGGCCGCACTGATGACGCGGTTGCACCACCATCGGCCAATGCTCTCTGCTTTTGCGCAGCCGTGATCGACCGATCATCATCGGTTACCCAAGCGCCTACGATTCCCCCGGCTATCGCCTGCCCCGCTGCCGCTGCGGGCTTGGGGTGGTGGCACGCGCCTTCGCTGCGGCACTGACCCGGCAAATCACATGCGCGAAACTGGCAGTTCTCAAACGGCGGATTCGCTGCGGGCTTCGATGCTCCCGCGCGCTCGTTCCAGGCAGCGCGCGCGGCCGCTTCCGGCGTGTCGAGCCGTTCGGCGCGCAGTCCGAATGCTTCGCGCTCGTACCACCACGCCTCGAACGCCGCCCGCTCGTCTGCGGGCTGCGATGCTGCCGCGCGGCCAGACCAAATTGAAAAATGGAACTCAGTGTCCGCTACGCGGTTGGCGTTTGCCCAGCGCGAGAACGCCGCCCGCTCGTCCACCGGCGCTGCCGCTGCATCTGCGGCTTGCGCCCGGTAAAGATCAAGTTCGAGGCGAATTTTCGCGGCTTCCTCGGGCAGCTTCTGGAGCGTTTCAGCGGCAGGGCGGTCAGCTTCCTCGCCGAGCAGCGCCGCTGCGACCCCCGCGAGCACCGTGCTCAGGCGCTCGATGACGTACTTGTCCTCTGCCGCTGCATCTGCGGAGGGAGGCTGCGGAGCGACTCCCGATGCTCTCAGATAGATGGGCACATAATTGTCACTGCGCTGACGGGCAAAAATTTGGGTTTGAGTGAAGTCGAAGCCGTGCTCGCAGATTTCTTGAACTGCATTTTTGTGGACGTAGAACGCCGCCCGCTCGTCTGCCGGCGCTGCCGCTGCATCTGGGGAGGGAGGCTGCGGGGCGCCGTAGAGCTTCATCCCCTTCGGCAAATCGTCCAAAGCTTCGATGACTGGCTCGATATGCTTGTACCCGTCCGCGTCTTCGCAGACCTCCGCAATCCAAGTGGACAAATGGGGTTCGGCAAGCGCGTTTATCGTTTCCTCGATGGCCATGTAAGCGCACTGCCACATGTTGGTGCCGGGGCTGGCGTGACATTCGACCTCGCACTTACGGGCGATCTCGGACTTGCGATCTTCAGTCAGAAAGCCGGCTTGGATCGGCACCGCTCCCGCCAACTCAATGCGAGGGGCGCGGGCGCCCAGCGCTTCCAACATTTCTGCCGCAGCGTGCAGCAGGCCGCCTGCCTTGGTGCCTGCAACACCTGCGCAGCGCAAATCATGCGCCATCTGCGCCACCCGCTCATCCGCCCCATTGCCCGTGCCTTCGAGCGGGGCGAAAAGTTTTACCGCTTTCTCGCTGGCGCGGAACGCTTCCTTGCCAACGTCATTCGCGCGAGCCCATTCGAAGGCGGCCATGCCAACCGCTCGTAAGTCGCCGCCATATCGCCATGCCTGAAGCAATCGAATCAGGTGCCAGCGCATCATCCCGTTGAATGCCGCGCGTTCCGATTCGGGCGTTGCCGGATAATCATCGGCGTCGTCATCCCGCTCGTCTGCCGCTGGCGGTTCGGGCTGCGCGTTTGCGGCGCGATCCTTTTCTTCTTGCTCGCCCTGAGCATGGGCGTCGCTCATCGCCTCATCGATGCTTTCTTCGATGACACCAAGAATCGCATCGGCGCTGTTGAACTGATGACCTTGATCGAGCATTCCCATCAGGAGGCGACGAAGGGCTTGAACGTTGGCGATCACTCCCTGCGCATAAACGGTATGGCCGGCCGGCGCTGCTTCGTGCTGCTCGACAGATGAATCAAACGCTGCGGCGATCAGCTGGGCATTGCGCTTGCACTCCGCAAGACGCTTTGGGTCATCCGTCATCGTGTACGCAATTGAGATACCGAGTGCTTCAAGATCGATCGCGCGCACGATCACGTCGTGTGTTTGTCTAGGCGTGCGCGCATCAGCGCGGCTATTGTCGGTGGTGGTCATGGTCATTCTCCTGAGCTGGCGAACTCGCCGTAAAGCCGCTTGGCTGCGTCGCAATAGGACTGATGAGCCTCTTCTGGCGTATCGAACGTTCCGAGATAGATGCTCTTGTAGTTGAACTTGATGCGGGCAACAAAGCGATCGCGAGTTGTGCCCATCTTTCGACAAACACCCTTGAAACCAGTGCTGCTGGTTCGGTTGATACGGCGATTCCTGTTGTTCTCGGCAAGCGTGCAGACGCGGATATTCGATCTCTGGTTATTTAGACGATTTCCGTCTGCGTGATCGGTCGCCTTCCCGTCTCCGTTCGTAAGCCCGAGGATCTGTCGGTGCATGAGGATTTGCATCTTTCTTCCGCTTCGTTGATCTATCCATCGACGCCTGGCATACCCCTTTGGACTCAACGACCATGTGTATTGCGATAGGTCGTCGAAATCTGCGTCGTCTACCAGCGCGACTGAGCCGTTCGCAAGCCGGATCTCTTTCATGGTGGTCCTCAGGTGGTCAGGATGTCTTGCGCGGCGAGGATGAATTGCGCGGCCGGCCGCAGGTCGATGGCGTTTCCGAGGGCGCGCAACTTAGCCACTCGGGCGGGTATCCCATTTCCCAGCCAGCGAACTCGGGGTGGAGGGAGCCGCCGCCACTTTCCATCGGGGCATTCGACGTATTGGCAACCGTCGATACTTGCGACGGCAGCGGAGAACCCCCGGCTCCGAAACTCATGTTCGGTCCACCCTTCGCCCCATCCGAAGCACGAATCATCGACCACATGGCGAGCACGACGTTCTGCAACGTCACTTGCGCTTTCGAGCCGTCCGGCTTGCGACCCGACATCGACGTCCCCTCGGGAATCGTCTGTCCGCCACTCGGGGTTGTCGCTGTCGGATAGAGAGCCAGCAGGATTTTGCGAATCGCAACCTGTCCCGCGCTGTTGCCGGCCTCGTTGTTGCCGTCGCGTGCCGGCGCGTTGCTGGTCATCGTGGGCCACAAACCAAAAACGATCTCGAAAGTGCTCCGCACCCGCGCTCGCGGCTTCGACAGGCATTGCCCCCACGGCGTATTCCAGGGCTTCCAGGTTATGTCGCACGAGACCGAGCCAGTCAGTCGCTGCCGCAACCTGTTCTCCAAAGATCGTTGCAGGGCGTCGCTCTTTGATGAGCCAATACCATGCAGGCCAGAGGTGTCGCGGGTCATCAAACCCAAGTCCCTTGCCTGCGAGGGAGAAAGGTTGGCACGGACAACTGCCGGTCCAAACAGGTCGTTCGTCGGGCCATCCAGCCATGCGCAGCGCGCGTGACCATCCTCCAAGGCCGGCGAAGAAATGGCACTGGTCGTAGGCTCGCAGGTCATCAGGTCGGACATCCTCAATACTCCGTTCGTCGACATCGCCAGGAGCGATGTGCCCCGCGGCGATCAGGTTGCGCAGCCACTGCGCTGCATACGGGTCGATCTCGCTGTAGTACGCAGGCACGTCATCCTCAATCAGTAGAACTGCCCCAAAAAGTCGGGCCCTGTGGTAGCGGTCCTTCCAAGGGAAAATAGGCGCACCACTCCACCCTGCGGAGAAACGCCGCCCTTATGTCGGCCTATTCCTTTGTTGGATGGGTGGTGCGTGGAGAGTCAGTGCGCTTGTTGCGGCACCGGAAGGCCGAAAGCCTTCAGAAGATATGGATCTGGATCGGGTTGGCGCGCATACCATGCTCGATAGTCGTATGGCACATCTGCAATCGGCTTGCCCGCATGCTTGCCAAACGACATATGCGTCGGAATTCGCGCGCGCTCAGAGAACTGATACACGTCTTCCCATGTCCTCAGATCCTGGTCAGCATGCTCGATGATTGCAAAGAGTACGCGCGCGCAGAGATAACAATCGGCAAGTGCATTGTGCGCGTCGCGTAGTTCGAGACGCACCGCTTCCAGATTTGATCCGAGCATGTAGCTTAATGCGCCAAGCGTGTGCGACTCGGCATCCGGCCAGACCCGTCGTGCCATCGCCAGCGTGCAAATGCGCTTCACGTTCAACTTACCTGCGACCTCCCAATCGAAGTCAACCTTATGTCCGATCATGTACGTCATATCGTTCGGCAAACGGAACTCGACGTTCGGCGGACAATTAACCAAATCCGAAGGCAGGATATGGTGAACGGCCATCGCGCCGAAGCTGATTGCTTTGGTCGGCTGGTAGCGTTGCAGGAACACGTCGCGCGGAGCGTGATCAGCCAGATCGTCGCTCATTGTTAGTAGCGCCGCTTCGATTAATTGTGGATCGTCCGCGCTTGTCGTTTCGGTGTCGAAAATGTATGCGGTCATTTGATTTCCAACCTGTTTTTTTGTTCTAGGTGAGCACCGGGGATTTCTTGCCCTGCCTTCAGCGCATCCTTCAGCGCCGCCTTATCAAGCGACGGTTGCGGCGGTTCCGGCGTCTTAAGAAACGACGGCGGAATCTTCTTCTCGTCGTCCACGATCAGCGACGGTGGATTCTTCCGGATCGATAGCACAAAGAACGGCGATTCGATTTTTTGGAGTTTCGCATGCTCCATGTTGGAAAGCAGATATTCCCGGACATGATTCGCTTTCTTTCTGATCGCTGCCGCACGCTCACTCATCATTTCAATCTGCGTCTCGATGGCGGCTGCGCTGGATTCTAGATTGCGAACAAACATGGCGACATTGATCGACTTCGTTTCAATATCACCGTTGATTGAATCTAGCGTGTCTTTAAATGTCTGCTCGTCCAACCCAAGTTGTTCGAGCTGGTCAAGTTGCTGACGATACTCGCCAGCGATGGCGAAAAGGCTAAGGTTCATTTGTCTCGGCTCCCGAGGAATTGAACTACGTCCGCGATGATCTCAGTCGAATACTTGTCTTGCCCATTGTTGTCTTGCCACTTCCGCGTCTTGATTCTCCCCTCGACGTACAGTGAAGAACCTTTTTTGACATGCTCGGAGACGATCTCGGCCAGCTTTCCGAAGAACGCGATCCGATGCCATTCGGTAACGTCCTTCGGTTCTCCAGTGGACTTGTCTTTGTACTTGTCAGATGTGGCAAGCCGGATATTTGTAATCGCGTCGCCACTCGGCAAATATCGTGTCTCGGGATCGGCGCCCACGTTGCCGACGAGGATGACCTTGTTGACGGATGCCATAGTTACGCCGCCTTTTTCAATTCTTTCATGCGTTGATTGAACGTCGCATTCGCGGCGGCCTTCTGCTCTTTGGTCAGGCCATTCATGATGGCTACCAACTCGGGGACAGTGGTAGCGGCTTTCATTTGCTCAACTGTCGCCATGTCTGCGGGATCTTCTGGAAGAGATTCTGTTCGCTTGGAGGCGCTTTTCGAAGTCGTGTTCGACGCCGCTCTTTCACCTACACCTGACCCAGAGTTACCGTCATCGTCGTCTTGATACAAACCGGTAATTGCGGCAAGGGCATAACGGCGCGCGTAAGTCATCGCCGATCCATATCCCTGCGGATCTTGCTTCGGCAATGGCATGACCAGTGTGTCCTCAATCCATTCGCCAGAAACATGTTGCAATCGCGTGGCCAAATGAAGCTTGCCATCCTCCGATGGACTTGCTGACTGAATGAAGATGATATCTGCCTCATTCAAGGCAGGTTTAATGGCATCAATAACAGCTGGCAGATCCGCATACTTATTCTTGAAATGCGGATTTGTAGCGTCCTTACTAGCGAACGTTATTGCCTTCTGTGCTGCCAATAACGCTGCCGAAATCTTTCCCAGACTTTCGCTCGTTTTCACATTGTGCTCCGAAGATTTGATGCCAGCCAAGGGCGTCCTCGGCTTCCTGTTCCTGCTGCTCTTGTTGCTGTTGCGCTTGCCAAAATGAATCGTCGTCGTCCGTCATGCGACACCTATTCGAGGTTGCGCCGATGCCACTCGGCGACCAACGCATCCAGTTCCGCCCCAACCGCTTCCCTAGCATGTCGCTCGTCGCGCCAGCGGTTGCCGTCTGCCAACTCGTAGCGCCTAAGGACATTCGATGCTTGGTTGATTTGCGCCAGAAGTTCTCGCCGGTTCATGGTTTCGATGTTCATGCTGGCGCTCCCGTCAATGGGTTGTATGTCCCGCGCTTCGGCGCATTGGCGTGATGCGTCAGATATCGCGTCCCGAGCGCCTCAATCTGCTTGAATCGTTGGAACTCGTAGAGAGCGTCGCGACGTTCAGCATCGCTCAGACCCGTGTCCCAGTTTTTGATATCGGTATTCTTTGCAATCATCTCGCTCTCCTAGCATCCAAGTCCCGAATACTCAGCCGCCTGCTGTTGCTTAGCGATCTCGAAACACGCAGCGCAGCACGTTTTCTTCAACTCCCAGCGTTTGCTGAAAAAGTAGCCGGTGAAATGTTCTCGCGGCTTCACGTCGTCTTTCAGCTTCCCGCAGTCGTCGCACCGATCCAGCACGCGCGTCGTCATCTGGCGACTGTTCCACGCTTCTCTGTCCATCACTGCCCCATCACGACAAGTTCGACATATCGAATCGCCTGGTATGCGCAGAACGATCCGACGATCAGGTTTGCGACGAGCGCGGCGTAGAAGCGAACCCAGAATCCGTTCATGGCCTTTCCTTTTCGGCTTTCATGGCCTTTATTTCGTCGCGAGTTGCGAGACGCTTACCGAAACCGGATTTGACGAATACTGGCTTGTTGACGCGAAGCTTCTTGATGCTGTGTTCAAACATGCGACGCGGTGGATTACCATTCCATGAGGCGATGATGTATGTCCCGTGCACTTCGATAACGCGCACGATCCAACATCCCATCGTGCTCGCCGTCGTATTGCCCATCTTCGTTCGATGCACGTCATAGAGCACATCGCCAGGTTTCAGTTTGCTCATTGTTGCCATGGCGTTCTCCAGTAGTAGTCCTCAAGGCTTTGTGGGGATGGGGCCGGTGGTGTGGCTCCGGCTTGCTGCCGCGCGGTGTGGGCCGCAATACGTGCGAGGCTCGCGGCTCGAACTACTTGCCTCGTCTACGCCGACGCCTACCCGTATTTCCGCCCTATTGTTGATCGGGCCGATCGTTGCCATGAGCGATGCCTCGCCGTGGCCGGGTAAATGCTCCCTAGTCGCTGCGCAGTCACCACCCGCGCATTCCCATCCCTACAAAGCCTTTGGCACCATCATCACTTGACTGGCGTCTGAATCTTGTCCATAAACGCCCTGAACGCCGCATCGTCGCGCTTGCGTTGCTCGCCGCGAATCCAGTCTTTAAAGGGCATCATGATCCGGCGTGCCGCATCGAGACGCGCGAAAATTTCCTCGTGGCTTTCCTCTTTCATGTTGCCTCCTTCACATACTGGTTGTAGATCGGCTCGGCCCGCTCCTTGTCGCCGGCAATCGCAAAACTGATAGCCCATGCGATCCGTTCTTGCGCTTCTTTATCGTTTCTATCGCGAGCCGCAGCATGGGCAACTCGCAGACGCCATATTTCCATTTCCATCACCGTCGCTTGATTGGTTCTAACAATCTTTCCTCCGGCCATCCTCTATGGATTCTGCTTCTTATATTGTCAATGGATATGCCATATTTCTCAGCGGCCTCAACCGCGAGCATTGGTCCATCGGGAGTATTGATTGTTCTCGTCTGCCGAGTATTACGCGCTTGATCTTTAGGAGTCGCCCATTTGCAATTTCCAGGCTCATATCCTTTGTTGTTATCAATCCTGTCAATAGACAATCCTTTAGGCCTGTCCCCCATATCCAAATAAAAATTTTCGAACTTCATCCATCGTTCGCATACCTTGATTCCTCGGCCGCCGTATCTTTCATAGTTTGGATTATTTGGGTTGTTGCATCTGGATCTCATATTGCACCAGATGTTATATATGCTTTTCCTTCTCATGCCATGAGTCAGCTTCGACATTCTCATGGTGACGCTTGCCTTTTCTCTGGCCAAGCATCCGCATGATTGTGATTTTCCGCCCCTTAGTGAACTAAGTTGGACGATTCTTTTCGTCCCACAATCACACAGAACCCAAACTTGCTGACTGCCCCATTTATTCATTCCCACTTCAGCAATCACAACATAGCGTCCATATCGATGATTTAAGGCATCGACCTTTTTGCCCATCTTCACCCCCTCGGATTAACAACATGCCCGCAGAACAAGGCGCACTGCACGCGGGCTTCGTTGCAGCAGGCGAGTTCGGGAAGCGTCATTACGCGAGCGATGCCGTGTACGCTCACGACAAAGCGAAGATGACCGTCCAGGCTCGCAGTCGCCGCGCGGTGTAGGGCTTTGGTGGGGCGCATGGCTACCTCTCGTCATAATCGATGGCCAGCATCAGATCAATGTCTTCCTCTGACATCGTGTGTGTATCGCGGGCAGTACAAACCTGCCGCCCTTCTTTCATGATCCCGATTGCTTCCTTGCCCGCGGCCCAGCTAGAGAACGTGCCGAGATATCGACCGTTCGAATAAAGCATCCCGCCGTTCAGTTCGAGATCGCCTCGGTTCCAGTTCATGTCAGTTCTCCCGCGCGCGGAGCATGGCGTCGGCGTAGCAATAGCTCCATCGGGCACGCCGTTGCCATGTATCGGTTTCGCCATCCGCCCAGCCAAAATCATCGGGAACGTCAGGTGCATGCGCCGCGAAGTAGTCGCGGAGCGACATGCCGTTCGCGCCCTGGTGCATCGTGTCGCCGTCATCGGCGATGTACGTCTTCGTGGTGGACGGAAACGCCGGGCCACCATTTTTGATATGGTTCATCTCACACCTCGTTCTCAAACATTCCCGTCGCCTCAGCAACCGCCTTCGCCAACTCTCCATAGCAGCAATCGCAGCTACCGATGAATTCAGCCACGAAACGACGACAGAGGGCATCCATTGGCTCGCTCGGATCGAGCTTGAACTTTCTCGCGAAACCAGCAATTTCATGCTCGGCCTCGGCCATGCCAAGCTCGTAGCCGCGATCATGACCAGCGTCGAAGATCGCTTGCTCATGCTCGGCCTGCGCCTGCATGCGCGCGTCCCGATACTCAACGCCGCGCATTGTTCCGGATAGAGTGCTCATGTCAAACCTTGACCGGCTCACCTTCGGCATTCAGCGAATACCAGGTGTCCGCTTTGATGCCATCGCGACCCACGATGAACGCCTTCGCATGAAGGATCCGACCATAGTCATCTCCATCTGCATCCTCATCGCGATAAATCAGAAATAAAGCTGCGCCTTCAATGCCGCGCGCACGACCTTCAAAACCCGAGGCCATAGCAGCAGAATGGCGACCGCTGGCCGTTGCCGCACCGCGAGGGCCGCTGGCCGTTGCCGCACCGCTATCGCCGCTGGCCGTTGCCGCACCGCGAGGGCCGCTGGCCGTTGCCGCACCGCTATCGCCGCTGGCCGTTGCCGCACCGC
>NZ_CADFEO010000040.1:0-19456 GCF_902833075.1 Burkholderia sp. BCC0405
CGGTTCCGCTCCCGGTTCCGCTCCCGGTTCCGCTCCCGGTTCCGCTCCCGGTTCCGCTCCCGGTTCCGCTCCCGGTTCCGCTCCCGGTTCCGCTCCCGGTTCGGCGCGCAGGTTGCGCGCCGTAAGCGCTCAGCCTGCCGCCCGGATCGCCTCCTCGTACACGCCGGCAACGCGCCGCGCGATCACCGCATTGTCGAAATGATCGCGTGCATAGCGCTTGCACGCGGCCTCGTCGGGCAGCGTGATCGCGCCCGACAACGCGGCACCGAGCCCTTCCGCGATCGCGTCCGCACCCGTGGACGGCAGCACGAGATCGTCGGACAGCCCGGCAACCGCCTCCGGCAGCCCGCCCACTGGGGTAACCAGCACGGGCGTGCCGGACGCGAGCGATTCGACGGTGATCAGCCCGAAGCCTTCGAGCGCGACCGTCGGCACGACGCTGACCGTCGCCGCGCGGTACAGCGCCGCGAGATGGTTGTCGGGCACGAAGCCGAGCAGCTTCACGTTGTCCTGCAGCCCGGCCGCATCGATGCGCTGCTGCAGTTCCTCGCCGATCTTGCCCTTGCCGGCGATCAGCAAAAGCACGTCCGGGTGACGGTGCTTGAGGAGGCCGATCGCATCGATCAGGTCCTCCAGCCCCATGCGCCGCACGAGCCGGCGCACGGCCAGCACGATCGGCCGATCCTGCGGCAGTTGCAGCTTGTGCCGGGCCTCGGCCGGTGTGAGCGGCGTATCGAACTGCGCGGTATCGACGCAGCCGGGAATCACGCGCACGCGCGACGGCTCGATCCCGTAGCGGTTCGTCAGGATCTGGCCAAAGGCCTGCGACAGCACGATCAGCCGCGACGAACGCATATAGACGGCCTGTTCGAGATAGCGCTTCGCGCGCTGCCCGAGCGACGCGGCGCCCTCGACCTGGCTTTCGTCGGCCCACGGCCCCTGGAAGTGCGACACCTGCGGAATTCCGCGCGTGACGTCGAGGCCCGGGAACGTGTACAGCGCGAAGTGCGACGAGATCACGTCCGGCCGCTCGCTGCGGATCTCCTCGCGCAGCGCGCGACGCGCGGCGAGCATCCGGCGCGCAAGCGATTCCGAGGCGGGGCCGAAGCCCTGGATCGCGCCATCCGTATCGTCGGCGACCTTCGGCGAGCCGGCAACGAGCCCGCGCACCTCGACGCCCGCGCCCGGCAGCGCGCCGACGAGCGAGTAGTACATCCGGTCAAGGCCGCCCGCACGTTCGGGGAACCAGTGCATGCCGATTTGCAACGATTTGATCGGCCGGGAGGATTGGGACATCAAGATTGCTCCTGGGTGACTGCATGCTCGACCCGCTCGAAAGCGGACGGCTGCGTGGGTTGGCCGATGCGCCGGTAGAGCGCGACATACTGGGCGCCCATGTGCGCCCAGCCGAAACGGGACATCAGTTCGCGGGCCGCGTCGCCCATCGCGCGGCAGGTGTCGCGCGATGCCGCGAGCGCGCCGATCGCCTGTGCGAGTGCGGCCGGATCGTCCGGATCCTCCAGCACGATCCCGCATTCGCGCGTGATGATTTCCGCTCCGCCCGCCGTACGCGCGGTGACGACCGGCAGCCCGGCCGCCATCGCCTCGAGCAGCGACAGGCTCATCGCTTCGTAGCGCGACGGAAACACGTAGGCGTCGACCGAGCGCATCAGCGTCGGCATGTTTTTCACGAGACCGAGGAAATGCACGCGCGAATCGATGCCGAGCGCGCGCGCCTCTTCCGGATACGGGCTGCCGGGCAGATAGCCGGCCACCGCCAGATGCACGTTCGCCGGCAGCTTCGTCAACGCCCGAAGTACGGTGCCGAGGTTCTTGCGCGGCGTGCGCAGGTCGCCGACGAACAGCAGCAGGAACGCATCGGCCGGCAGCTTGAACGCGGCGCGGTCGGCCACGGCGCCCGCGAACGCGCTGGCGTCGACACCGTTGTAGATCACGCTGATCTTGCGGCTGTCGATGCCGAGCCCGGCGATCTCGTCGGCCACCTTCTGCGATACGGCCGTGATCGCACGCGAACGCCGGTACGCCCAGCGCTCGAGCGTCGTGTTCACGCGCGTGTAGACATACTGATAAGCCGACCACAGCCCTTTCGTCGGCCCGAACGGATAGTACGGACTCTTGAACCAGCCGCCATGCACGAAGTGCGCGGTATTCACGTCGGCCTTGATCCACGAAATGAAGCCGTTCACGTGCAGCACGTCGTACTCGCCGCGGTGCGCGCGCAGCCAGGCCGCGCTCTTCAGCGCGAACACCTGCTGCCTGACGAGATTCGACGGCCAGAAGCCGCCGACCTTCACCGGCACCCAGCGCACGCGCGGGTCGGCCAGCAGCTCCGGCGCGACGTGCGACGCGACCAGCGTGACCTCGTAGTGCTCTGCCAGCGCCGCGCGCGCGATTTCGTAATTGACGCGGCCCTGCCCGTCGTTATGTCGCACGACGTGCGTGACGATCGCGATTCTCAATGGTCGCCTCCCCGTAAACGCGCGGCGGCCAGCAGGCGTTGTGCCTTTTGCCAGTGCGCCGCGGAAAGAATCGAAAAAATGGCTGTAAACATCAACAGGCCGCCCGTGCCGATCAGCGAGTTCGTGAACACGAGCATCGCGAAGGTCGACAGGCACAGGCTCAGGCACGCGCCGACGAACTTGTCCTTGCGCAGCCGGAACGCCGCGCGCAGCGTGCGGCCGAACAGCATCACGACGCCCGAGAGGTACAGCAGCGTGCCAGGCCAGCCGAGCACGAACGGCACGTTCATCACGCCGCTGTCGAAGCTGCCGTACTTGCCGAGCTCGCCGCTGTCGCTCGACAGCTTCGTGGATGCCCCCGTCGCGCCCATCCCTTCGCCGGCGACGTCGGTGAACGCCGTCTGCGCGAAGGTGGCGTAGAACTTGTTGCGGTCGTCGTAGCTGCGGTCGTCCTTCAGGTTCGTGATCGACTGCAGACGCTGGCCGAGACGATCGGCCACCGGCCCGACGGTCAGCAACGGCACGCACAGCCCGACCAGCACGACGCCGCTGACCAGGATCCGCATCCGCACGCGGTTGTTCGACTGCGCGAGCTGGATCGCCAGCGCGATCACCCAGCCGCCCCACGTCGAGCGCACGAGACACAGCGCGAACGACACGAAGCCGGCCGCCCCGGCGAACCAGCGGATCTTCTGCGGCGCCGCGAGCACGAACACCAGCGCGCCCATCATCGCGAACGCGAACGGCCCCGACGAGTTCATCGTGCTGAACACGCGCACGCCGTACGGCACCGGCTCGCCCTGCGAGCCCATGTCGGAACCGATCATCCACAGCACGTCCCACTGCGGCATCACGAAGTACTGCACGACGCCGTATACGCCCATCACGAGCATGCCCCACATGAACGTGGACAGCAGCACGTCACGGTATTCGGGGTAGTCGCGCGCGTTGACCATGATGTGGAAGCCGATCAGCACCGGGTACACCCAGTTCGCGAGGTCGTAGGTCGCGGCCATCACGCCGCTCGATACGATCCCGACGAGGTACGCATAGGTGAGCCCGAACAGCATCAGCAGGATCGGGATCCCGCGCCGCTGCGCGAGCACGCGGTAATGCCGGATCAGCCCGAAGCCGGCGATCATCGTCACCGCGAGCGGCGCGACCTGGATCAGGCTCGTCGGCGTGAACGCGCCCTTCGACCAGTCGGCGAGACGCCGCACTTCCGGGCTCAGGAACCACACCCACCACATGAAGCCGACGTAGCGCGCCGGGCTCTTGAAATACAGCCAGATGCCGACCGCGATGGCCAGCACCGGAAACGCGAGCGTCAGCACCTTGCCCTGGTGAATGGCGATCAGCGCGGCCGTGAACGTCCACAGCCCGGCCTGCCCGACCCAGTGTTTCGGCTCGGGAAGCCAGTTGCGTTTGCGCGACGGCGCGCGTTCGGCGGCAATCGTACTCATCGATCCGCTCTCACCGCGACGACGGGCGCGAATCCGCGAGCGGCATCGCCAGGCCCGCGGCTGCCGGCGTCCGGCGCCGGCGCAGCATGTCGCGCGTGATCCGCACGTGCTGCTCGGCGAACGCCTGCGTGGTCAGGTCGCGCTCGCGCAGGCACGCGGCGGCGGCCCGCGCGCAGCCGAGCGCCGCGACCGGATCGGCCGCGAAGCGATCGGCGGCCTGGCGCATCGCCTGCGCATCGAAGGCCGGCACGTAGGCGGCCGTATCGTGCGGGAAGTAGTCGCCGAGCCCGCCGACGTCGGACACGATCATCGGCTTGCCGACGGCCGCCGCCTCGAGCATCACCGTGATGCCCGACGCATGGAAGTTCGGCCGCAGCGGCACGACGATCACGTCGGCCCACGCGTACAGCTCGTGCTGCTTCGCGAGCCCCGATGCCGAGCCGATCTTCACGTTCGGCGCATGCCACTCGCGCGGCACGCGGCGCCGCGTCGCGAGCCGCACGTCGTAGCGTTCGTCGCCGCCGAACGCGGCGAGGAACGTGCGCCAGTCGCGGTCGCGGTCGTTGCCGATCGCCGCGATCCGCAACGGCCGGTTCGGTTGCCACTGCCGCGGCTCGGTGAGCGGGAAATCCTGCGTGTTCAGCCCGTAGTAGACGAACTCGGCCTCGCGCCCGAGGTAGCGGCGGCACAGGTCGGCGTTGTCGCGGGCGAGCGTGGTCAACGCGTCGGCGCGCGCGAGCAGCTTGCGGTACAGCCAGCGGCGCGCGCCGCCGAAGCTGCCCCACTTGTCGAACAGCCAGACGCTCTGTGCGAGCAGCAGCGGGCGCTTGCCCTGCGCGCCGGCGAGCTTCAGGATCAGCGCAGCGGCCAGATGCTCCTGTTCCGTGTGCGTCCAGATCACGTCGGTATTCAGCAGCGCGGCGCGGTTGCGCCACGCATGCACGACGTCGAAGCCGAGCGCCGCCTTCAGCGCGCGGCGCGCGAGGCTGGCGACGCGGCTCTCGCCGCCGTCCTGCGAATAGGTCAGCCGGAATTCGTCGGATTCGGCATGGTGATAACCGTACAGGCAGCCGATGTTCTCGCCTTTCCGGTAGGTACGCGGATCGGCGCCGTGAAACAGGTGGACGTGAACCTTGGTTGCAGTCATTCGAGCCCTTCTCCGGGTTCGGCCGCGCGGCGTGGCGCGCGCGGCGCGTTCAAGACGTCACCGGCGGCATCGCCGCACGATGGGGGGCAAGGTTCGCGCGGCGGGCATCGCGCGCGCCGCGGCGCACCGCGCGCCAGTGCGCCCGGGTCCGCTCGCGCTTCGCCGTAGGCAGCGACAGCAGCACGTGCGCGAGGCCCGGGTAGACGCGCGTACCGACCAGCGTCCACCACCACCACGCGATCTCGCGCCGGACCGGCGGAAGGTGCTCGCGCAGGATCAGGTGCAGGTTGTACGCGCCGTTGCCGATCGCATTCAGCGACGCGGCATCGCGCCGGTCGTCGTCGAAGCGCTCGGCCGGAAAATGATCGACCGCGATCGCCGGGTCGTAGACGAGCTTCCAGCCGTCGCGCTGCACCTGCATGCTGAAACCCATGTCGTTGTGCACCTGCGCGCCGGCGCCGCGCAGCCGCGTGTCGAAGCGCAGCCGCTCGATCGCGGCGCGGCGGTAGCTCATGTTCGCGCCTTTCAGCATGTCGACTTCGCGCGGGCCGCCGACGCCGAGATGATGATTGCCGACGATCTTGCCGGACAGCGTGAGCTGGCCGACGAGCTCGCGCGATTCGTCGAGCACGCGGCCCTTCTCGTGCACCCAGTCGCGCCCGCCGACCGCACCCACGCGCGGATCGGCTTCGAACACCGATTCGACGCGCGCGAGCCAGTCGGGGTGGGGGGCGGCGTCGTCGTCGGTGATCGCGACGATGTCGCCGTTCGCCGAGTCGAGCCCCTTGTTCAGCGCGGCGACCTGGCCCGGCACGTCGACCGGTACGATGCGCAGCGGCAGCGCGCCGCCGGCCGCCGGATCGGCGAGCCGTTCGTGCGTGGCGTCATCCTCCGGGCGCGCGACGACGATCACCTCGTCGGGCAGCCGCTGCTGCCGCTGCAACGCCAGCAGGCAGCGCGCGAGGTCGGCGGGACGCCGATAGGTCGGAACGAGCACGGAAATTTTCATCGTTGGTTCTCCTGTCGGCCGGGCGGGCAACGCTCGCTGCCCGCCCGGTTACGTGCGGTGCGCATCAGGCGCTCAGGTATTCATGCACGGCCGCATAGCCGCGGCCGTAGCCGCGCGCCCTCGGCGGCACGCCGTTGAAGATCCCGCCTTCCAGGTCGACGCCCGCGGTGCGCAGGCGCTTGATCGCGTCGGCGATCTCGCCCTCGGTGTGCATGCCCGAGCGCAGCACGAGGAACGTCGAGCCGGCCATGCGGCCGATGATCGTCGCGTCGGTCACCGCGAGCACCGGCGGCGAATCGATCAGGATCACGTCGTAGCGCTTGCCGAGCCCTTCGAGGTATTGCGGCAGGCGCGTCGACATCAGCAGCTCCGACGGGTTCGGCGGACGCGTGCCGGCCGCGATGAACGACAGGCCCTGCACCGGCGTCTCGCGCACGGCTTCCTCGAGCGCCGACTGGTCGCTCAGCAGCTCGGACAGGCCCGGCTGCGACGTGAGGCCAAAGTAGCGATCGAGCAGGCCGCGGCGCATGTCCGCGTCGATCAGCAGCACGCGCTTGCCCGAATGCGCGAGCAGCACCGCGAGGTTGACCGTCAGGAAGCTCTTGCCGATGCCGGGCGTCGGGCCCGTCAGCACGATCACGCGGTTCTTCGCGTCCATCATCGCGAACTGCATCGCGGTGCGCAGGCTGCGCAGGCTCTCGACGCTGAGATCCTTCGGACGCAGGTTCGCGAGGATCGGCCGCGCGCGGCTGCCGCCCTTCTCGGCCTGTGCATCGAGCTTCACCTGCTCGGCGCTTTGCGGCACCAGCCCGTACAGCGGCAGGTTGAACGCGCGCTCGATGCGGTCGGGATCCTCGATGCCCTGGAACAGGTTGCGGCTCAGGAACACGACGCCCGTGCCGAGGATCAGCCCGAGGAACACCGCGGCCGACAGGATCAGCACCTTCTTCGGCTTGACCGGATCGCCCGGACGCAGCGCGGAATCGATGAGGTGGATGTTGCCGCCCGTGCCGGCCCGCTGCACCGACAGCTCCTGCACGCGGTTCAGCAGCAGCACGTAGATGTCCTCGGCAACCTTCGCGTCACGCTGCAGCTGGACGGCCTTCACTTCGGTGGCCGGCAGGCTGCGGAAGCGGTTGCTGAACTTGTCCTTCTCGCCCTGCAACTCCGCGAGCTGCTGCTTCGCGGCGATCACCATCGGGTGCGAATCGGTGAAGCGCTGCGCGAGCGACGCGAGCTGCAGGCGCTGCGCGGCGATCTGCTGCTCGTACTGCACGCTGCCCTCGAGGTAGACCTTCGCCTCGTCGCTCGCGTTGATCGAGCCCGACGTGCGCTGGTACTGCGTCAGCGCGGCTTCCGCGCGTTCGAGGTCGGCCTTCAGGCGCGGCTCCTCGCCCTTCAGGAAGTCGAGCATCTTGGTCGCCTCGGCCTGCTTCGCGACCACGTGCTGGTTCAGGTACGACTGCGCGAGCGCGTTCGCGATCGCGGCGGTCTGGTCCGGATCCTTGCCTTCGAGCGAGATCTGCACGACGCCCGTCTGCTTGCCCTGCTCGGTCACCTGGATGCCTGTCTGGAAGCCGCTGATCGCGTCGAGATCGTTGAAGCGCACCACCGTGAACTGCGTGCCGGGGCGCGCGACGAGCTTCGACACGAGCAGGGTCACGCCGCCGCCCTGCGCCGATTCGCCGACGTGGCCCGACAGCAGCCGCATGCCGTTCTGGTCGACGAGCGAATAGGTGCCGTTCGGGCCGGCCGTCAGCGTCAGCTTCTTGCCTTCGAGCGCGGGCACGACGTTGATCGAATCGACGTCGGCGACTTCGCCGCCCCATGCATACGATTTCAGGCCGAGCCACGGCCGGGCCGGGGCGCCCGGCGTCGCGATGCGCGCGGCGAGGCTGCCGATCACCGGCAGCGTCTTCGGCGCGACCGAGAAGTTCAGCTTGAATTGCTCGACCACCGGCGCGACCACGCCGCGGCTCTTGATGATCTCGATTTCCGCATCGGTCTGCGCCTGCTGCGGACCGGTGTTGATCGTCGCGCCGGTCTGCGTCTGCGTGAGCGCCTGCGACGTGTTGTCGTTGCTCTCGACCCGCACGTGCACGTCGGCCTGGTAGACCGGCTTCGCGATATAGCAGTACAGGCCGGCGAGCGCGACGACCGTGGCCGCGATGCCGAGCAGCAGCCAGATGTCGTCCATGATCACCTGGAGCAACTGGCCGAGGACGACGTCCTCTTCCTCGGTTTTCGCGGACAGATCCGCGTAGGAGTGTTTCGCTTGCGTGTTCACCATTCGTTCCCGCTTGAGTGGTGCCGGGGCGGAGACGCCGCCCCGGCGGGCTATCAGCGCGTGATCTGCCGCATGTAGAAGATCGTCTGGATCGTCGGCAGCACCTGCTGCAACACACGGTTGAACTGCACCGAGCCGGCCGTGCTGACGTAGACGACGTCGAGCGGTTGAAGCGGGAAGCGGCTCGACAACATCAGCGCATCCGGCTGCGTCATGTCGAGACGGAACACTTCAGGCTTCGTCGGGTTGTCGCGCATGCCGCGCATCACGTAGATCTTGCGCGGGTTCGCGTCGGTATCGAGGATGCCGCCGCCCGCGGTCAGCGCGTCGGCGATCGTCAGCTTGCCCTTGAGCATCGGCACCGTGACCGGCGTCTTGACCTCGCCCATGATGAACACGCGGCTGTCGCTGCGGTCCGGCACGTTGACGATGTCGCCCGGCTGCAGCATCACGTTCTGCCTCACCTCGCCGCGATCGAGCACGCCGTTCGCGTCGAGCGTGTAGAGCTTGCCGTCGCGCGTCAGGCGCACGCGCTGCAGGTCGGCCTCGCTGGTCGAGCCGCCCGAGCGCGAGATCGCGTCGACGAGCGTCAGCGGCACATCGCTCACCGCGAGCGGGCCCGGCTGCTTCACCTCGCCCGTCACCTGCACCTTCTGGCTGCGGAACGACAGCACGCGCACGTCGAGCTGCGGATTCTTCACGTAACGCGACAGCGAGGTGGCCATCTGCTCGCGAATCTGCGCGACCGTCTTGCCGGCCACCTTGATGCGGCCGACGAACGGGAAGAAGATCGTGCCGTCGGCGGCGACCGTCTGGCCGTACGGGTCGGCCTGGCCCGGCAGCGCGGTCGTATACGGCTGCTGCAGCGCACCCGCGACCGACTGCGTCGTGTTGCCGCCGCTCGAGAACGACTGACCCTGCGGCGTCGTCAGCTCGGGGTGGTCCCACACGGTGACGCCGAGGATGTCCTGCGGGCCGACGCGGTACACGTACTCCGACGGATCGGTAAAACGGCCGGGCGGCAGCGGATGGTCGACCTGCGCTTTCTGCAACTGGTCCATCACCACTTGGGCGTCGATGTAATGAACCGGATAGGTTTCGGCCGCTTGCTGCCGGCCTTCGTCCTTCAGGTTCGACGAGTCGAGGTAGTTGCCGGGCGCGGTTGCACAGGCCGACAGGAAAGTCGCCAGCGCGACGGCAAGCGCCACCGGGCGCATCGGGCGTTTCAGCATAGTTTCTGTAGCCATCCTTGAACCAGGCGTTCGATCAGTGAGTAGCTTTCGCGGTAATCGGCCTCGGGGCCGCCGTGCGGATCGGCGATCTCGGCGCCTTCCCACTTGCCGAGCAGGTGGACCTTGCCGCGCGCGAACGGATCGACCGACTCGACGGCCGCAATCTGTCCGCGCTCGCTGACGAGAATCAGGTCGGCGTCGCGCACGATCCGGCGCGACAGCCGCCGCGAGCGATGGGTCGTCGCGTCGACGCCGTGCTCGGCGAGCAGTTGACGCATCACCGGATCGATGCCGTCGCCGTCGTTCGCATGCACGCCGGCCGAGTGGAACGTCGGGCGCGGGCCGCCGCGCGACGCGGCGTGCGACTTGAACAGCATTTCCGCCGCCGGGCTGCGGCAGACGTTCGCGTGGCAGACGATCAGGATGTTCCGGAACATGGCGTCTCGTAACGAGTGACGGGAAACGGGTTACGCGCTTGCGGGCGCGGTGCCCGGCACACGGGCGGCGACGGCCTGGCGCGAGCCCGGCCGGCCGATCGGGTGGTACTCGATGCCCAGCTCGCTCATCGTCTCCGGCTCGTACAGGTTGCGGCCGTCGAAGATCACCGGCGCTTTCCACAGGCGGCCGAGCGCGACGAAGTCGGGGCTCTTGAAGATCTTCCATTCGGTGACGATCACGAGCGCGTCGGCATCGCGTGCGGCCTGCGCCTCGTCGTCGACGAACGTCAGGCGCTCGAGCCAGCTCGGGTGATCGGCGAGATCGAGCGCGATCACGCGGCGCGCTTCCTGCTGCGCGACCGGGTCGTACGCGGCGATGCGCGCGCCGCGCGACAGCAGCTCGGCGATCAGCTCGCGGCTCGGCGCCTCGCGCATGTCGTCGGTGTTCGGCTTGAACGCGAGGCCCCAGATCGCGAACGTGCGGCCGGTCAGGTCCTCGCCGAAACGCGCGACGATCTTCTCGGCGAGCACGCGCTTTTGCGTGGCGTTGACCGACGACACCGCCTTCAGGATCTGCAGCGCCTGCCCGTGCTCGTCGGCCGTGCGGATCAGCGCCTCGACGTCCTTCGGAAAGCACGAGCCGCCGTAGCCGCAGCCGGCATACAGGAAGTGATAGCCGATGCGCGGATCGGAGCCGATCCCGCGGCGCACGGCCTCGATGTCCGCGCCGAAGCGGTCGGCGAGGTTCGCCAGCTCGTTCATGAACGAGATGCGGGTCGCGAGCATCGCGTTCGCCGCGTATTTCGTGAACTCGGCCGAGCGCACGTCCATGTACAGCGTGCGTTCGTGGTTGCGGTTGAACGGCGCGTAGAGCTTCTTCATCAGCTCGCGGGCGCGCTCGCCCGGCACGTCGTCGTCGCAACCGATCACGATGCGGTCCGGACGCGTGAAATCGTCGACCGCCGCGCCTTCCTTCAGGAATTCCGGGTTCGACACGACCGAGAACATCTGGTCGCCGCCGCGCTTCGCGAGTTCTTCCGCCACCGCCGCACGCACGCGCTCGGCCGTGCCGACCGGCACCGTCGACTTGTCGACGATCACCTTGAAACCCGTCATGGTGCGGCCGATGTTGCGGGCGGCCGCGAGCACGTATTGCAGGTCGGCCGAACCGTCCTCGTCGGGCGGCGTGCCGACCGCGATGAACTGCACGTCGCCGTGCGCGACCGCGGCCTCGATATCGGTCGAGAAACGCAGGCGGCCGGCCGCGCGATTGCGCGCGATCACTTCCTTGAGGCCCGGCTCGTGGATCGGCACGCCGCCGTTGTTCAGGATGTCGATCTTTGCCTGGTCGACGTCCAGACAGAACACGTCGTGCCCGATGTCGGCGAGACAGGCGCCGGTGACAAGACCTACGTAACCGCTGCCGATGATAGTCAGATTCATGATGTGTCGGACCTCTTGACCAATGATTCGAAATTCGTAAAACCGGAATGCCTGCGCGGCGCGACCTCGGTACCCGGTACTCAGTACGCGTTGCTGCCGGTGAAGCCTTTCCAGAGCGTCAGCACGACGATCTTGATGTCGAGCCAGAACGACCAGTTCTGCATGTAGTACAGATCGAGCCTCACGCGTCCCATCATCTTCTCGATCTGGTCGGTCTCGCCGCGATAGCCGTTGATCTGCGCCCATCCGGTGATGCCCGGCTTGATCCGGTAACGGAACATGTAGCCCTTGACCAGATCCTTGTAGATGTCGTCGTGCGCAAGCGCATGCGGACGCGGGCCAACGACCGACATCTCGCCCTTCAGCACGTTGATGAACTGCGGCAGCTCGTCGAGGCTCGTGCGGCGCAGGAACCGGCCGACCGGCGTCACGCGCGAATCGTTCTTCTTCGCCTGCGTGACCTGGCCCGCCGCTTCCTGGTGCACCTTCATCGAGCGGAACTTGTAGATCTCGAACTCGTGCCCGTCGATGCCCTTGCGCTTCTGGCGGAAGAACACCGGCCCGCGCGACGTCAGCTTGATCAGGCCGGCGATCAGCACCATCACCGGCGCGAGCGCCGTGAGCGCCGCCAGCGCGAACAGCCGGTCGAACACGAACTTCGGCAGGATCCGCACGTCGGTGATCGGCGACGCCGCGAGGTTGATCGCCGGCACGCCGAGCACCTCGACCACTTCCTGGTTGAAGAACGACAGCGTGCGCACGTCCGGGATGAAGCGGATATTCACGAAGTCGTGGCGGAACACCGTCACGATATGGTGAATCCGGCGTTCCTCCGTGATCGGCAGCGTGAGCCACAGCTCGCTGATCGCGCGGCTGCGCACCAGCCACACCAGCGATTCGAACTGCCGCTCGATGCGCACGTCGTCGAGCGCGACTTCGCCCGGCGCTTCGCTTTCGTCGTAGACGCACACCGGGTTGAAGCCGGCTTCCGGCCGTGCCCGCATCTGCGCGATCAGCCGCCGCGCCGCCGGCGTGCCGCCGACGATCGCGACCGCCTTCAGGTTGTAGCCGCCGCGGCGCAGTTGCCGCAGCACGACGTGCACGCAGGACTTCGAGCCGGCGAGCAGCGTCATCGTCGCGAGCGCCCAGTAACCCAGCCACAACCGCGACAGGTCGCCCGACTGATGAAAGCTGAAGCTCAACAGGATGCCCGCGAGTTCGACCACGAGCCACGCGAACGCCACCCGCCCCACCAGCCCGACGAGACGCTTGCCGCGCCAGGACTGGTAAATGCCGAAGGCGGGAAAACACACGACGACGAGCAGGCAATCGAACAGCATCATCGTGCGCTGCAGATCGTTGAGCCAGATGCTGCCGCCGTGCAGCGCGGCGGCGATCAGCGCCCCCGTCACGACCATCGCGATATCGATGACTCTCGCCAGCACGCTCAACATGTCTGCTTCCTCTTTGAACAGGCGTTTGCCGAACAGCTCCTCGTGCGACCGGTGCCGCACCTTCGATTCAAACCTTGCATGCTGTTATTGAAGCGGTAAGAAATTTTCGGCTCAAGCGTACAAGTATTTCGAAAAATAATCGGAAATTATTTCCGGGAAGTTTTTGAATTAAATCGGCAGGTTTTCCCGAAACGCTCGCGGACCGGGAATTTTTCGGAAGCTTTACGATTTCCGCTCACCCTTTTCTGGCGGTCAAGGCCAGCCGATAAAAGGATTTATTTTTTATTTTTTTAATTGCATCGGATGCCAGCGCGAGAAATCCTTCCGGATGAATTCATGGCGAATATCCGGCAATGGATCCGGTTTTATTGTCGATTTACTTCGTGCTACAACGACAGGCACTGACTTCAACCGTGGAGAGTGTCCTCATGAATGCTCCGGCCGTGGCTGCCGAAACGCGCCACTCTGCTTCCGCCGCCCCCGCCCCCGCCGCCGGCACGCGCGTCGCCGTGCAACCGGTGATTCTCGCCGGCGGGTCCGGCACGCGCCTGTGGCCGATGTCGCGCGAACGTTTTCCGAAGCAGCTGATCGGCCTGCTCGGCGAACATTCGCTGCTGCAATCGACCGCGCTGCGCCTCGACGGCCTGACGGCCGACCATCCGCTGAACGACGACGTGCTGATCGTATGCGGCGAGGATCACCGCTTCACCACCGCCGAACAGCTGCGCCTGACCGGCAAACCGGCGTCGATCATGCTCGAGCCGCTCGGCCGCGACACCGCGCCCGCGCTGACGCTCGCCGCGTTGCGGCTGGTCGCCGGCGGCAACGATGCGGTGATGACCGTGATGCCGGCCGACCACGCGGTCGCCGACCTGCCGCGCTTTCACGCGGCCGTCGCGGCCGGCGTGCACTGCGCGGCGCAAGGCAAGATCGCGACGCTGGGCATCGTGCCCAAGCACGCGGAAACCGGCTACGGCTACATCCGTGTCGGCGCGCCGCTCGGCGACGCCGCCACGGGCAGCCTCGACGTGCGCCGCCTCGACCGTTTCGTCGAGAAACCGCATCTCGAACTCGCTCAGCAGTACGTCGCATCGGGCGAATACTGGTGGAACAGCGGCATCTTCATCGTACGCGCATCGGTCTGGCTGAAGGCGATCCGCCAGTTCGAACCGGCGATCCATGCGGCCTGCGAGCAGGCCGTCGCCCAGGGCAAGGCCGATGGCGATTTCTTCCGCATCGATCGCGACGCATTCGCCGCGTCGCCGTCGAACTCGATCGACTACGCGGTGATGGAGCCGCTCGCCAGCCTGCCGCAACTGTGTGAAAGCGTCGTCGTGCCGCTCGACGCCGGCTGGTCGGACGTCGGATCGTGGGACGCGATCTGGCAGATCTCGCCGAAGGACGAGGCCGAGAACGTCGGCCGCGGCCACGTGCTGTTCGAAGGCGCGGAATCGACGTTCGCGCATTCGGAAAGCCGCCTGGTCGCCTGCGTCGGCACGCAGAACCTCGTCGTCGTCGAAACGCCCGACGCCGTACTCGTCGCGGACAAGTCGCGCGTGCAGGACGTGAAGAAAATCGTCGGGCACATCAAGGCGCAACGCGGCGCGGAAGCGACCGATCACCGCAAGGTGCATCGCCCGTGGGGCCACTACGACTCGGTCGACATGGGCGAACGCTTCCAGGTGAAACGCATCGTCGTGAAACCGGGTGCACGCCTGTCGCTGCAGATGCACCACCACCGTGCCGAACACTGGATCGTCGTCTGCGGCACCGCGCGCATCACGCGCGGCGACGAAACGTTCCTGCTGTCCGAAAACGAATCGACGTACATCCCGCTCGGCGTGTCGCACCGACTGGAGAACCCGGGCAAGATGCCGCTCGAGCTGATCGAGGTGCAGTCGGGCGCATATCTCGGCGAGGACGACATCGTCCGCTTCGACGATACCTACGGCCGGCAGTAACGCACGTGCACGCGGGGCGCCGCTTCGACGGCGGCGCCCCGGGCAACGCAGGCATGGAGTGACGGGACTTCCGCGCGGGCGTCGTGGCACACGACGGCCCGCGCGTTTCAGCGGAACGGCGATCAGCCGACGCGGTACACGTACTCGCGGCGCTCCGGCTGCACCGGATCGTTGCGGCTTTCGGACAGCGTGGTCGCGCGACGCTCGGCGATGAAGCGCTTGATGTCGGACTCCGCACGCGCGAGCGCGGACAGGCCGGCCAGCACCTCGCCTTGCGGCTCGCGCGCCGGTTCGTCGCTCGCGCCATGGCGATCGATCCACTGGCGTGCCCAGTCGAGCGCGAACTGCTCGGCTTCCTCGGCATCGGTGAAACGCGGGCCGATCAGGCCCGAGCGCTCGACGCGCCGGCCTTGCTGCGAAATCTCGGCCCACGCGCGATACATCAGGTTCTGCACCGGCTGCGCAATGCCGTAGATCGTATAGCCGCGATATTCGTCGACTTGCGGTTCGGCCGCGGCGAAGCTCGCCGACGACGCACGCGCAGGGCGCAGCTCTCTCGACGGCGCCCCGGGCACCGCGAACGACACGGCTGACGGATCGACCACCTCATCGACCGGCATCGCGCTCAGCGACGCGCCCTCGCCCTGCCAAACGTTTGCCTGAGCGACCGGCAATTGCCACGATTCGGGGTTCTGCCAGAACACGCCGCGCAAGCGATCGTTGTCGGGCGCGGGCTCGGCACGACGCGCGGACACGACCGGCGCCGGCGGCGGCGGGATATACGCGAACGTGCGCCCGCTGAACTGGGTCAGCACGTCGATCATCTGCAGCAGCGTGCCGGACGCCAGCCATTCCTCGTAACGGCGACGGCACGTCGGCCCGGACGGATAGCGACCGGGCAGCTTCGACCAGGCTTCACCGGTCGTCAGGATCCAGAGCACCGCGTTGGCAACGACGCGCGGTTCGGCTCGTGGACGCCCACGACGGTTCAGCCGGATGGGTTCATCGGCGATCAGCGTTGAAAGACGAAACCACTCTTCATCGTTAAGCTCATCGAAGAACATAGTCGATTTCTCCACGCAGCCAGGCCGGGGCTGCGATTGGCGGCGCCGTCGCGACACATCGCGTCGCGGGGCGGCCAGGTTGCACATTATGGTTATCCGACGTTGTGCATGCCGGCGCGGCACCGCACTTTCACGGTGCCGCCATTCCCGGCAACGACGCACAAATCACGGTCTCACTCCAATGTGGGAATTTTTGTGCACGAAGCATACCATCCCTAGGGTTTATCTCAATATGACAATGACTTAATGTTACGCACTGAAACAACCCGCCATGGGTGCGCAATGCATTTACGCTTGAATTTTTTTGATAGACCTTTATGGCCACCGCTGCAAAAGCCCGTCTGGCGGGGCTCCGCCGCGCATGAAGGACACCTTTTCATGGCCATTTTCGGGCCACTCCACTCCCTGCCGGCAACAATCCCGCGCATTGCTGCCAGACATCGGTAAATCAGGGAAAAAAGCGTAACAATATATTCACGAATCGGTAAATCATTCGAATTCGTTTGATTTAAATTATCTCCGTGCACAATATTTTTATTGTTTCTCGGCGAGTGATGAAAGCACGGTGACGCACGATGCACATTTTTCGCCACGCGCAAGCTCGCGACGCTTGTTACATCTTCACGGCGGCAGGCGAGCAATCGCGCCGCATCGGCGGCGGACATCCCATTTCGGGTCGGAACGGAAAAAGGAGACCGGTCGGCAGGACGTGCCGGACGTGCAGCGGACGCGTCAGCGCAGATCGCCGGCGAGCGAGGCGGTCACGTCCGCGTCCACGCGCTGCGCCGGCATCGTGTACGCCGGGTGATCGCAGCCGATCGACAGCGCCGCCCCGCCCTTGAGCGCCGCGCGCATCGGCGCGCCGAGCTCGAAGCGCAGGAAGTGCACGGCCGACGTCTTCTCGGCGTTGTCGCGCTCGAGATCCTCGTCGGCGATCGCGTAGACGCTCGCATGCCCGTCGACCTGCAGGTAAACGCGATCCTCGATGCCGATCAGCCGCGCCAGCGCCGCGCGGCGTTCGAGCTCGTGCTCGTACTCGATCTGCATCGTCGCCTTCAGGTTCGTGCCGTCGGGCACGAGCGGCAGATACGCTTCCAGCTCGCCTTCGATGCCGGCCTGGTCGAAGATCTTCTCGATGTGCAGCATCTCCTGGATCTGATAGCGGATCGTCGTCTCGTCCTCGAACAGCAAGCGCAGGTGATTGCCGAGCGCCACCGCGCGGCGGCGCTTGTACGCGACGAGACGCGCGTGTTCGGCCTTGCGGATCTTCGCGTACGCTTCGAGCGTCAGCAGGGAATCGCGGATCAACGTCATGGGGGAGCCTCGTGGGTCGGCCGGCGGCGGCTCAGATGCCGTACGCGCGGCGCAGCAGCGTGAGCGGATGGGCGAGCGGCGCGGATGGCAACCCCTTGTCGTCGATGCCCTGCACGATGTGATGGCCGGCCAGCGCGCAGTCCGACGACACGAAATCCGGCTGCGGTTCGGCCATCGCCTTGAACACGGGCCCGCCGATCCGCATCGCGTCCGCGTGAAATTCCTTCTTCACGCCGAACGTGCCCGCGTGGCCCGAGCAGCGCTCGACGACATTCACGCGCGTATCGGGCACGAGCGACAGCGCGTCGGCCGTTTTGCGGCCGATGTTCTGCACGCGCGCATGGCACGGCACGTGATACGACACGGTGCCGAGGCCCGTCTTGAAATCGGTCTTCAGCAGTCCGTCGCGATGCCGAGCGATCACGTATTCGAACGGATCCCAGAATGCTTCGGCCACCGCGCGCACTGCTTCGTCGCCGGGGAACATCAGCGGCAGCTCGCTCTTGTACATCAGCACGCAGCTCGGGATCGCGCCGATCAGCGCATAGCCTTCGCGCGCGTAGCGTTCGAGCACGGGCAGGTTCACGTCCTTCTTCGCGGCCACGCCGGCGAGATTGCCCTGCTCGAGCAGCGGCATCCCGCAGCAGGCTTCGCGCGTGACGAGTTCGTACGGGATGTCGTTGTGCGCGAGGATCGCGAGCAGGTCGTGACCGATGCCGGGCTCGTTGAAATTCACGTAGCAGGTCGCGTAGATCGCGACCTTGCCGGGCGTGCGTTCGCCGTCGCGCACGGGCAAGCCGTCCGAGGGCCTCGCCGTGCGCCGGAACTTGCGCGGCGCGAATTCCGGCAGCCACGCATGGCGATCGACACCGAGTGTCGCCTCGAGCGCATGGCGCGCGGGCGGCGTGCGGTTTACCGCGTTCACCGCCTGCGTGACGATCGGAATGCCCGCGAAGTGGCCAAGCGCGTCGGTGTTCGACAGCACCTTGTCGCGCAGTGTCGCTTCGCCGCGCTGGTAGCGCGCGGCCTTGCCGCGCAGCATCAGGTGCGGAAAGTCGACGTTCCATGCATGCGGCGGCACGTACGGGCATTTCGTCATGTAGCAGAGGTCGCACAGGTAGCACTGGTCCACGACCTTGCCGAACGCTTCCTTCGGCACCTCCTCGATATCGCCCATCGGCGTGTCGTCGACCAGATCGAACAGCGTCGGAAACGCGCCGCACAACGACACGCAGCGCCGGCACCCGGCGCAGATGTCGAACACGCGCGTCATTTCAGCATCGATCGCGGCCTGGTCGTAGAACGCATCGGACTGCCAGTCGAGCGGATGCCGGGTCGGGGCTTCGAGACTGCCTTCCTTGTGGGGCATGGGGCGCTCCAGCGTGGCGCGCATGCGCGCCAGCGCCGCCCGCACGATGCGGGCAGCGATGAACGAACAGCCGGCCGCTTGCCGGTCGCACGGCCTGCCGTGCGGCCCGCGGGCGGCCCGTCAGTCGACGAGACTGTCCAGCGCCTTCGTGTAGCGGTTCGCGTGGCTGCGCTCAGCCTTCGCGAGCGTCTCGAACCAGTTCGCGATTTCGTCGAAGCCCTCGTCGCGCGCCGTCTTCGCCATGCCCGGATACATGTCGGTGTATTCGTGCGTTTCGCCGGCGATCGCCGATTCGAGATTCTGCCGCGACGAACCGAACGGCAAGCCCGTTGCCGGATCGCCGACGGCTTCCAGGTATTCGAGATGGCCGTGCGCATGGCCGGTTTCGCCTTCGGCGGTCGAGCGGAACAGCGCAGCGACGTCGTTCTGGCCTTCGACGTCAGCCTTCGAAGCGAAATACAGATAGCGCCGGTTCGCCTGCGATTCGCCCGCGAACGCGGCCTTCAGGTTCTCTTCGGTTTTGCTGCCCTTGAGCTGAGCCATTTGCGCCTCCGTTCGAGTCGGCGCGGCCGCATGCGAAGCCGGGCCGATCAGGTATGTGGGGAACGATGCGTGTGCCGGGGCGCGCGCATCGTGCTCTTCAATCTAGGCGCTCGCGTTCGCATCCCCCAATAGGCTTTTTCAATCCGGGCGATAGTGCTTGGCGGGACGCGGGGCGCGGGGCGCGCTGCCGGGCGCACTCGGGGCTTGGGGCTTGGGGCTTGGGGCTTGGGGCTTGGGGCTTGGGGTGCGGGGC
>NZ_CADFEO010000041.1:0-17671 GCF_902833075.1 Burkholderia sp. BCC0405
CGGTGTTCATGTGCGACCGGATCCTCGTGCTGTCGTCGAACCCGGGCCGCGTGATCGCCGAGATCAAGGTGCCGTTCAAGCATCCGCGCAACCGGCTCGACACCGATTTCCGCAAGCTCGTCGACGACATCTACGCGAAGATGACCGCGCGCCAGACCGGCGAGGCGACGAAGAAGGGGCTCGAGCTCGGCAGCTGGATGCCGCGCGTGTCGACCAACCTGATGGCCGGCCTGATCGAGACGCTCGCGATGGCGCCGTACCATGGCCGCGCCGACATGCCGGAAATCGCGCGCACGCTGCACCTCGAGGTCGACGAATTGTTCCCGATCGCCGAAGTGCTGCAGCACCTCGGCTTCGCGGACGTACGGGAAGGGGACGTGTTCCTCACGCCGCCCGCGCGCGTGTTCGCAGAATTCGGCACGCAGGAGCGCAAGCTGATGTTCGCGGATCACCTGCTGAAGCATGTGCCGCTTGCTGCGCGGATCCGGAAGGTGCTGAACGAGCGTCCGGGCCATCGTGCGCCGCGCGTGCGCTTCGAGCAGGAGCTGGAGGATTTCCTGTCCGACGAAGCGGCCGAGGAAACGCTCGATGCGGTGATCGACTGGGGGCGTTACGGGGAAGTGTTCTCGTACAACGACAAGACCGAGGTGTTCAGTCTCGAGGATGTCGAGAGCTGACAGTCACGAAGTGGACTCATGAGGTGCGGCATCCATCCGTCATCGATGTCGCCCCCCCGTCGGAGCCTGCTGCATGGCCGGCAGGGTTGCCGACGGGCTATTCATTCAACCTCGACGGCCTGCGCAAGCCGAGGCACGGATGAACGAGATGGTCCGCGATACGGATCGCATCACCACCGCCCGAAGCGGGATCCCGGGCCGAACTTCAGGCCTTCAGGCCGCCTCGGCGGTGCGGGCCGCGTCGAGGCACTCGGCCCGCACCATCGCGGCGGCGTTGCCCGGCGTCGAGCCGAGCAATTGCGGCGCATAGACGCTGTCACCGATCTCGATCGGCTGCCCCGACAGCGCACACACGCCGCGCTTGCGCGTGGTGAACAGCCGCCACTTCTGATAACCGTAGTGCCCGGTGCATGCGTCGCGCCATGAAATCATCACGGTGTCGGCCGTGGGCCGCTCGAGCACGTTGATGGACGGCTTGCTCGTCGCATCCCACGACGGCAGCCGGTCGCGCGTGACGCTGCGCCGCCGCGGCACGCCCCACGAGACGGACGGCATGTCGAAGCTGCTGATCGCGGCAACGGTCACGAGCCAGGGCGCTAAACGGTTGTTCATGTCGGTTTTCCTCGAAAAACGTTACGCGACACCGCCACGCGGCATCACGACAGGCGGATGCGCGGCTGCACGCAGCCGTTGATCCGTTCGGCGATCCACAGCAGGGTCGCCTTGGAGAAGCCGTGCAGCGCCTGCTGGTGCCGCCGGTAGAGCATCAGGTGGCTGAACTGCGCGAAACGCCCCTGGATGAAGCCGCCGCGAAAGAACCCGAACTGCCCGAGCGTGCCGAACGCGTCGTAGTCGCTGATCGAGACGAGCGCGCCGAAATCGTGGAACGCGAACGGCGGAATCGGCGTGCCGTCGAGCCATGCGGGCAAGTGCTTCGCGAGGTGCTCGGCCTGTTGGGTCGCGACTTGCGCGGTGGGCGGCAGCGGCCGTTCCTGGCCGTCGGGCAGGAGGCTCGCGCAATCGCCGATCGCGAACACGTGCTCATCGCCCGTAGCCTGCAGCGTCGGCCCGACGACGATCTGGTTCGCGCGATTCGTGTCGAGGCCGTCGAGCGCCTGAATGAAATCGGGCGCCTTCACGCCGGCCGCCCAGACCATCAGGTCCGCTTCCGCGAATGAACCGTCGCCGTAGTGAAAGCCGTTCGCGTCGGCCGATGTGACGCGGGTCGACGTCAGCACGTGAAAGCCGATCTGTTCGAGCCGGCGCTGCGCGGACGCGGAAATCCGCGGCGGAAACGCGGCGAGGATGCGCGGGCCGCTTTCGAGCAGCGTGAGCTGCAGCCGTTCGCGCACCGTCGCGTCGCCATACGCCTGCGCCACTTCCAGCAGGCGGCTCAGCTCCGCCGCGAGTTCGACGCCGGTCGCGCCCGCGCCGACGATCGCGACGCGGAACGGCTCGTCGCGCGCGATGCTGCGAAAGACGCGCATCCGCAACGCTTCGTTGAAGGTCTCGGCCTGCCGCTGGCTGTCGATGAAATAGCAGTGCTCGCGCACGCCCGGCACGCCGAAATCGTTGGCCTGGCTGCCGAGCGCGAGGATCAGCACGTCGTATTCGAGCTCGCGTGCGTCGAGCACGAGTTCGCCGTCCTGCGAGCGGATCTCGCCGAGCTGCACGCGGCGGCGTGCGCGATCGAGCCCCTTCAGTTCGCCGGGCTGGTACGCATAGCCGTGGTCACGAGCATGGGCGAGGAAGATCACTTGTTGCTGCTGCACGTCGCGCGTGCCGGCCGCGATCGTGTGCAGCATCGGCTTCCAGATGTGGGTCGGGCTGCGGTCGACGACGGTGACCTGGGCGCGCCCGGACCGGCCGAGGCGCTCGCCCAGGCGGGTCGCGAGTTGCAGGCCGGCGATCCCGCCGCCGACGATAACGATACGTGTAGGGGTTGTCATGGATAAATCATCACGTGATGAATAAGGTATGATCCTAGCGCTTCCCGGCTTCGCGTGTCAACGGAGCGGGGCAGGTCACCCGGTTTTCGGCGCCGCTAAAGCGGGGCCTGAGCAGGGGTATTCGAATCATTCCAGGAGAGCAGGAAGACGTGACTGAAGTCACTGAGCGCGCGCCGGCCAAGCGGCGTATGCGAGGGCGGCCGCTGGCCGGGGCGTCCGTGGGGCCGGACGTGATATTGCGGGCCGCGCGCCAAATGTTTGCCAAACGTGGCTACGACGCGACGAGCGTGCGCGAAGTCGCGCGCGAGCTGGGGGTCGATGCGGCACTGATCGCGCACCATTTCGGTACGAAGGAAACGTTGTGGCTGGCGGTTCTCGAGCAGATCGCCGAGCTCGCCCAGCCGATGTTCGACGCCCTGCGCGCGTTGCGCACGTCGCCGCTGTCGCATCGCGACCGCGTGCTGCGCGCGATCGAGCTGTGCGTCGAGCACGAGTTCGACGAGCCCGACGTGGGCATGTTCTTCTCGACGGCGGCGACCGAAGTAGGCGGGCGGCTCGACCGGCTGCAGGAGCGGCTCGTGCGCCCGTACTATGACGTGCTGTTTCCGCTGCTGTCGGACGGCGTCGAGGCCGGCGTGATTCGCCCGGTCGATCCGACCGTGCTGTTCTTCATGCTTGCGAGCGCGATCGGCACGACGGTGTCGTACAGCCACATGATGCTGGAGTACACGTCGCTGCCCACGCAGCAGGACGCGTTCCGCAAGGCCGTGGCCGACGCCGCGTTCAACGTCGTCGGCGTCTGAGCGCCGCGCGCGCGGTCACACCGCCAGCACCAACACCAGCCCCAGTTCGCGCACCGCGCTTCGTGTAGTCTCGCGCAGCGCACCGGCGAGCGGCCCTGGCGTCCGGTGCGCGATCGCGATTGCGAGCGCGTACGCGAGCGGGCTGCCCGCATCCTTCAGTTCGCAGAACGTAATGCCTTGCCGCTGCATCGGTACGAACAGGCGCGGCATCAGCGCGACGCCGATGCTGCCCGCGACGCACCCGGCCGTCGTCTGCATCGGGTGCGGCTCGCCGGGCCGCGCGCGTCGTTCGTCACCGGTGCGACGATCGCTGTGAACGGCGGCTGGCGCGTCGGGTGACGCCATCCATCCAGGCGGCCGGGTGGGGCATCGCGCGCCACGTCCGGCCTGCCTGTCATTTGATGTCCGTAGGCGGCGCATCGCCGAGCCAGCGCCGCGCACCGGGCCCGTTGCGGCCCGCGCGGTCTTCCGGGTTCGTCAGCTTGCAGCGCTTCAGCGACAGGCAGCCGCAGCCGATGCATTCGTCGAGATTGATGTAGAGCCGCTGCAGCTCCTCGATCCGGCTCGCGACGCGCTGCTTCCAGCCGCGCGACAGCCGCTGCCAGTCCTTGTTGGTCGGCGCGGTGTCCTCGGGGAGACTGACGAGTTGCTCGGCGATCTCGTCGAGCGAATAGCCGATCTTCTGCGCGAACACGATGAACGCGATCAGCCGCAGCACCGCGCGCGAATAGTGGCGGTGGCTCGAGCCGTTGCGGTGCGACTTGATGAGCCCGCGCGTCTCGTAGAACCGCAGCGTCGACGCCGGCACACCGCTGCGCGCGGCCACTTCGCGGATCGACAGCAGCGGCCGTTGCGGCATTTCCTGGATACCCATGATGCTCCTCCGGGAAAACTTGACTTGAAGTTAACTTCAACTTTTATGCTACGCGGCAGTTTAACCCTCGCGAGGCATCATGTTCTCCTTATCCCTACGCAGGGCGTCGCCTTTGGGCGCGGCCTGCGCACTGCTGCTGGCGTTGTCGGGCTGTCACGACGGCAAAGGCGCATCGTCGGCCCAAGCCCTTCCCGAAGTCGGCGTCGCCACCATCGCGCCTCGCACGATCCGCCTCGCGGACGAATTCAACGGACGCGTCGAAGCCGTCGATGCCGTCGAACTGCGGCCGCGCGTGAGCGGCTATCTGCAGCGCGTCGCCTACAAGGAGGGCGACCTGGTCGCGCAGGGCGCGCTGCTGTTCGAGATCGACCCGCGCCCGTACCGGATCGCACTCGATCGCGCGAACGCGCAGCTGCAGCGGGCCCGCGCGGCTGCGAGCCTCGCGAACGTGCAGCTCAAGCGCGTGCAGACGCTGATCGATGCGCATGCGACGTCGCAGGAGGAACTCGACAACGCGCGCGCCACCGCCGAGCAGGCGCGTGCGGACCTGCAGGCGGCCGATGCGGCCGTCGCCGACGCGAAGCTCAATCTCGGTTTCACCGAAGTGCGCGCGCCGATCGCGGGCCGCGTCGGCCGCGCGATCGCCACGGTCGGCAACCTGGCGCGCGCGGACGACACGCTGCTGACAACCGTCGTGTCGCAGAACCCCGTCTACGTGTACTTCGACTGCGACGAGCAGAGCTACCTGCGCTACAACGCTCGGCGTGCCGATCCGAAGCACCGTGCGATCGGCGCCGATCCGGTGCGCGTGGGCCTCGCGAACGAGACGGGCTTCCCGCATGCGGGCACCGTCGACTTTCTCGACAACCGGCTCGACCCGCAAACGGGCACGATCCGCGCGCGCGTGCGGCTGTCGAATGCGGACCATGCGTTTACGCCGGGCCTGTATGCGCGCGTGCAGCTCGTCAGCGGCCATGAGCAGGATGCGCTGCTCGTCGACGACAAGGCCGTGCTCACCGACCAGGACCGCAAGTACGTGTACGTGATCGGCCCCGGCGACAAGGCGCTGCGCCGGGACGTGACGATCGGCCGCGGGCTGGACGGCGAGCGGATCATCGAGAAGGGGATCCAGGCGGGCGATCGCGTGGTTGTCGACGGCATGCAGCGGATCTACTATCCGGCCGCGCAGGTGAAGCCGAAGGCGCTCCCTGCACGCGCCGCCGCCGGCACCGGCGAGGGCAACGGGCCGGGCAGCGGCACGCAGGCCGTGGCCGACGCCGGCGCGCCGGCCGCGCAATAACGGGAGACAGGTAATGGACTTCTCCCGATTCTTCATCGACCGGCCGATCTTCGCGGTCGTGCTGTCGATCGTCATCTTCGCGATCGGCCTGATCTCGATCCCGATGCTGCCCGCCGGCGAATACCCGGAAGTCGTGCCGCCGAGCGTCGTCGTGCGTGCGACGTACCCGGGCGCGAACCCGAAGGAAATCGCCGAATCGGTCGCCGAACCGCTGGAAGAGGCGATCAACGGCGTCGAAGGCATCATGTACATGAAGTCGGTCGCCGGTTCCGACGGCAGCCTGCAGGTCGTCGTCACGTTCGTGCAGGGCGTCGATCCCGACACCGCCGCCGTGCGCGTGCAGAACCGCGTGAGCCAGGCGCTGTCGCGCCTGCCCGACGAGGTGCGCCAGTACGGCGTGACCACGCAGAAGCAGTCGCCGACGCCGCTGATGTACGTGAGCCTCTATTCGCCGGACAACAGCCACGATTCGCTGTACCTGCGCAACTACCTGACGCTGCACGTGAAGGACGAGCTGTCGCGGCTCGCCGGCATCGGCGACGTCGGCGTGTATGGCTCGGGCGACTATGCGATGCGGCTGTGGCTCGACCCGAACCGGCTCGCGTCGCGCGGGCTGACGGCGAGCGACGTGATCGCCGCGGTGCGCGAGCAGAACGTGCAGGTGTCGGCCGGCCAGCTCGGCGCGGAGCCGTCGCCGAAGAAAAACGACTTCCTGCTGTCGATCAACGTGCGCGGCCGGCTGCGCACGGTGCAGGAGTTCGGCGACATCGTGCTGCGCAACGGCGACGACGGCCAGGTCGTGAAGCTGTCCGACGTCGCGCGCATCGAGCTCGGCGCGGGCGACTACACGCTGCGCTCCTATTTCAACGACAGGCAATCGGCGGTGGTCGGCATCTTCCTGTCGCCGGGGGCGAACGCGCTCGAGGTCGCGAAGGCCGTGTATGCGAAGTTCGACGAACTGTCGAAGCGCTTCCCGCCCGGCGTCGCGTATCGTCCGGTGTGGGATCCGACCGTGTTCGTGCGCGAATCGATCCGCGCGGTGCAGCACACGCTGATCGAGGCGGTCGTGCTGGTCGTGCTCGTCGTGATCCTGTTCCTGCAGACGTGGCGCGCGTCGATCATCCCGCTCGTCGCGGTGCCCGTCTCGGTGGTCGGTACGTTCGCGTGGCTCTATCTGCTCGGCTATTCGATCAACACGCTGACGCTGTTCGGGCTCGTGCTCGCGATCGGGATCGTCGTCGACGATGCGATCGTGGTCGTCGAGAACGTCGAGCGCAACATCGCGCAGGGGCTGAGCCCGCGCGACGCCGCGCACCAGGCGATGCGCGAGGTGTCGGGGCCGATCGTCGCGATCGCGCTCGTGCTGTGCGCGGTGTTCGTGCCGATGGCCTTCATGTCGGGCGTCACGGGCCAGTTCTACCGGCAGTTCGCGGTGACGATCGCGATCTCGACGGTGATCTCCGCGATCAACTCGCTGACGCTGTCGCCGGCGCTCGCCGCGAAGCTGCTGCGTCCGCACGGCGCGCCGAAAGATGCGCTCACGCGCGGGCTCGATCGCGCGTTCGGCTGGCTGTTCCATCCGTTCAACCGCTTTTTCGACCGCAGTTCCGATCGCTATCACGGCTTCGTGTCGCGCACGCTGAAGCGGCGCGGGATGGTGTTCGCGGTCTATGCGGCGCTGCTCGCGGCGACCACGCTGCTGCTCAACGCGGTGCCGGGCGGCTTCATCCCCGTGCAGGACAAGCTGTACCTGTTCGCGGGCGCGAAGCTGCCGGAAGGCGCGTCGCTCGCGCGCACGAGCGAGGTGACCGAACAGATGACGAAGATCGCGCTCGGCACCGACGGTGTCGAGATGGTGCCGGCGTTTGCCGGGTTGAACGCGCTGCAGGGCGTGAACACGCCGAACATCACGAATTCGTACGTGATCCTGAAGCCGTTCGACCAGCGTCACCGCAGCGCCGCGGAGATCAACGCGGACCTGAACGCGCGCTTCGCGGCGATCGGCGGCGGTATGACCTATGCGCTGATGCCGCCGCCGATCCAGGGCCTCGGCAACGGCTCGGGCTATTCGCTGTACCTGGAGGATCGCGGCGGGCTCGGCTACGGCGCCTTGCAGAACGCGCTCGCCGCGTTCCAGGCCGCCGTCGCGAAGACGCCGGGGATGAGCTACCCCGTCAGCTCGTACCAGGCGAACATCCCGCAGCTCGAGGTGAAGGTCGACCGGTTGAAGGCGAAGGCGCAGGGCGTCGCGCTGACCGACCTGTTCAGCACGCTGCAGGTCTATCTCGGCTCGATGTACGTGAACGACTTCAACCTGTTCGGCCGCGTGTACCGCGTGATGGCGCAGGCCGATGCCGGCCACCGGCAGACGGCCGCCGACATCGCGAACCTGCGCACGCGCAACGCGAAGGGCGAGATGGTGCCGATCGGCTCGATGGTGACGGTGGCGCCCGCGTACGGGCCCGACCCGGTCGTTCGCTACAACGGCTATCCGGCCGCGAACCTGATCGGCGATGCCGATCCGAAGGTGATGTCGTCGTCGCAGGCGATCGAGAAGCTGCAGCAGATCGCGAAGGACGTGCTGCCGCCGGGCATCACGCTCGAATGGACCGACCTCAGCTACCAGCAGGTCACGCAGAGCAACGCGGCGATCGTCGTGTTCCCGCTCGCGGTGATGCTCGTGTTCCTCGTGCTCGCGTCGCTGTACGAGAGCTGGACGCTGCCGCTCGCGGTGATCCTGATCGTGCCCGTGTGCATCTGCGCCGCGCTGTTCGGCGTGTGGCTGTCGGGCGGCGACAACAACGTGTTCGTGCAGGTCGGTCTCGTCGTGCTGATGGGGTTGGCGTGCAAGAACGCGATCCTGATCGTCGAGTTCGCACGCGAGCTCGAAATCCAGGGCAAGGGCGTGATCGAAGCCGCGCTCGAAGCGTGCAAGCTGCGGCTGCGCCCGATCGTGATGACGTCGGTCGCGTTCATTGCGGGCTCGGTGCCGCTCCTGATCGGCGGCGGCGCGGGCAGCGAAGTGCGGGCGGCCACCGGCGTCACCGTGTTCGCGGGGATGCTGGGCGTCACGCTGTTCGGGCTGTTCCTGACGCCCGTGTTTTACGTGGCGATCCGCAAGCTCGCGGGCGGCACGCCGGCCGTGTGGAGCGAACACCACGGCACCCTCGAAGGAGAAAACCGATGAGCGCCGCTTTCCGTCTTTCCGCGCTGGCGCTGGCGCTGGCGCTGTCGGTGACGCTCGCCGCGTGCGCGGTCGGCCCCGATTTCAGGCGGCCCGACACGGCCACGGGCGCGCGGTTCGCCCGCGACGCGCATCCGGCTGCGTCGCGCGATGCGGCGCCGTCCGGTACGACGCCGGAGATGCCGCGCGACGCATCGGCCGATGCCGATGCCGCGTTCTGGCGCGGTTTCGGCGATCCGGTGCTGACGCAGCTGATCGACACGGCGCTCGCGGCGAACCAGGATCTGCAGATCGCCGTGTCGCGCTACGACGCGTCGAATGCGCTGCTGTCGCAGGCTGCGTTCGATCGCTATCCGACGCTCACCGCGAGCGGGCAGATCGGCCATCAGCTGATGAGCAAGGACCAGGCGTTCGGCGCGCCGCGCAGCCAGCGCGATACGCCGACGTCCAGCGTCGGGATCAATGCCGCGTGGGAGCTCGACCTGTTCGGCCGCGTGCGCCGTTCGATCGAGTCGCAGCGTGCGGAAACGGCCGCCAGCGCGGCGGACGTGCGCGCGGTGCGCGTCGCGATCGCCGGCGAGGTGGCAAGCACGTACGTCGATCTGCGCGGCTCGCAGGAGCGGCTGCGGATTGCGCGCGAGAACGCCGACAACCAGAAGCAGACGCTCGCGCTGATCAATGCACGCGTCGGCGCGGGGCGAGGGTCCGAACTCGATGCGGCGCGGGCGCGCGCGCAGTACGAATCGACGACGTCGCGGATCGCCGTGTACGAGGCGGCGATCGGCGTCGACGAGCACCGGCTCGCGGTGCTGACCGGGCAGACGCCGGACGCGCTGATCGGCCGCTTCGATCTCCCGAAGGCCGCCGCGTCGGCGGGCACGCCGGTGCCGCTGCCCGCGCTGGCCGCCGACATCGATCCCGGCACGCCGGGCGACTTGCTGCGGCGGCGGCCCGACGTCGCGGCCGCCGAGGCGCGGCTGCACGCGGCGACCGCGCGCATCGGCGTCGCCACGGCCGACCTGTTCCCGCGCTTCACGCTGTCGGGGCTGCTCGGCAGCGCGACGAGCAGCTACGGGTTCTTCCGCGCCGGCAGCGACACGAACCTGATCGCGCTCGGCATCGACTGGTCGTTCCTCGATGTCGGCCGCGTGCGTGCACGGATCGCCGCGAGCGATGCCGAAGCGGCCGGCCAGCTCGCGCAGTACCGGCAGACCGTGCTCGGGGCGCTGGAGGAAACCGAGAACGCGCTGCTGCGCGCCGCCCGCACACGTGACGAGACGGACCATCTCGTGCGGGCCGCGACCGACAGCGCACGCGCCGCGCAACTGGCGCAGGCGCGGTTTTCGGCGGGTGCGATCGACTACTACGAAGTGCTCGACGCGCAACGCACGCTGCTGCAGGCGCAGGATGCGGCGGCCGACGGGCAGATGCGCAGCGCGGCGTCGACGGTGGCGCTGTACAAGGCGCTTGCGGGCGGATGGCCGTCGGGAACGGGCCTGGGCCCGCACGGCCCGCTCGCGCGGTCGGGGCAGTAGCGCGGGCGCGGCGGCGCGGCAGGCCTGAGCGATCCTGCCTGCCGCGCGCCGCCCGACTACACGCTGGCCGGATCGACCTTGTCGATGTCGATGCCGTAGCGCCGGATCGCTTCGCCTGCCCTGGCACGCGGTATCGCGCCGTCGTCGGCGAGGGCCGTCAGCGCCGCGATCACGATGAAGTGCCGATCGACCTCGAAGAACGCGCGCAGCGCGTCGCGCGTATCCGAGCGGCCGAAGCCGTCGGTGCCGAGCGACACGAAGCGTCGGCCGTCGACGAACGCGCGGATCTGGTCGCCGACGATCTTCATGTAGTCGGTCGCCCCCACCACCGGGCCCGTGCGGCCGTAGATGCCGGGCGCCGAATGGCCCTGGATGTAGACCATGTCGCCGTCGAAGGTGTCGGTGCGGCCGCGAAAGAAGTGGTCGAAGCCGACGTCGTACAGCACCGCGGCTGACTGGTAGGTCGCAATGTGCCCGCCGCCGCTCGAATGCCGGCCGGCGCGCAGCACCATCACCATCGCGTTCCAGCGGATCATCGCGTTCAGGCGCCGTTCGAGCGCGAGATCGCCCGGATAGGCCGGTTGCCGTTCACGCGGCACCGTGTTCACGTACGCGGTCGTCACGCGGCCGTGCAGGTCGCCGTGACGTGCCGCGTCGAGGGCGGAAAGCCGGTCGAGCAGGTAGTGCGCGCGCGGGCGGCCTTCGAGCGCGATCACGGATTCGAGCGCATCGAGTCATTTGCGGGTTTCCTGCGGGTCGATGTCGGGTAGCGCGAGAGGTGCGGTCATGCAATGTCTCCAGAAGCATAAGGCTGCGCGGGGCGACGGTCGTGGCGCCGCGTCGCGCGACGGAACGCCTGCCGATCGGCGGGCTGACAGTTGCAATTGCAATCGTATGGAGGCAATTGTTATCGAGGTAAGATTTAATTGCAAATGCAATTCAACGAGAGGAACGACCTGACATGAGCGCACCCGAACCCGATCTGTGGTTTTCGTTCGTCCGCGCGCACCGGACGATGATTCGCGAGATCGAGCGCCGCCTTGCGGCGGCCGGCCTGCCGGCCTATGCGTGGTACGACGCGTTGTGGGGGCTCGAAAGCGGGCCCGACGGTACGCGCCGCATGCACGAGCTGGCCGACGTGCTCGCGATCGAGCGCTACAACCTCACGCGGCTCGTCGACCGGCTCGAACAGGAGGGGCTCGTCACGCGCGCCCGTTCGGCGGACGACGGCCGCGCCGCGTACGCGAGCATCACCGACAAGGGGCGAACGCTGCGCAAGAAGATGTGGAAGGTGTACCAGTCGACGGTTGCGGAACTCTTTCTCGACCAGTTCACCGGCAAGGAGCAGGCGGCGATGGCCGCCGCGCTCGACCGTGCGGCCGCCGCGGCGCGCGACGCGTCGGCCGACGCGAGGTAGCGGCGGAGGGCGCGCGCTGACGTCGCATCGCCCGCGCCGCGCGGATGGCGCGGGCGCCGGCCTTCGTCATCCCGCGCACCGCGAACTTGCTCGATACATATGCGCTGCCGCCCGCAACGCCTTCCATCCCGGCCGTCTACGACACGTCGACGATCGAGCCGCCGCCCGCCGCCTTCAGCGCGCCGAGCGCCGATTTCATGCCGAGCCAGCAGCCGACCTGGTTCACGTCGATCACCTTGCGACAGTCGTCGAGCGAACATGCTTCGATCGGCACGAGCTTCAGGTTCGAACGATGCAGGTGCGCGAGGCGGAACGGAGAGGGCGCGCGCTGCCGGCCGCGCGATCCGGGCGTTACCGCACGTTCGGCCCCTTGACGGTCAGCCGGCACACGGTCGCGAGTGCGAGCAGGTTCGGGTCGCGTTCGCGCCGGTGGAGGAAGCTCAATCCGATCGTCTGGCGGATCGTGGGCCCGGCGAGCGGCACGAGCGCGATCTTGTGCGCGAACAGGTCGCGCACGCGGCCGGGCAGCAGCGAACAGCCGACCCCGCCCGACACGAGGTTGATCAGCGAGAAGATGTCGCCCACCCGCATCACGACGTTCGGCGTGACGCCGGCCGCGCGAAACGCTTCCGTGAAGCCGTGATGCGTCGCGAAACCTTCGCCGAGCGACACGAACGGTGCGTCGCCGCACGAGCGCAGATCGATGGCGTCGTGCCGCGCGTATGGCGAGTCGATCGGCGCGGCGAAGAACATCTCGTCCTCGAACAGCGCGATCGATTCGATTTCGGCGTCCGGTTCGGGCAGCGCCATCAGCGTCGCATCGATCGCGCCTTGCCGGAGCTTGTCGAGCAGGTCGGCGTTCGAGCCGAGCACGAGCTCGGCTTGCAGCTCGGGGCGGCGCGCCTTCAGCGCGATCACGACTTCGGGCACGGTGCGGATCGTCAACGAGTAGAGCGAACCGATCTTCAACTGGCCGGCGCCGTAGCCGGCCGCCTCGCGCGTCGAGCGGATCCCGTCCGTCATCGTCTTGAGCACTTCGCCCGCGACTTCGGCGAGCACCTGCGCGGCGTCGGTCGGAATCAGGTTCCGCCCCTCGTGGCGAAACAGCGCGCAGTGCATCCCTTCCTCGAGCGTGTGCAGCGCGCGGTGCACGCTGACCGTGCTGACGCCCAGCGCCTCGGCGGCCTTCGCGAGGCTGCCGGCCTCCATGAAGGCGAGCAGCACCTCGAGCTTGCGGAACGTGATTTCTTCGTTGATGCGGTTGCGCATGGTACGGCCGACGGGAAGGGCGGCCGACGATTCTGCCGCAGAACCGGGACCGCAACAATGCGCGAATTTCCGGGTTTTTCGCATGCAGAAGCGCGGTGGAGAGACATTTAATCTCCGGCTAATCATCTGCCGCGGGCATTAATTGATGCGGTTTTTTGGCGTCCCTATGATCGTTTCACGCCGGTCGTGCGTGCGGCCGAGAGGTTTCGACGGTGCGTGCCTGTCGCGCACCGGCCGGCGATCCGAACCGCCGGTTCGCCCATGCCCGCCACGGAATGCGGGACGCATGCGGCGCGGCGCCATGAGACTGCAGGAGAAAAGCATGCGCGACTCACGTCGGAACTCGCGGCATCGGCAGGTGGTTGCCGCTGTCGTCGGCAACACCCTCGAGTGGTACGACTTCATCGTTTACGGTTTCTTCTCCGGCATCATCGCGCGGCTGTTCTTTCCCGCCGAGAGCCAGTACGCGTCGCTGCTGATGTCGCTCGCGACCTTCGGCGTCGGCTTCTTCATGCGCCCGGTGGGCGGCATCCTGCTCGGGCTCTATGCGGACCGCAAGGGCCGCAAGGCCGCGATGCAGCTCATCATCTTCCTGATGACGCTGTCGATCGCGCTGATCACGTTCGCGCCGTCGTACGCGGCGATCGGCCCCGCCGCGCCGGTCCTGATCGTCGTTGCGCGGCTGCTGCAGGGCTTCGCGACCGGCGGCGAATACGCGAGCGCGACCGCGTTCCTCGTGGAAAGCGCGCCGGAGAACCGGCGCGGGCTGTACGGATCGTGGCAACTGATCGGCCAGTGTCTCGCGGTGTTCTCGGGCGCCGCGATGGGCGCGTGGGCCACGCAGTCGCTGTCGGAGGCGGCGCTGCATAGCTGGGGATGGCGCGTGCCGTTCGCGCTCGGGCTGCTGATCGGGCCGGTCGGTCTGTGGATCCGCCGACACATGGAGGAGACCGAGGCGTTCCTCGACGCGAGCAAGTCGACCGTCGAGCCTCCGGCGAGCGTGTCGGGCGTGCTGCGCGACAACCTGCGCGGCGTGCTGGTGTCGATGGGGCAGACGATCACCGGCACGGCTGTGTTCTACGTGATGCTGGTGAACATGCCGACGTTCGTGCACAAGACCTTCGGGCTGCCGCTCGACCAGGTATTCAAGGTGCAGATGGCGGCGGTTGCGCTGCTGACGGTGACGATCCCGGTCGCGGCGCTCGTGTCCGACCGCATCGGCCGGCGGCCCGTGCTGATCGCCGGTTCGCTGGCACTGCTGACGGTCACGTATCCGCTGTTCACGTGGCTGGCTGCTGCGCCGGGCATCGGGCGCTTGCTCGCGATGCAGCTCGTGATCTGCACAATCATCGGCATCTGCTACGGGCCTGCGCCGACTACGCTCGCCGAGCAGTTCGCGACGCGTTCGCGCTCGACCGGCATCGCGCTTGCCTACAACGTCGCGGTGATGGTGTTCGGCGGCTTCGCGCCGTTCATCGTCACGTGGCTGACGCACGCGAGCGGGTCGCCGGTCGCACCTGCGTGGTACGTGCTGTTCGCGGCATCATTCGGGCTGCTCGCGAGCGTGTTCATGCACGACGGCGCGCCGTGCGTGCTCGCACGCCGGCAGTTTCTCCGTGGCGAGCCGGCGAGCGCCAAGTAGCGGCCGTGGCCTGCCGCCCGCACCGGCGAGCCATCGGCGCGGGCGGCACGCAGGGTATCGGTCCCGCCGATGCTTAGCATCGCGGCCGGCGGCCTACCGCGGCCGCCGACCGGTCGTTACGCTTGGGCGATCATCCACTCTGTCCGGAAGGTCGCCATGTCCCGGCTCGACTACAAGCTGCTCGGCCCCTGCCTGCTCGCCATCGCGATCGACGCGATGGGATTCGGGCTCGTCTATCCGATGATGTCCGCGATCTTCAGCGATCCGCACGCGGGCATCCTGCCGGCCGACGCCGGCGCGCATGCGCGCAATTTCTACCTTGGTCTCGGCTACGGGATCTACCCGTTGTGCATGTTCTTCGGCTCGTCGCTGATGGGCGACCTGTCCGATCGCTACGGCCGCCGCAGGATCCTGCTGCTGTGCGTGCTCGGCCTCGCGGCCGGCTACGCGATGATGGCGGCCGGCGCATGGTATGCGAGCGTCGCGCTGCTGCTGGCCGGGCGCGGGCTCACCGGGCTGATGGCCGGCTGCCAGGGCATCGCGCAGGCGGCCATCACGGACGTGAGCACGCCGGAGAACAAGGCATACAACATGAGCATCATGTCGCTCGCGTTCAGCGCGGGCGTGATCGTCGGCCCGGTGCTCGGCGGCGTCACGTCCGACCGCACGATTTCGCCGCTGTTCGACTACGGCACGCCGTTCGTGCTGGTCGCCGCGCTGTCGCTGGCCTGCGCGTTCTGGACCTGGGCGTCGTACCGCGACTCGACGGCGCCGCGCGGCGACACGCGCATCGATCCGCTGCTGCCGCTGCGGATCATCGGGGAGGCCGCGCGTCAGCGCAACGTCGCGTTCCTGTCGGTCGTGTTTTTCCTGATGCAGGTTGGCTACGGGCTCTACCTGCAGACCATCATGCTGCTGCTGCAGGCGAAATTCGGCTACACGAGCGCGCGGCTCGGGCTGTTCAGCGGCGTGATCGGCCTCTGCTTCGTGTTCGGCCTGCTGGTCGTCGTGCGGCGGATGCTGCGCGTGTGGCGCGTGGTCGACATCGCGAAGACGGGCCTGCTCGTCGCGGGCGTCGGCCAGGTGCTGTCCGCGCTGTTCCCGCACGAGCCCGTACTGTGGGCGCTCGCGATGGTCGTCGGCTGCTTCGACATGGTTGCATATACGACGATGTATACGGCGTTCTCCGACGCGGTCAGTGAGGACCGGCAAGGCTGGGCGCTCGGCGTCGCGGGCTCGGTGATGGCCGTCGCGTGGGTCGTCACGGGCGCGCTCACGAACCTGCTGCCCGTGTTCGGCGAGATCGGCCTGCTGCTGATCGGCGGCGCGGGCTTCCTGCTCAGCTTCGCGATGATGGTCGCGTACGGCCGCACGCAGCCGGGTGCTCGAACGGCCGTGCCGTCGTAGGCGGTTTGCACGTTGGCCCGATCCTGTCGGACGTTGTCCCGCGCGCCGCTGTCGCGCCGGGCCGCGCGGCCTGACACTGGCGTCTCCCGGCCGGAGCCCATTCCGGCCGTGTCCGGCGGCGCCGGCAGGCCCGGCGCGCCGTTTCTTCGATATGCCAACCGAGAGAGCGACTCATGCAACATCCGACCATCCGTACCCTGGCGGGCGCGACCGCGCCGACATCGATCGCCGCCGCCCGCACCGCGCTGCTGGTGATCGATTTCCAGAATGAATACTTCGGCGGCCGCCTGCCGATTCCGGAGGGGCCGCGTGCGCTGGGCAATGCGCAGCGCGTGATCGCGTTCGCCGACCGCGCAGGCATGCCGGTGTTTCACGTTCAGCACGTCGATACGGCCGACAGCCCGATCTTCGCCGACGGCAGCGACGGCTTCCGTTTTCATGCGGACCTGCAGCCGGCGGCGCATCACACGGTGGTGAAAAAGACGTCGGTGAGTGTGTTCCCGACGACGGACATCGATGCGCGCCTGAAGGCGGCCGGGATCGACACGCTGATCGTCACGGGCCTGATGACGCATGCATGCGTCGCCGGCGCGGCACGCGATGCGGTGCCGCTCGGCTACGCGGTGATCGTCGTCGACGACGCATGCGCGACGCGCGACCTCGACATTGCGGACGGCGGCACGGTGTCGCACCGCGACCTCCATCGCGCGACGCTGGCCGCGTTGTCGGACGCGTTCGGCGATGTGCTGACGACCGAACAGGTGCTGGCGCTCGCCGTCGCCTGACGGCCGCCGCTTTCGTGCTTCAGTCGGCCCAGCCCGGCGCGGCGTACACGACTTCGCCGCGGAAGCACGTCTCGATCGCGCGGGTTTGCGCGAACGTCTCGACCGGGTGCGCGAACGGATTGCGGTCGAGGATCGCGAAGCTCGCGTCCTTGCCCGCTTCGAGCGAACCCGTGCAGTCGTCGAAGCGCAGCGCATACGCGGTATTTACCGTATAGGCCTCGAGCATCGTGAGCAGGTCGGGCGTTCGTGTGGATTCCACGGTGGTGGGCTCTCGGGCTGGTCGATCGGCAGGTGCGTGACGCCCGTCTGGATGATCTGCATCGGGTCCATCGTGCTGACCGACCAGTCGGAGCCGGCCGCGAGCAACGCCCCCGCGTTGCGCAGGCTGCGGAACGGATAGTTGCGCGCGGTGCGCTCGGCGCCGAGCAGGTCGCGATAAAGCTGCTGCTCCTCGCGCGCGGCCGTCCAGAGCGTCTGGACGCTGGCGGTCGCGCCGAGCCGGTTGAAGCGGCTCATGTCGGCCGGTTCGACGAGCTGCAGGTGCGCGAGCTGCGCGCGCCGGTCGCGCATGCCGTTGCGGATCTGGACGTATTGGCCGCGATCCTCCGGCGGCTCCTCGTCGGTTACGCACCACGCGAAGAGCCCGACCCGGTTCGTCACGCCGAGCTTCGCGAGCGCGCGCCCGAGACAGGTGCGCACGCTGCTGGGCTTGAGCGCTAGTCCATTGAACCAATGAAATTGCACTGATCTAATGGTGCATGGGCAAAATGAATCTGAGCGAAGCCGAGCGGGAAGAACTGCTGTCGATGCAGCGCAGCCGAACGATGGC
>NZ_CADFEO010000042.1:0-16492 GCF_902833075.1 Burkholderia sp. BCC0405
GCACCAAGGATCTCGACAAAAAGCTCATGCGCTACATCCGCCAATACAACAAGCAGGCCGCCCCGTTGAAGTGGAAGTACTCCGATCCAACTCGGCGCATCCGGTGCAATTCATCCGGTTCAATGGACTAGTCCATTGAACCAATGAAATTGCACTGATCTAATGGTGCATGGGCAAAATGAATCTGAGCGAAGCCGAGCGGGAAGAACTGCTGTCGATGCAGCGCAGCCGAACGATGGCAGTCGGCCAAGTGAGGCGAGCGCGGTTGATCTTGCTGCTCGACGAAGGGGTCTCGCGCGGGGCGATCATGACCGGCTCGAGAAGGTGTTGCACGCCGTCCGGTGTTGCCTCGCCAATCCATTCGGCAAGTTGCCAGCCGTTCTTGCGCTCGACTGTGCCCAACAACCCCTTCATATAGGCCAGTGAGCGCTGCCGAGGTTCGGGGCGTCTGAACAGGTGTCCGAGACGTTCATGCAATGCGTACAGTTCACGTTCCCACGATTTCGCAATCGCCCGCATCGGCTTATACTCATGTAGTAGCACTGAACAACTATAGCAAAAAAATCTACGGCTGTAGTACTAGTCGCCGTGGGTCACGACGGTGTCGATTGACGTTGCTTCGCGGCGGCATCGGATCCCTGGGCGCCGGGCAGGGGGCCGAACATGTGCTGGCTGCACTTCGCCTCGCTCCACGCGGTTCTCAAGTGGATGCCTGCGAGCATCCTTCGTGCGACCGGCAGGATCTGTTCGCCGGCAAGGATGCCCAGCAGGCCGACCAGCGCGATCGTGGGCGGCGCGGGCGATTGCACGCCGATCAGGTAATAGACCGCGCCGGCGAGAATGCCGGCAAGCAGCGACGAAATATACGGCTTCATGATTCGGATATAAGTGAATGACAACCGTGTGAAAAATACGGATGACTACCGTTTTGCCCGGCAATCCTGAATTCATTCGATAGCGTAGCAGGTCTTTTTGGATGCGATCATTCGATTCGATTTTTTTAAGATCTTTTAATGGATGAATTTAGGTATTTTATTAATTGAATTGATTAAGTGGCGTTACCATGAATTCGCGTATTGAATGACAACGGCTGGCAGGCGAACCTCCCGGCACAGCGCATTGGGCGCCTCCCGGCTTGCCGGCGAGGCAGGCTAGTTTTTATCCGCGTCAAAGGACATGACCGTCATGAGCAATCCGAAACTTGAAGTACTCCCCCCATAACAGCCAGCTGATCTTCATCGACCAGCAGCCGCAGATGGCGTTCGGCGTGCAGTCGATCGATCGCCAGGTGCTGAAGAACAACGTCGTCGGGCTCGCGAAGGTATTCAACATCCCGACCACGATCACGACGGTCGAAAGCGACAGCTTCTCGGGTCACACCTATCCTGAGCTGCTCGACGTGTTTCCGAACCAGGAGACGCTCGAACGCACGTCGATGAACTCGTGGGACGACCAGAAGGTGCGCGACGCGCTGGCCGCGAACGGCCGCAAGAAGGTGGTCGTCTCCGGCCTGTGGACCGAAGTCTGCAATACGACGTTCGCGCTCTGCGCGATGCTCGAAGGCGACTACGAGATCTACATGGTCGCCGACGCTTCGGGCGGCACGTCGAAGGACGCGCACGACTTCGCGATGCAGCGGATGGTGCAGGCCGGCGTGGGAAATCCAATCCGCAGCCTTATGAATGTCGTTGCCACAACAACGACGGCGAGGGTGCAGCCGCGGAATGTTGAGTTACAAGGCTCGCCACATTCGCCACACGCGCGATTCGCCCAGTTCCAGCCACGCCGACATTCGCCGATAGCCGCTATCAGGCAAGCCCAGGCTCCGGTCCTTCTCCGGTTGCTTGAGCGAATAGGTTGCTACCCAGCGACTCAGCCAGAGATAGCAGCATGTCTTACGTTGCAAGAGCCCGGTCTGCAGGCGGGGAAATAATACATATCCGTAAATCATTTTACATAATATGTATGATCAATTTTTTTGATGTAGGAGCAAAGTAGATGGAATGGTCGCCTCCCGCCACAACGACCGCTCCAGCGCCTGATCGTGCTTTCTCGGCTCCTCGTGTGGATGTGCGACAAGTGCTTTGTCCGTTCTTCCGCCAGGAGAGATTCCATGGAGCCCACGACGATAGCCATCGACCTGGCCAAGCGCGTTTTCCAGATTCACGTTGTCGACCCGGATGGCAGAATTCACAGCAAGGTGCTCAAGCGTGACCAGATGCTGCCATTCTTCGCCAACCGGCCTGCAGCCCGGATCGTCATGGAAGCTTGCGGCAGCGCCCATCCCTGGGCCCGGCAACTGACAGCGCTCGGGCACGAAGTCAGGCTCGTAGCGGCCCAGTTCGTGCGTCCGTTCGTCAAGTCGAACAAGAATGATGCGGCAGACGCGGCAGCGATCTGGGAGGCGTCTCTGCGTCCCGGCATGCGCTTTGTTGCCGTCAAATCGGCGGACTAACAGGCAATGCTGGCGCTGCACCGGATGCGCCAGCAACTGGTCCGGATCCGCGTTATGCAGGTCAACCAGCTGCGGGGATTGCACCTCGCCGACCGCTCAGGAATCCGACTGCCGTTCCGGCTCGGCCCCGTCAGCCGCAGGTTGAAGCGATGCAGGCCGATACCCATAGCTGGCGCTGAACGCCGCGCGCAACGACAGGTGCCCGGCGAACGCATTGGCTGGCGGCAGCAGGAATGGATAAGCTTGCTTGCGCATCGACCTGCTCCACCAGCGCTGAAGCCGCTGCAGCCGGCGAAACAGTGCCCAGGTGGTCTGGTTGGTCACGAAATAGCGACGGAGTTCACCGGACGTAATCGCTGGCCCAAATCGCGCCGCCGCTTCGTCGAGCAAATACGGTACCTGACCTGCCCGCTCGCGGATCAGCCCGCACAGGACATCGAGCGCCACCGCGCGCGGCGAGTAGAACTTCTCGAGCATCGCGGCCGCGACCTCCGGTGTGAGCCGCGCTCGCACGAAGGAAGGCAGCGATGCGAAAAACACCGTGTAGTCCGCCGTGCTGACGTGCCGCGCGTCGCGCAGCAGCGGCGTGTTGGTGTCCAGCAGCACCAGCTCGTCGCCCGACACGCACCAGTTCGTGATGTCCGCATCGAGGCCGATGCGGTCGGTAATGGCGGTCGCGACGATGTCGAGCAACGTTGCAAGCCGCCTGCGGGTCAACGCATGCTTCAGCATCGCGTGCCGCTCGATCCGCGGTTGCACGCAATAGGCCGTCTCGCCGACCGTGTAGACGCGCGTGTCCAGGAGCGTCACGCCTCGCCCGCGCAACGCTTGCGCATACTCCTCAACCTGGTCGAGGTAGGCGCGCCTCGCGTCGGCCGTCGCGAACGGCGGCATGCGCTTGCACGCGAAGCGTCCGGCGGACGTCGTGCATCCCAGCACGATCGACGAATCGCCATACCCCAACACATCCAGGCCCGTGCGATCGCCAGTGTCGAGCGCGTATTGCACGCGTTGCTCCAATGCCGCCAGTGCGTCGATCAGCGCGTCGTACACGATGCCTCGGGATGCCGCAGAGCGAGGACGGCGTTCAAGCCGCCGAAACCAAAGGAGTTCGACAAGGCTGCGTGGATCACATGGCGTCGCGGGACATTCGGGATGACATCCAGCGCGCAAGCCGGATCGACGTTCGAGAAGTTGGCCGTTGGCGGCAACACGCCTTCGTGGATGGACAGCGCCAGCGCAACCGCTTCCAGCGCCCCGGCCGCGCCCAGCGCATGGCCATGCATCGATTTCGTCGAACTGACCTGCAGCTTGTCCGCGTGCGCGCCGAACACGTCGCGCACGCTCGCCACCTCGGTTACGTCGTTGGCCACCGTACCGGTGCCGTGGCAGTTGATATAGTCGATCTCCGACGGTGTAAGGCCGGCGTCGTCGAGCGCGGCCCGAATCGCCTGCGCCGGTCCGTCGACTGATGGCATCACCAGGTGGCGCGCGTCGGCCGACATACCGAACCCGGCCACTTCCGCGAAGATCGTCGCACCGCGCGCTTTCGCCCGCTCGAGCGTCTCGAGCACCAGAATGCCCGCTCCCTCTCCCAGCAGCATGCCGTCGCGGTCGGCCGAGAACGGGCGGCACAGGTCCGACGCCACCACCCGCATCGCCTCCCAGGCCTTCAGATGGCCGTGACTGAACGGCGCCTCGCTGCCGCCCACGATCATCATGTCGGCCGCGCCGCTGCGCAGTAGCGACATCCCCAGGCCGATCGCATGATTCGACGATGCGCACGCGGTACTGACCGCGAAGCTCGGCCCCATGCAATGGAACGCCATGCACACGTTGCTCACGGCGGCATTGGCCATGATGCGCGGGATTGTACCGGGATTGACCCGTGGCTTGCCGTTGCGATACAGCTCGAGGAAGCTGCTGTCCTGCGTCGTCTGTCCGCCCATCGACGAGCCCAGCACCACGCCCATGCGATGCGGTGGATATTCGTCGGGATCGAGGCGGGCCTCGCGCATCGCCTCGGACGCCGCAACCAGCGCGAATTGCGAGAAGCGGTCCAGCAGGTCCAGCTTCCTCGGATCGAGATGCGCGGCGGGATCGAAGTCGCGGATGCGCGCGCCCATCTTGATGCGCAGAGGCCCGAGCCCGCCTTCGGCGTCAAGCTCGGTGAATCCGTGCCGCCCGCTGCTCATCGCGCGCCAGAACGCTGCGCTGCCTACACCCAGCGCGCTGACGACGCCGAGCCCGGTTACAACGACTTTGCGGAAGGTCATGAACGCATCCCGTCGAGATCGTCCTCAGGACGTGGAGGCGTTCACCGCATCACGGAACACCACCACGAGATCGCGCACGGTGGAGACGTTTCGCAGTCCTTCGCCCGGAATCTCCACGCCGAATTCCTCTTCCAGCGCGAAGGCCATCTCAACGGTGTCGAATGAATCGAGCCCTAGATCTTCCAATGTCATATCCGGACTCAATTCACCATCCGTCGATTTACGTCTTTTCAAGAAGACGCGTTCGATTCGTGAGAGAATCTCTTGGTCTGAGAGCTTGTCCATGATGTGTAGTCTCGCACACTGGGGGCTTGGATGTCGATATCAAAATATACACCGCCTATCGGTTGGGTTGATCCGGCAAGTTATCCCGGGATTGATTCACTCTCCAAAAAATGGCAAATCATTGTTGACGAATTAAGCAAGGCAATCTCACTCGATATTCCCTGGCTTCATTTCACCGACGACGATTCGGTGGCCGCGCTGTCGGCGCGTTCGCAACAGGAAGTCGAAGCGCTCATCCGCCCGCGGCTGGTGCCGCTGGCGGCCCCTGCCCCCCACAAGCTGCTTCCGCTGCTACGCGAACGACAGGCCTTCCTGTCCGCCAGACAGTTGTGTCCCGAAACAGTAAATTTGATTGAATCATTTCCCGCGGCAATTAATGCAGCATTCGCAGCACTCGAGGCCGGCGGAAAAATAGATCGCCACCAGGGCAGCAGCAATCTGGTTGATCGCTGCCATCTGGGACTAATTATTCCTTCCGGAGACGCTGCACTTTCCGTTTCGAATATCCCTCGAACCTGGGATAATGGTCAATTGCTTATATTCGACGATCGCGCTTTCCACGAAGCCTGGAATAGGACTGAAGAACGTCGCGTGGTTCTTATTGTCGATTTGGAAAAAGATCGATCGGTCAATCGTCGCGGACTGCCCGGAGGGCAAGCATGAGGACGAATCTCTATGCCGATGTGGTGGAAAACGCATTGTTTGCGGCCGAATTTCTGAGCCAGGATGAATTCGCCGAAGGGCGTCTCTGGACGATACGCAAGAAACGCGCCCTCCAGCGTCACGCGAATTACCACGGCGATGCCCCGGCCCCGATCGAGATCCTTGCCGCACCAGTCACACCCGAGCAATTGCGACGCGCGACCCGCCGCTACCGCATACCGGTCGTGATCCGCGGGATGATGGCCGGCGAGTTCGCCGTCACGCACTGGGGGCAAGGTGACTATCTCGCGCAACTCTGCGGCGACTCGTCCTATCGCGTGGTGCGCAACAACACCGACGACGACTCCCTCGGCCGCAAGCTGGTGTTCGGCGAGACGACGGTGGGCGACCTGCTTGCCGGCATCCGTGGCGGGCACGACATTCGCTATCTCGCCGGAGTGTCGCAGATCTTCATCGACCACCCCGAATTGCTCGACGACCTCAACCTGCCGAAGCTGAGCTCGTTGTTCGGCTCGGACGGCCTGCGCAAGCGCTTCGACGCGATGAACATGTTCATCGGAGGCCCGGGCACGCGCAGCCGCATCCATTGCGCGTTCGCGGGCAACTTCTTCCTCAACCTCGTGGGCCGTAAGCGCTGGCGCCTGTTGGCGCCGGAATACCGCCACCTGCTGCTGCCGGTCGCCAGCAGACCGTTCATCTATGCGACCACCTATTTCGATCCGCTCGACGAGTCGCCCGAGCGTCACAGCTTCGCGCAGACGCTGCCGTTCTTCGAGGTCACGCTCGAGCCGGGCGACGTGCTCTACAACGGGCCGTGGTGGTGGCACCAGGTGGAGAATCTCGAGCCGCTGAACATCGGCTGCGCGATCCGCGTCGGCCAGTTTCGCGCCGATCTGGCGAACAACGCGACCTTCACGCTGCTGTCGATGCAGCCGAAGGTCTATGCGCTGCGCATGCTGTTCCTGTGGGAGAAGCTGCTCAAGCGGAACGACGACGATTTCCGCACCTATGTGCTGCGCTTCCTGCATCGGCAGCAGGTGCAGCGCACGCTCAATCAAGCGCGGAATGATGGATGAGCCACGTCTTGGTAAGCGCGAGGCCTCGCTGCAAACCGACGCGCGGATACTCGGGAAGCACACGACACAGCTTGGCGCTCGCGTAATGCTGGTCGCGCGACATGACAAGCGCGATATGCCGGGTGAACAGCGGACGGCGCTTGCTGCGCAGCAGCCGCGCCGCCGCCTCGCTGGCGCGCGCCGCGGCGAGCGCCAGCGGCGACGGAATGTCGATGTTCGGCCCGCGCACATTCAGGGTCTCGCACAGCTCGGCGAAATAGCGGCGCCACTCGATCGGCTGCGGATCGACGACGTTGTACGCCTCGCCCACGGTCTCGCTTCGTTCGGCGAGCCCGATCAGCGAATCCGCGACGTCGTCGACGAACACGAGACCGGCATGCGTGTGGCCACCGTCCAGCGTCGGCACACGGCGCGCGCGCAGCTCGCGCGACAGTTCCACCACCCAGTCGTGGCTGCGCGGCCCGAAGATGGTCGCCGGTCGGACGATCGTCACCGCCAGGCCGAGCTCCGCCGCGAGCCGGCGCGCGAGCGCCTCGCCCAGGATCTTGCTGCGGTTGTAGGGAAGACCGACGTCGGTCAGCATATGACGCTCGTCGCACGGAGCCTTCGGATAGCCGTAGACGTCGGTGGTGCTCACATGAACGATCCGCTTGACGCCCGCCGCGGCGGCCGCACGCCACAGGCGCTCCACCGAGTCCACGTTGCCGTCGACGAATTCGCTCCACGGCCCCCAATCGGACGAGTGGCCGATGCAATTGAACAGGACCGTGACGCCCTGCAACGCAGTGGTCAGCGCGTCGGCATCGTCGAGATCGAGCGCGAAGACCCGGAGCGTGTCGATCGGCGCCACCTGGCTGGATGTCCGGACGATCGCGCGCACGTCCGCGCCGCGCAACAGCAGGAGTTCCGCCACTCTCCGGCCGAGAAACCCGCTTGCCCCTGCCACCGCGCAACATGCGTTTTCAAGCATTCCAGGCCCTTGCTTGAGTTGAAGGAATGAGAGGATCGGCATGCACCTCCCTGCTTATCATAGGACAACCCGGCTCTTGAAGGACGCCATGGCCAACGAACCACAGACACTCATCGACTTGCTGCGCCGCGCGAGCGAGCAGCGCGGCGACAGGCCCTTGTATCGGTTCCTGACGACCGGCCAGGTCGACGGTCCTCAGGAAACGCTGTCGGCACAGGCGCTGTATGCGGACGCCCGCGCGGTCGGCAACTCGATCCGCGACATGCTGCCCGCCGACGCATCGCGCCACGTGATCGTCGCGTGCTGGTCGCCGCTCGATTTCGCCCGCACCTTCTTCGGGTGCCTGGCCGCCGGCGCGGTGCCGGTGCCGGCGTATCCGCCGCCACTGCGCGCGGTCGCGGCCGGGCTCAATCCGATCAGGTCCATCATCCGCGACACATCCGCCACGCTGTTGATCGGCGACGAAGCCAGCATCGACGCGATCCTGCGCGTCGATCCGTCGTTCGCCGCTGCGACGTGCTGCCGGCTCTTCACCACCCGCGAGCTGCAGCAGCGCGGCGCGGGCCTCGATCGCGAACCGCATCCGGGCCGCGCCGAGGGCACCGCGTTCCTCCAGTACACGTCAGGCTCGACGTCGGAACCGCGCGGCTGCGTCATCACGAACCGGAATATCGTCACGAACCTGCGGATGATCGGCGGCGCGCTGAATCCGCCGCCCGGCGCGATTGGCGTGACCTGGCTGCCGCTGTCGCACGATCTTGGCCTGATCGGCAATTTCCTGCTAGCGCTGTACGCCGACATCCAGGAACTCGTCGTGATGACACCGGTGGCCTTCATCGAGCGCCCGGTCCGCTGGCTACAGGCCATTTCGCACTTCCGGGCCTGGGGCACGGCTGCGCCTAACTTCGCCTTCGCGCTTTGCAGCCGCATGATCCGGAAGAGCCAGAGCGACGGGCTCGACCTATCGAGCCTGCAATCTGTGTTGTGCGGCGCGGAGCCGATCCAGGCGGCCACGCTGGACCGCTTTGCGTTCCGCTTCGCGCCCCAGGGCTTTAGACGCGACAGCATCCGGCCGTGCTACGGCCTCGCCGAGGCCACCCTGCTTGTCTCGCTCGCGCCGTCGCGCGGACTCGGCGTGCGCGGCTTCGATCCGGACGCGCTTGCGCACGGCAGGCTGCGCGAGGTCGACGGCGACGCCGCGCGACGCCAGATCGTCTCGTGCGGACAGGTCCAGCCCGCGATCGACGTGGCGATCGTCTCGCCGCACAGCGGCGAGACGCTGTCCGACGGCGAGGTCGGTGAAGTCTGGATCGCCGGACCGTCGATCGCGAACGGCTACCTCGGATGGGACGACGCGCGCAATGCCGCCGTGTTCAAGGTGCCGTTGCAGGACAAGCCGTACATGCGCACGGGTGATCTCGGCGCGATCGTCGACGGCGAGCTGTACATCTGCGGCCGGGTCAAGGACATGATCATCGTGCACGGCCGCAATTTCGACGCGCACGATCTCGAACATGTCGCGGCAGGCGCGCACCCGGACCTGCGCCCGGATCGCATCGCACTGCTTTCGGATTTCGACGACGGCGAGCGGGTGGTGCTCCTCGCGGAGGTCCCGCGTCAGGCGCAGCCGTCCGATTACGGTGCCATCGTCCGCCGCATCCGCGCGCGGCTGGGCCGGGAATACGGGTTGATGCTCGATCGCGTCGTGCTCGCGCCGCCCGGCGTGATCGCCGTCACATCGTCCGGCAAGCTGCGCCGCGCCCGGACCCGCGAGATGTGGAAGGCGGGCGAACTGGCAATCCTGCATGAAGACGGCTCCGCCCCGGAAGCGGAAGCGGTCGACGAACCGTCATCCGATGCGTCGGACACCGCACCCGCGACTACCGAACTGGTGTTGCTGCGCGAGATCCGGCTGGCCGCCCGCCTCGGCGAGCAAGAGGCGCTGCCGCGTGAGGCGCGGCTCTCCGAACTGGGCATCGATTCGCTGGGGCTCGTGCAGATCGTCTCGACGATGAGCGAATGGCTGCACCGCGACATCGGCCTGACGCTCGTGACCGACGACCCGACGCTCGACACGCTGCTGAGTCGATTGGGCCAGCTCGACGCGCCGGACGACGGCACGCCCGCGATGGCGATCGAGCCCGCGGCGCCCGCGACGGCGAAACCGGAACGCGTGGCGCTGCCGCGCGACCTCGCCCACGATGTCGCGCGCGCGGCCGGCCCGGACGTCGCCGCGCCGGAGCTGTCGATCCTGTTCTTCGCGTCCGCCGATCAGGCGGACGACTCGGATCGCTACCGCTTCGTGCGCGATGCGGCGACGCTCGCGGACCGCAAGGGCTATTGCGCGGTCTGGGTGCCGGAGCGGCACTTCCATCCGTTCGGCGGGCTATTTCCTTCACCGTCGGTCCTGAGCGCCGCGCTCGCGGGCATGACGAACCGCATCCGGCTGCGTGCCGGCAGCGTGGTGATGCCGCTGAACGATCCGATCCGGGTCGCCGAGGAATGGGCGATGGTGGACAACCTGTCCGGCGGGCGTGTCGATCTTGCCGTCGCCACCGGCTGGGACGCACAGTCGTTCGTCCTCGCGCCCGACCACTTTCAGTCGCGCGGCGACGTCACCTTCGCGCAGGCGCACCAGTTGCGGCAACTCTGGGAAGGCGACGGCGTGACGCGCAAGAATGGCGTTGGCGTCGACGTACGAATCCAGACCTACCCGCGTCCGTTGCAGCGCACATTGAATCTGTGGGTCACCGCAACGCATCGCAGCGACCTGTTCGGGCGGGCGGGCCGCGAAGGCTTCAACGTGCTGACCGCGCTGCTGCATCAGGAAGTGGCGACCCTCGCGAACAACATCGCGCTGTATCGGCAGGCACGCGCCGAGGCGGGGCTCGATCCGGCGACGGGCCAGGTCTGCGTGATGCTGCACACCTATGTGGCGGAGCACCCCGCCGATGCGCTGGAAGCCGTGAGCGCGCCGCTCGCCACCTACCTCGAATCCGCAATCGACCTGTGGAAGCGCGAGTCGGAGGACCTGCGCCGGCTGCCGCCCGAGCAGGTCGTGGAAGTCGCGCTCAGGCGCTACGTCGATCGGGCATCCCTGATCGGCGATCCTGCCGCGGCCGCGAGGATGCTGCGCAAGCTGAAGGCCGTGGGCGTGGACGAGGTGGCCTGCCTCGTCGATTTCGGCGTGCCGTCGCCACTGGCGCTCGATTCGATCCGGCGCCTGTCGGATACCGTCGCCGCGATGCGCGGGCCGAAACTCGCGCCATCGAAAGCGCAGGTCCAGGATGCGGCACCGCCCGCATCCGGCCCGGATCCGCTCGCCGAACTCGACCCGGATCTGCGGCATACGTTGAAGGAAGCGGCCTTCGACGACGTGTTCGAGCCGGCCAAGCGCTTCGACATCACCGATACGCTGCGTCGCCTGAACCTGATGCCGTTCTACCTGCCCTTCTCGCACTGGGAGGGTTCGCATGCCCGCCTCGGTTCGCGCCGGATCCTCATCCTGAGCGCGCTCGACTACCTCGGCCTCGCGACGCACGAGCGCGTCACCGCCGCCGCCGCGCGCGCGGCCCGAGAGGACGGCACCGGCCGCTCCGGCTCGCGCGTGCATTCCGGCACGACGCCGGAGATGCTGGCGATGGAGGAGAAGCTCGCGCACTTCGTCGGCCGCGAGGACGCCGTCATCTGCACCACCGGCTACCAGGCGATGGCCGGGGTGGTCACGACCTTCATGAACAATCGCACGACATTGGTCGTCGACGAATCCGTGCACGCGTCGATCATCGACGGCTCGGCCATCGCCCGATGCCGCCTGCAGCGCTTCCGTCACAACGATCACCAGGAACTCAACGGCATCCTGGCGGAATCGCGCGCGGTGATGGTGATGATCGAAGGGCTGTATTCCAACGACGGTGACATCGCGGCGCTGCCCGAGATCGCCGCAGTCTGCAAGCGCCATCGCGTGCGCCTCGCCCTCGATGACGCGCACGGCCTCGGCGTGCTCGGCGCGACCGGGCGCGGGACCGAGGAGCACTACGGCGCGCTCGGCGCGGCGGACCTCGTCGCCGGTACGTTCTCGAAGAGCCTTGCGTCGATCGGCGGCTGGATCGCGGGTGACCACGACGTGATCGAGTACGTGCGCTATCACGGCCGCACGGTCCTCTTCACCGCGGCGATCGCCCCGCCGACACTGGCTGCGGCGTCAGCCGCCCTGGATGTGCTGATCGAGCAGCCGCATCTCGTGAAGGTCGTCGCCCGCAACGCCGAGCTGGTGCGTTTCGAGCTGCGTCAGCGGCTCGTGCCGGTCACGGGCCACCACGGGCCGGTGATCCGGATTCCGATCGGCGACGACCGCGACTGCGTTCGCCTGTCGTCCGCGCTCCTCGATCGGGGGATCTTCGTGCATACGGTGCTCTACCCCTCGGTGCCACGCGGCGCGGCGATGATCCGCCTGTGCATCTCCGCCGCGCACGATCCGAAGGATCTGATGTGGGCCGCCGAGGAATTCGCCGATGCCTATCACGCGATCACCGGCCGGACGCGCGTGAGCGATGCGGTGCAGGACGCGTGATCGCGCGGCAGGGGTGCGGCGTGAACGCCGACGGTGAAGGTGATGGCGGTGCAGGCCACGCGTGCGCTGAACGCGTGGCCTGCACGACCGCCAAGGCGGCGTGCCGCCTTGGCAATCAGGCGGTGAATGACGTGTGATTCAGGAAATCGAACGAGAATGTCTTCGGGCCAAGCCGCTCGTTGAAGAAGCGCGCGATGCGCGACAGCCGGCGCGGTAGATCGAGCAGGTGCGCCTGCTTCTGTTCGGCCGTGCCGCTCAGGCGCAGCTCGGCGATGCGCCAGAATCGGATCTGCTCCTCGACGATCGTGATGAAATCGTCGGGACCGTAGAAGCCCGCGCGCCGCACGACATCCGCCATGTCGCGGAAATCGGGGATGCTCTTGCCCGGCATGTCGAAATCTCCGAGCACCGTGACGGCCGCCTCGATGCCTGCCTCGGGATCCGCCTCGATGATGCCTGCGACGATCTGGCGATAGAACGCGTAATGCCGCGCCTCCTCGCCGGCGATGCGCTGCGTCAGCGTATGGAGCGTCGGCTCGTCGCGCGCGGCGGCGGCAATCCGGCCGTAGGCCACCTGCGTCGCGCGCTCCTGCACCGTCGCATAGATGAGCATGTGGTACGGGCTGGTGTCGAACGGCTGGCTGAATCCTTGTCGCAAGTATTCGAATTGCCGCTGTTCGATCGATTGCATCGGAAACAATCGCGACGCGCGGCAGTAGTCGCGCAATACCGCGCCATGGCGATCCTCCTCCGCGGTCCAGAGGTGGTTCCATTTCCGCCATGCCGGGCTCTCGCCGAGACACTGCGCAACGACGCGGTGAAAGTGCGGCAGGCCCTTCTCGGTCAGGAGGTTGACCGCCAGCGCCACGCGCAACGCCGGACTCAGTTCGCGCGCCCTGGTGCGCAAGGTGGCGAGCCCGTCGTCGTCGGACGGCACAAGTGCGCTGGGCCACCACAGCTCGCGGCGTTGCTCGTGCGAGGCAATCAGCTGATCGGCGATATCGGTCAGGGAAGCAAGCACGTCGCGTACCCGGTCGGCATCCCGGGTGGTCTTCACGGCGGCGGCGTCAACGGGCGTTGCATCGCGCATCGGGTTCCTCCACCTGCAGGTGAAAGGGATAGTATGATGCAAAATCGCATCGACATTCCGTGTAAAGACATTCATCGAGTGCCGACCCGATCGTCGGCGATCATCGATTGACGAGGCGGCTCCCTCGGCTGCCCGAGAGCCGCGCGATCCGGAGCCACCATGACGACGGTTGACGAAGTCCAGGTAGGGACCACCCCGCAGGCGATTCGCGAACACTACGATCTCAGCGACGATTTCTACGCGCTCTGGCTCGACCGCGACATGGTGTATTCGTGCGCGCTGTTCGACGGCAGCGACGATCTGCACGACGCGCAAATGCGCAAGCTCGATCACCATATCGCCGAGGCCCATGCGGCCGGCGCGGCCCGGGTGCTCGACATCGGATGCGGCTGGGGGGCGCTGTTGCGTCGCCTCGCGGGGACGGGTGTGGGATCCGCGGTCGGACTGACGCTTAGCCGAACGCAGGCGGCGCGCATCGCGCGCGACGCGGTAGCGGGCACGTCGGTGCGTCTCGAAGCGTGGCAAGACCATCGCCCGGCGGAACCCTACGACGCGATCATCTCGATCGGCGCGTTTGAGCATTTCGCGACGCGCGACATGTCGGACGAGCGCCGTCTCGCCGCCTACCGGCAGTTCTTCGCGTTCTGCCGGCGCAATCTGCGGCCGGGCGGCCGGATTTCGCTGCAGACGATCGCCTATGTCAATCCCGGCAAGACGACCGATACGTTCGTCCCGACCACGATCTTTCGGGAGAGCGAATTGCCGTACGCGTCGGAAATCCTGCGCGCGAGCGAACTGCATTTCGAAATCGCCGCACTGCGTAACGATCGGTTTCACTATCTCAAGACCTGCCGCCTGTGGGCCGCCCGGTTGGCCGCGCGGCGCGAGAAGGCGGTCGAGCTGGTTGGCGAGGAAGCGACCCGGAACTACGAACGCTATCTCGCGATTGCCGCAGCTGCGTTCAAGACAGGTGCGTTGGGCTTGCTGCGGATGACGCTTGTCGCGATCGGGCCGGCGACGCCTGCGCACAAGGCTCCGGATCATCCGCGGTGAGCAAGACCGGTTAGTACCGAGCCGACGGCGACATCGAACGGCGCGACCAGCGGGCGCGCGACGCCCGTTCCCAGACCGCGACGGCCGGTTGAATCCGCCCAATACGTCAGCATTCGCTACAGCGAGCGGCTGGCCGAAGCAGGCATCGAACCCTCGGTCGGCAGCCGGGGCGACAGCTACGACAACGCGCTGGCGGAAACCATCAACGGTTTGTACAAGGCTGAACTGATACATCGCCGCACCTGGAAAACACGGGAGTCCGTCGAGCTGGCAACGCTGGAATGGGTGACCTGGTTCAATCACCATCGGTTGATGGAACCGCTTGGCTATATCCCGCCCGCTGAAGCTGAGGCAAACTACTATCGGCAACTTGAAATACCTGCCGATGAACCAGCATTAACTTAAACCAACCAGCCTCCGCGATTACCGGGGCGGTTCACTACGCGTCGGTTATCGTCCTTGCAGTAGACGATCTTGGTCTTCTCCGGGTGAAGCTGTAGTTTGCAAGCCGCAAGCCGGGCATCGAGCTCTGCTCGCAATTGTTCGGCCTGCGCCTCGCTCTTGCAATGGCAAATGACATCGTCGGCGTAACGCTCAAACAGGACGCCGGGATGGTTCCGCGACATCCATTGATCGAACGCGTAATGCAAGAACAGGTTAGTACTACAGCCGTAGATTTTTTTGCTATAGTTGTTCAGTACTACTGCATGAGTATAAGCCGATGCGGGCGATTGCGAAATCGTGGGAACGTGAACTGTACGCATTGCATGAACGTCTCGGACACCTGTTCAGACGCCCCGAACCTCGGCAGCGCTCACTGGCCTATATGAAGGGGTTGTTGGGCACAGTCGAGCGCAAGAACGGCTGGCAACTTGCCGAATGGATTGGCGAGGCAACACCGGACGGCGTGCAACACCTTCTCGAGCGGGCGCAATGGGACGCCGATGCCGCGCGTGATGTGCTGTGCAAATACGTGGTTGAATGACTCGGCGAGCATGATGCAGTGCTGATTGTGGACGAAACTGGTTTCGTCAAGAAAGGTGAGCACTCGGCCGGCGTTCAACGCCAATACAGCGGCACGGCGGGCCGAATCGAGAATTGCCAGGTCGGCGTATTCCTCTGCTATGCCGGTCACGGCGGCAGTGCATTCATCGATCGCGAGCTGTATGTGCCGCGGGCATGGACCGATGACCCAGCTCGCTGCAAAGCTGCCGGCATCCCACCGACGTTGGAGTTTGCAACGAAGCCACGGCTCGCACGCGGCATGCTTGAGCGTGCGCTGGATGCTGGTCTGCCATGCGGCTGGGTCACAGGCGACGAGGTTTATGGTGGTGACCGTGACCTGCGGTTGTGGCTCGAGTCACGCGGGCAGGCCTTCGTGCTGGCAGTAGCAAAGAATGAGCCGCTATGGTGGCAAGGGCCGAAGTACGTTCGCGCAGACAAGATAGCCGAAGCGTTGCAGTCAACGGCATGGGAGCGCCTGTCGGCTGGCGCGGGCGCCAAAGGCGAACGTCTGTACGATTGGGCAATGACACCACTATGGAGGCTGCAGATCACCGCCGAGGAACGTAGCTTTGGCCATTACCTGCTGGTACGGCGCAGTCTGGATGAAAAGCGCGAGCATGCCTACTATGTCGTCTACGCTCCACGCAGTAAAGCTTCACTGCAGATTCTGGTGAATGTCGCGGGACGCAGGTGGGAAATCGAAACTGGCTTCGAGGCAACCAAGGGGGAGTGCGGTCTGGATCAGTATGAGGCGCGTAGATGGCGCGGGTGGTACCGCCACATCACCCTCGCGTTGCTGGCACATGCAGTACTCGTCACCCTTCGGATCGAGGGTAAAAAAAACTCCTGAGGGCATGATGCCCCTCAGCCCGCAGGAAATTCGTCGACTGCTGTGCCGCTTGTTATGGCGCGCCGTCCACCCGATTGATCATGTGATTGCATGGTCAATTTGGCGACGTATTCACCAGTGGCGCGCGCAACAGTCCCATTACCGGCGCCGTGGTTTTGCCCCGCCTGTCAGTTAGCATCTACGGCTGTAGTACTAG
>NZ_CADFEO010000043.1:0-14955 GCF_902833075.1 Burkholderia sp. BCC0405
TCGACAAAAAGCTCATGCGCTACATCCGCCAATACAACAAGCAGGCCGCCCCGTTGAAGTGGAAGTACTCCGATCCAACTCGACGCATCCGGTGCAATTCATCCGGTTCAATGGACTAGCGGGCTGCTGAGGAGGTAATAGCATAGCCGGACTGGCTGCAGCGCGAAGCCCAGATAAGGGCCTGGCGCACTATGCTTGACCAATGACGTCATTCGATCGGCCCCAAGTCTGGGCGACTCTGGAGCGCTACCCAGCGGTAATCCGTCAATACCCTCATCATGTTCCCCGAATTTCAGCGCAATTCAACCTCGGACTACGCTGCACGTTTTGTTATGCATAGGGTAGCCGTAACGAATCACTTGGGTTAAGCGCGAGATATAGGGTAATCACTAACGCCCTGCTCCCCCGCCATTCCCACGTCGAGCCTTCAACGCATTACGTACATACGTTGCGACGCGACAAGCGTGACCTGCCATGCGAGTGCCTGCCTTTCAATGGCAAACCTTTCCTCGAACGGCTTGACCATGTGGCGAATCAAAAAGGTCGAGCAATCACTCAAGCCGCTGCCGGGGAAATCGATAACTGACTTCCCCGTGCGCCCAAAACGCAAACCCTATTCGCCAAATGACACGGTCGGATCAGGCACATCTGCGCGGAGCGAATCGCTCTGCAGCAACGCGTATTCCGAACTGTCTTTGAAAGGCTGGCTTTCGAGCACCGCACCTTGTCGCAGTTCGTCCAATAGATCGCTCCGGATCGCCATCGCCAGCCTGCCGCGCATCCGCCTCGACGGATACAGGAATCCCCGCATCGCGCAACGCGCGACAAAGCACTTGGATCTCCCCGTTGTGCTGCTTGAAGCTGCCAATAATTGCAATTGTTTTCATAGCGCAGTGTTGTCTCCCCCGGTCGCGCAGCGGCTATTGTAGCGAAGATCGGACAAGTACAGCCCACCAAGGAGACGTCGAGCGGGCGCGGCTTCGACGGTCCGTCGGCCCCACTCGATTGACGCTCACCCAGTCGACCCACACATAAAAGCGCCAGACCCATTTTCATCAATGAAAATGTCTGCGTCGTTACCCCTATCACCCTCACGCGCCCTGGGCAGCTGAACAGGGACGAATGGCGCCGAGACACCTTTCAGGGCACGCATACACTCGTCTGAAGCATGCCAACGCGCCGTTCCAAGGAACGCCACTACGCTCCGCAAACTGCTATCCAAGGCTGACATGCCGGAAGCATGAACCAGGCCTCGATCTTGACAATGGCGAATCATGTCAGCCGGCGCGCCCCTTGTCCATGGACCATGGACAACAATCGGGGCACGATTGATCTTACTGAAAAGCGTTGACAGACTTCGTAAAGAGCGGAAAAATCCGTCCATCGTCCATGGACTGTGGACGCTCACCGTGGGCGACCGATGAAAAGTCAAGACATCCTGTTGTTACTCAAACTCGTGTCACTCGAGCGACAAGCCCATGCCTCGTCCTCATCTGCTAACGCGCCGCCCCAAGACCTGGAAGATGAAATCGCCTCTACTGGGGGGCTTGATGACGACGCTGGCAGCACATCTCCGTTCAAGCTAAACCTCGAGCTTGATCCCTACAGTGTGCGTGGCTTGTCCAGCGCCACCGGCATCAGCAAATCCGAAGTGAGCAACGCGCTTGGGCGCTGCTATGCAAACAGTCTCGCCAAACCTCAACGGCATGGTGGTGGCCCAACCGTCAATCGGCGTAATCTGGAGGAATTCCTCTCCTACGGCATCCGGTTCGTCTTTCCCGCTCAGATGCAGAGTCTGACACGCGGCATTCCAACAGGACTCACAGCCCCCATTTTTGATGGCATCCTGCGCAGCGCCGGGGAGCACGGCCCAGTCTGGCCGGATCCGCACGGCGGCACGCTTGGGCTCGCCGTGGAACCGCTTTACAAGACCGTCGCGACCGCGACGCGTGACGATGAAACGCTATACAAGTTGCTGGCCATCGTTGATTCGATCCGGCTGGGTCAACCGCGCGAGCGCAAACTTGCGATCACCCAGCTCCACGGGCTCTTGAATTTCTGAAATGGCAACCCTCGACGACTACAAAGCAATGATTCGGGCCGTTGCAAATGCAATCGGTCCTGACCTCTGCCAGGAAATAGCATTTGTGGGCGGCTGTACGACGGCTCTGTTGCTGACCGACCTCTATACGAAGCAACAAGTCAGGCACACCGACGACGTTGACCTCATTGTGCATGTCATGAGCTATCCCCACTGGGAGAACTTGAAAGAGCAACTCCGCCAGAAGGGCTTTCGCGAGCAACCAGATGAAGAGGCACCGATCTGCGCGATGTTCCTGGCCGGCATGCGTGTCGACTTCATGCCCGATGATGAAGCCATCCTGAACTTTGGGAACGCCTGGTACCGGGACGCGCTCGCCAGCGCGGAACACCACGATGTCGGCGAAGGCGTCACGGTCAGGATTGTGCGCCCGGCACACTTCGTCGCCACCAAACTTGTGGCCTACCTCTCGCGCGGCAACGGCGACCCACTGGAAAGCCACGATGTTGAAGATATTTTGACGTTGCTCGATGGACGCCCCGAAATTGCCGAAGAGATATTGGCCGCGGACGCCGACATGCGTACGTACATCAGCACGCAACTCGCGGCCCTCCTGGAACACCGGGACTTCGAATATGCAATCGAGGCGGCAAGCAATGGGGACGCCGCACGGGAAGAAGTGATTAGGCAGCGCGTCGAGGTCATCGTCTCCTATGCGAAGCTCACATGAACGACCGAATTCCGGCTACCTGGCAGTGGTACAGCACGCAAGGAACGACGTGCGCCGACAATCGGGATGCTTGCGGCATCTTTGAATCCAAAACCTATACGTTCTCTATCGTCATGGATGCCGCCCCGCGCGGTGAACGTGGCGTCCAGTTCAATGCATGCTGGATCGCCCAGGTGCTCGATCGCATGAGCCCTGATCTACCGTCGATCGAAGCCGTCCTCGCGACGCTGGAAGAAGCTCAACAACATCTTCGTACCGAACGGTTCTTTGTCGAGAAAGCGTCGTATATCGCCTTCCTGCTTCCCCGCGATGCACGGGCAGCCTATGTCTTTTACTGCGGGGATTGCACCCTCGGCATCCGATCACAAGATGGGAACATCGAATGGCTCACCCGCCCCCACACCGCGATCAGTGCGCTGGAAGATCTCGGCATGAATGCCGAGGCGTCGGCGCGACACACCGTCACACGCACGCTGAATGCCAAGCGATTCCAGGCGCCCGAGATCCAAGTGTTGGATGCGCACGCTTCTGGTGTGTGGGTGTTGGCGACGGACGGCTACCACTACCGAGAAACAGACGATAAGGGACGCCCAACGGATGATTGCAGCTACCTGCTCATCGGCAGCAGTCTGGACGCCAACCCGGTACCGCTCCCCACCAATCTGTTCATTCGGCCATCGCCAACGAACGATAATCGCGAATGCTAACGGACATGAACGCGCGGCTGACCGAGTTTCCCTTCGCCGCTGGTGAAAACTTCTCGGTGGCGGACATCACGCTGCTCGTCACGGTAGACTTCGCCGCCAAGGCGATCGACTTGTCGATCCCGGAGGAACTCGGAGCCCTTCGCCGCTGGTACGACACCGTCACCACTTCGCGCGGGTCGCGGTCGGGCATAGCTTGGCCTTGGGCGATGGCCAAGTGATGATCGGTGCGGTACACGCCATCGACGGCCAGAGCAGCGATGTTGCGGTCGGCCGCGCGCATATCTGCCGCGCCTTTCACTTCCACCACCGCGCCGGTCGGGTACGTGCCGCAGGGCCGGGACATCTTCCCGCGCCTGACTGTCGAGGAAAACCTGCTGGCGGGTGCGGCGAGCCGCCTGACGCCGTCGAAGGTGCCCGACCGCATCTACGAACTGTTCCCGGTGCTCAAGGACATACGCGCGCGGCGCGGCGGCGACCTGTCGCGCGGCCAACAGCAGCAGCTCGCGATCGGCCGCGCGCTGATGAGCGAGCCGCAGTTGCTGATCCTCAACGAACCGACCGAGGGCATCCAGCCGTCGATTATCCAGGACATCGGCCGCACGCTGCGCCAGCTCGTCGATGAAACAAAGATGACGGTGCTGCTGGTCGAGCAATACTACGATTTCGCGCGCTCAATCGCCGATCACTACTGAGTGATGAGCCGCGGCGAGTCGTCACGGGCAGGGCCGGCAGCGAGATGGAGGCGAACGGCGTACGCGAGCTGATTGCCGCGTGAGCGACGGGATTTTGCCGCCACGCCGTGGCTAGCTCACGATGCCACGCGGCCGTGGACTGCCACTCGTGATTAACTTTAAGCTGGCCGCTCATATTCCCAAACCTAAGGCTGCATCCTGAATGTTCTACTTTTATCCGGAGCGAACACCTCTGGCATGACCTGCCCCTCCTCAACCCGTACTCTAGGTGGTTCGCAAGCAATCCCCTATGGACGAATGCCCGGTCAACACAGCTCGCCCACATAGCTAAAGGCCGAATCACGTCAGCGGCACGTCATCCATCCGATGACGGTTCGGATATCTGCGACGTTGCTACAGGCCTGAATCGTTCCAGATCCATGTTGGTCCCCAACACCTACACAGTGCCTACATGGAGTCCAAATGTTGTGAACCAGAGTATCGAAGATCGGGCTAACCCATTGATTTCACTGGCCCGCCCTACACGATTCGAACGTGTGACCTACGGCTTAGAAGGCCGTTGCTCTATCCAACTGAGCTAAGGGCGGTCGGGGAGAAAAGACACGGCCAATCCGGACCGCATTTGACGCAAGGCTTCGATCGACAGCAACAACCACCCAACCCGAAGCCCCGAAACAAAACGGGCCCGGCATGAAGCCGAGCCCGAAATTATACCCGATCATCGCGTCACATCACGCGAGACCAGCCTTCGCAGCATCAAACCGGTTGCGGATGCAGCATGAACCAGCCGAGGCAGAACACGCCGGCGATCACGCAATACAGGCCGAACGAAGCCAGCCGGCCACGCCCTTCGAAGTAGCGCATCAGGAACCGCACGCTCAGGTACGCGGCGATCGCCGTCAGCACGCCGCCGAGCAGCGCATCGGCGAGCTGGTCGCGCGCATGGAACAGCTTCGGCAGCTCAAGTACACCCGCTGCGAAAATGATCGGCGTGCCGAGCAGGAACGAGAATTCCGCGGCCTTCTCCGCCGTCAGCCCTGCCGCATTGCCGGCGATCATCGTCAGCCCGCTGCGCGAGAAACCCGGAATCAGCGCGCCGATCTGCGCGAGCCCCACGAAGAACGCCTGCTTGAACGTCATCTTTTCGGGCGCCTGATGCACGCGACTACGCTGGATGCGATCGCCGAGCCACAGCAGCACGCCGTTCACGATCAGCGCGATCGCGACGATCCGCAGGTCATGGAACACGCGTTCGATGCGCTTCTCGAGCAGCAGCCCGACGATGCCGGTCGGGATCGTACCGATGATGAGCGCCCACATCAGGTGTCCGTCGTCGTTCTTGCGGCCGCCGAGCTGCGCGAAGAAGCCACCGATCAGCGCGATCCAGCGCGCGCGGAAGTACCACAGCAGCGCCAGCGCGGTGCCGAGGTGCAGCGCGACGAGAAACGGCAGCAGTTGCGGTGCGTGCTTGTCGATGTGCATGCCGAACAGTGCCGGCACGAGCAGCGTATGGCCAAGGCTGCTGACAGGGAAGAGTTCGGTGACGCCCTGCAGGACGCTCAGGAATACCAGAAACCAGAGACTCACGCGTCGGTCCTTTTAGTGAAGTTTGAGCGGAAAGAGAAGCGGACGACGCGATGCGCGTCCGAAAAAACGCGCCCCGATTATGCCGAGCCCGGATTACTGCGCCAAGGCATTTGGCTGGATAGTGCGGCATTGCACACAAACGCTTGCAATTTGTAAGCGCTCGGAAAGCAAAAAGCCCGCCATTCGCATGGCGGGCCTTACGACTTCGGCAGGAACTGCCGTCAGCGGCCGAGCTGATAGAAAAACAATACCGTGCTGCCGGTGAACATGCCGAACAATGCGAGTCCCATTGCCATTGCCAGATCCATGGCCCCCTCCACGAAGTGTCATGACCCGGCAACCTCACCGGTTTAGAGGCATTATCCCGACCGTCGACAGTCTTAAAAACTCGCGATTTCCCGAGAAGGGTTTTCCCCGAGCCGCCACGGCCCGATAATGGAGCGCGCCGTTCCCGTCCACCCGCCCAACCCGATTCGCCATGCCGACTTTCCAGCAACACGACATTCACGAACTTCACGCCGGCCCGTCGCTCATCCGGGTCGCGCCGCAATTCGGCGGCCGCCTGCTGTCATGGCACGTCGACGGCGAACCGGTGATCTTCTGGCCGGAAACGGCCGACTGGAGCAACCTCGCGCGCGTGCGCGGCGGCAACCCGCTGCTGTTCCCGTTCCTCGGCCGTCACCGCGTCGACGGCGAGCTCGGCCGCTGGCGCGACGCCGCCGGCGTGGTGCGCGACCTGCCGATGCACGGCTTCGCGCGCGACCTGCCGTTCGCCGCTCAGCCGTCGGCCGATGGCGCCGCGCTGTCGATGACGCTCGACGCGACCGACGCGCTGCGCGCCAGTTACCCGTTCGACTTCCGGTTCGAAACGACCTACCGGCTGGCCGACTCGCACACGCTCGAAGTCGCGCTGACGACGATCAATCGCGGCGACGCGCCGCTGCCCTACTACGCCGGCCATCATTTCTATTTCGCGCTGCCGCACGGCGAACGCGCCGAAACCACGCTCGAACTGCCGCCGACGCATCGTTGCATGCAGCAGGCGGACGGTTCGATCAGTACGCCCGAACCGGGCGAAGCCCATTATCAGCTCGACAACCCGGACATCCTCGACCGCTTCCACTGCCTCGACGGCGTGCCGCCCACGCCGGTGCGCATCGTGATGCCGGGCCGCCGCCGGACGATCGAGATCGCGCTCGACGTGCCGGGTTCGATCCCGTGGTACGCGGTCACGACCTGGACCGAGAAACCGGATTCGGACTTCTATTGCGTCGAACCGTGGCTCGGCCTGCCGGATGCGATCCACAACGGCCTCGGGCTGCGCATGCTCGCGCCGGGCGCGACCGAAACGGCCACCCTGCGGATTCGCGTCCTCCCGCTCGCCGGCTGATTCGACGGCCGAGACATCAATTCACAGCGTGCCGAACCGGCACGCGACAGCCCCGGCAACGGCCCAAACTGCGGTACGCGGGTCGAACCCGTTAAAATCGGACGTTTTGTGTTGCCTGCCGCGTCACGAGCGGCAGGGTTTTGCGAGGTTCAATGTTCGGAACAACAACGAAGCGACTCTTCGCAGCCGCCTGCGCCGCCCTGCTCGTCGCGTGCGGCTCCGCGCCTGTCGGCCCCGGGTTCTATCGCGTCGAGCGCGGCGATACGCTCTACAAGATCGCGCGCGACAACCGCACGTCGGTATCGAACATCGTGCGCTGGAACCAGATGACGAACCCCGATGCGATCGAAGTCGGCCAGGTGCTGCGCGTCGCGCCGCCGCCCGGCACGACCACCGCATCGACGCCGTCGACCACCGGCACCGGGAGTGCCGGCCGGGCCCGCCCTGCGCCTTCCGCACCGGTCGAATCGGCCGTCAAGCCGGCCACGAGCATCGCGCTGGTCTGGCCTGCAGCCGGCAACGTAGTCCGCACGTTCGACGGCTCGAAATCGAAGGGCATCGACATCGCCAACTCGCCGGGCACGCCAGTGGTCGCGGCCGCGCCGGGCGTGGTGGTCTATGCCGGTAACGGGTTGCGCGGCTATGGCAACCTGATCATCCTCAAGCACAACGCCGACTACCTGACCGCCTATGCGCACAACCGCGCACTGCTGGTGAAGGAAGGGCAGTCGGTCACGCAGGGGCAGTCGATCGCCGAGATGGGCAACAGCGACAGCGATCGCGTCGCGTTACATTTCGAGTTGCGCTACGGCGGCCGATCGATCGACCCGTCACGCTACCTGCCGGCACGTTGAGCGCCCGATGGGCGACACGCGATGCCGGCGCGCATCGCGTGCCGTCGGCGTGAGAATCGGAAAAGGTGATGTCAGCGCTTGCGCAGACGTCCGGTGAAACGGCCGGACAACGGATCGACGTGGCGAGCAAACGCCACCAGTACGCCGATTCCAATCAGGCTGAACCCCGCAGCTATCAGAAGCAAATCCATGGTCACACACTGATTTTTTCGTGATCTTATGCGTCATTGCGGAATCGTGCACTGAGCCGAGGCTATTGGACGAGTACGAAGATTCCCTACCCTCAGACGCCATTGTGGATTCGTCTGCGTGAAATCCTGATGTAAGCCGTTCGCTCGACACCACGTTCGCCTCCAGGAGACACCTCGATGCTGCCCGCCGCCGACCGCTATGACGACCTGCTCTCCCGCTTCGCGTGGGACGTTCCGGCGCGCTACAACATTGGCGTGGACGTCTGCGACAAATGGGCAGACGGCAGCGGACGCCTCGCACTGATCCACGAAACGGCGCAAGGCGACGTTTTTCGCCTCACGTTCGACGACCTGAGGAACGCCTCTAACCGGCTCGCGAACAGCTTTGTGCGCGCAGGCCTGAGACGCGGCGATCGCATCGGCATCTTTCTCGCGCAGGGCCCCGAAACGGCCATCGCGCACCTCGCCGCGTACAAGCTCGGCGCAATCGCGGTGCCGCTCTTCACATTGTTCGGCATCGATGCGCTCGAATACCGGCTCGCGAACAGCGAGGCGGCTGCGCTCGTCACCGACGCGGCCGGCTACGCGAAGATCGCGCCGCTGCGCGCCCGGTTGCCGGCACTGCATACCGTCTACTGCATCGGCGACGATGCGCCCGATCATCCGGGCGTGCTGCGTTACGACGTAGCGCTCGCCGCCGAAACGCCCGATTTCATACCGGTCGATACGGCCGCCGACGATCCGGCGGTCATCATCTATACGTCCGGCACGACGGGCAAACCGAAAGGCGCGCTGCACGCACATCGCGTGCTGCTCGGCCACCTGCCAGGCGTCGAGATGTCGCAGCAGTGCTTCCCGCGCGATGCGCGCCTGTTCTGGACGCCCGCCGACTGGGCATGGATCGGCGGCCTGCTCGACGTGCTGCTGCCTTCCTGGCATCACGGCGTGCCCGTGCTTGCGCGCCGCTTCGAGAAATTCGACGGCGACGCGGCGTTCGCGCTGATGGCACGGCACGGCGTCACCCACGCGTTCCTGCCGCCCACCGCATTGAAGCTGATGCGCACCGTCCCGGCACCGCGCGAACGCTACGCGTTGTCGCTGAAATCCGTCGCGAGCGGCGGGGAATCGCTCGGCACCGAACTGACGGCCTGGGGGCGCGATGCGCTCGGCGTGACGATCAACGAGTTCTACGGACAAACCGAGTGCAACATGGTGCTGTCGTCGTGCGCGGCGCTGTTCGATGCGCAGCCAGGCGCGATCGGCAAGGCGGTGCCGGGCCATGCGGTCGCGATCGTCGATGCGCACGGCATGCCGCTGCCGCCCGGCGTCGAAGGGCGCATCGCGGTGCGCCGCCCCGACCCGGTGATGTTCCTCGAATACTGGCGCAACGCCGACGCGACGCGCGACAAGTTCGCGGGCGACTACCTGCTCACCGGCGACACGGGCACGATCGACGCCGACGGCTTCGTGCGCTTCGTCGGCCGCGACGACGACGTGATCACGAGCGCCGGCTACCGGATCGGCCCGGGCCCGATCGAGGACTGCCTGCTCACGCATCCTGCGGTGCGGATGGCGGCCGTCGTCGGCGTGCCCGACGCAACGCGCACCGAGATCGTCAAGGCGTTCGTCGTGCTGAACCCCGGCCACACCGGCGACGACGCGCTCGTGCAGGCGCTGCAGGCACACGTGCGCACGCGTCTCGCCGCGCACGAGTATCCGCGCGCGATCGCGTTCGTCGACAGCCTGCCGATGACCGCGACCGGCAAGATCGTGCGCCGCGCGCTGCGCGACGCGTAGGCCGGCCGCCACCCGCGCCGCCCGCCCGGCCGGATGGTTTATAGTGGCGCCACTACGCAGTCATTCCAAGAAAACGATGTCCTCTTCCTCTGATCACCACTCCGACGCGAGCGCGTCGCACAGCCCGCTCTACGCCAAACTCCTCGGCGAAACCGCCAAGATCGACTGGTGCGATCTCGAACGCTTCTTCGCGCAGGGCAAGCTGCTGTCCGTTGCGCGCGACCTCGATCTCGTCAGCGTCGCGGAAGCCGTTGCGGCCGACGATGCCGAGCAGGTCACGCGCTGGCTGTCGGCAGGCCTCGTCGCGCGCATGCCGGCCGAAACCGCCGCCGACTACGCGGCGCGCAACCCGGAGCTGTGGGCGGTCGTCGTATCGCCGTGGGTCTGCGTGCAGGAACGCGCCTGACGCGTCCCATGTCCGAATCCGCGTTACCGCACGGGGCCGGCTCAGCCGCCGTCACGCATCGGCGTGTCCTCGCGCTCGCGTTCCCGATCGTCCTCGCGAACCTGACGCAGCCGATCCTCGGTGCGGTCGACACGGCCGTCGCCGGCCACCTCGACGGCGCACAGTACCTCGGTGGTGTCGCGCTCGGCGGGCTGTTCTTCAGTTTCGTGTTCTGGGGGTTCGGTTTCCTGCGGATGGGGACCACCGGCCTCGTCGCGCAGGCCCATGGTGCCGGCGACGCCGCCGGGATCCGCCTGAACCTGCTGCGTGCGTTGATCGTCGCATTCGCCCTCGGCGCCGCGGTGCTGACGCTGCAGGTGCCGCTGCTGTCGTTTGCGCTGTCCGCGCTCGGCGGCAGCGATGCCGTCCGCACAACGGCGCTTGCCTATAGCCACGCGCGAATCTGGAGCGCACCGTTCGCGCTCGCGAACTATGTCGTGCTCGGTTACCTGCTCGGCACGCAGCGCGTGCGGCTTGCGCTCGTCGCGCAGGTGTTCATCAATGCGGTGAACATCGGCGCCGTGCTGCTCTACGTGTATGGCTTCGGCTGGGGCATTGCCGGCATCGGCACCGCGACGGCCACCGCAGACGCATGCGGTTTCGCGCTCGGCGCATGGATGCTGTGGCGGCTGCGGCCGCGCGGCCTTGGCCCGATCGCGGTACGTGCGCTTGCCGACCGCGTCGCGCTCAAGCGGCTGATCGCGCTCAATCGCGATATTTTCCTGCGCACGCTGTGCCTGCTCGGCGCATTCGGCTGGTTCGCGCATCTCGGTGCGAAGCAGGGCGATGCGACGCTCGCGGCAAACGCGCTGCTGCTGAATTTCCAGACGTTCATGGCGTACGGCCTCGACGGCTTCGCGCATGCGGCCGAGGCGCTCGTCGGCGCGGCCGCCGGTGCGCGCGACCGCAGCGCGTTCCGGCAGGCCGTGCGCGTCACGCTGCTCTGGTCGGCGCTCGGCGCGCTGCTGTTTGCACTCGTGTACTGGGCCGCCGGGGGCTGGATCGTCGCGCGCCTGACCGACCAGGCCGAGATCCGCGAAACGGCGCTGCGCTACCTGCCGTGGGCCGCGATTTCGCCGATCGTGTCGGTCTGGGGCTTCCTGCTCGACGGCGTCTTCATCGGCGCCACGCAAACGCAATCGCTGATGCGTGCAATGATCGCGTCGTTGTCGATCTTCGTCGCGGCCACGTTCGCCGCCGTCGGCGCGTTCGGCAATCACGGCCTCTGGTTCGCGCTCCTGCTGTTCATGGCCGCACGCGGCGCGACGCTGGCGCGCTACCTGCCGACGCTGTTGCGGCATATCGGCACCGACGCGCCCGCAGCCCGCACCTGACGGCGGGCCGAACCGGCCGTTACTGCGTGGGTTTCGGCGGCGGCGCGTCGAGCATCGACGGCGGCGTCATGTCGGTCGGCACGCCGTGATAGTCGGCCGGATCTTCCGGCGGATGGCCGCGACGGGCCTGATGCGGATCGCTGGTACAGCCGGCGAGGAAGGACGCGGCCAGCACGGCCAGCATGAAACGGGTCATCGGGTATGGCTCCGGAAATCGGCGCGCCCATCGCACGCCGGGACCGCGCCGAGTCTAGCGGAAATCCTGCTTCGGAGTCGCGCCGCGCATGTCCTACTATGTACGCATGGCGCTGTACCGTGGAAAGGAGGCTGCCATGTCGTCTGAAGAAATTGCCGGCCTGATCGGCCTGTTCGTCGGTCTGATGGTGCTCGTCGCCCTGTCGTTCTTCGAGTCGCGCGAATACAAGCGCAGCCATGACGGCGAGGGGATGATCCATCACTGGATGGCCGAACACCACCTGCTCGACTGGCGGCGCAAGCACTAAACGCGCCGCTGCCGCCCGGCCCTTCCCCGGGCCGTTCTCGAACGTACCGCCCCGCGGCACGCCGGGTACTGTGCATCGCCGAAATTAACAGGGTCCGATTCACGCGCGTTGGTCAGATGGACAAACGCCGCCGCATGGCGCGTACCACGCAACGGCGTTCGCTTGTGCGCGCCCGGACGGGCCACTCAGCCCAGGAAGTGACGGGCGTAGCGCGCGTTGATGTCGGACAGACGGAACAGCGTCAGGAAATCCGCGCAGTTGAAGTCGGGATCCCAGGCCGGTGCACCGCAGATCTTCGCGCCGAGACGCAGGTAACCCTTGATCAGCGGCGGCGGCGCCACGACGGTGCCCGTCTGCAGTTCGTCAACCGGCAGGGCCGTGTGCGGGAATGCGCGATATTCGGGCGCCGTCAGCGAGCCCGCCGACAGCGACTGGTACAGGTTCGCCGCATAGTGGCCGCCGTCGGCCATCGACACGCTCGCGCAGCCGAGCATCGTCTCGTAGCCGTTCTGCATCATGTATGCGCCAAGGCCGCCCCACAGCGCCATGATGACGGCGCCGCTGCGGTAGTCGCTGTGCACGCACGAGCGGCCGACCTCGACCATCTTGCCGCGCAGGTGCGTGAGGCGTGACAGGTCGAATTCGCCTTCCGCGTACAGGCGGCCGACACGCGCCGCCTGGTGCGGCGGCAGCACGCGGTACGTGCCGACGACCTTCAAGGTGTCGAGATCGCGAACCAGCAGGTGGTCGCAATACGCATCGAACGGATCGACGTCGAGACCGGAGGGGCCGCTGACCTGCGCGCCCATCTCTTCGGCGAACACGCTGTAACGCAGGCGCTGGGCTTCGCGCAATTCGTCTTCCGTACGCGCCCACGCGGCGCGCAGGCGATACTCCGACGTGACGGTTTCAGCAGCGCGCGGCAGGTGGCGCCGCGACGTGTCGAGGGGCAGCGAGGCAAAAGGGAGCGTAGGCGTCGGCAGTTCTCGCATTAGGCTTTCCTGATCGTAAGGAATAGGACGACATGCCCGCCAATGTAGTAATCAGCCGTGACCGTTATGTGGCACGACCGTGTCCTTTCAATGACGTGTCGCCGAATTGACTTTAGCAGAAAGCTTGCGAAACCGTATGATGAATCCCTTCAAAGCCTTTCAGGCCGGCCTCACAGCAGGTCGGGCGTCAATATCGCCCGCAGCACGGCCTGCCGGCTGCCGTCACGCGTGCGGCTCGCCAGCCACACGATTCCGCCCTTCTTGACGCTCCAGCTGTCGTCGCCGCCGGCGATCAGTTGCGCGGCAACGCTGCCGAGCGTCGGCTGGTGCCCGACGATCACGACCGTCGGTGCGATGCCTTCCGGCCAGCCGGCCGCCGCCAGCACGTCGTCGACGCTACCGCCCGGCGCGAGGGAATCGACTGTCCGGTACTGGTCGGTCAGCGCCTCGACGGTCTGCACGGTGCGAGCCGCCGGGCTCGCGAGGATCACGGTGTTCGTTTCGAGGCGGGTGCGCAGCCATTTGGCCATTGCCTGCGCATCCTTGCGTCCCCTGACGGTCAACTGGCGTGCAAGATCGCTCGTCGCGTAGTCTTCGGCTTCGGCGTGGCGCCACAGGATCAGGTTCATCATGGTGTTCTCCTTGCTTCGGCGAGCAGCCCCGCGTCTATGCGTCCGGGCCCGCCGATTACCGGGCGAATTGTCGCAAATTGCGGACGTTCGCCGCCGCGGCATTTATCGGCATATAGGGATTGACCGGATCGGACATTCGACGATACAATCTTTGGCTCGTCGGAGCGTAGCGCAGCCTGGTAGCGCATCTGATTTGGGATCAGAGGGTCGTAGGTTCGAATCCTATCGCTCCGACCAAAGGAATCAAGGGGTTACATGCCAAAAGCGTGTAACCCCTTTTTCTTTTTCGGTTCGTGTAACCACCATGTAACCCGATTTGGTGTGGATGCCCCTTCAAGATTTCCGTACCCCACGCCATCCACTCGTGTCCCCGCTCGCACTGAAATGGGTAACGAGCCTGAATACGTTGATAGCGGGATGCGAGACATCTGCCGCCTTGCTCTGCCGCCTTCTCTTGTAGCTTCGCAAGTCCGTCTGGCATTCGCTTACGATCTGAAGAGCATTCTTGGCACCACGCCTTGCGCAAGACGTCGTAGCCCGCGGCCTCCCATTCGTGTCCTGAGCCGCATCTGAATCGATATTTCGCCATCCGGCCATCGTAGACGGTCGACAAGCATTCGCCGCCCCGCTCTCGCGCACGATCCTGTATCGGCTTCAGTCCGCCTTGATATCTACGACGCTCGGATCGCCGTTCAGTCGAGCACTTTGCGCACCAGTGACCGCCCAAGACTGAAGCGGCCGTGGCCTCAAACTTATGGCCTGCGGCACAGACGAAACGGTAATTCGCATGTTTTCCACGATACCGCTTGCTCAGGCACAGACCGCCTGCTTGATGGGCGACGTCATAAATACGAATCAGAGTCTTTTTAATCCAGCACTGATGGCATATTAATGGCCCGCCACGTCCGCGCACCCGGAGCATAAAACTTGCCCCGGACATCGACGAAACGTGTTTGTCCACGCAACGTGACCTGCCCTGGAATTTTCGGACCAGTTGAAACTTGAGAGAATGGCTTCCAACGGAGAAAAGGAAGTCATGAAGAAGAGCCGGTTTACGGAA
>NZ_CADFEO010000044.1:0-12584 GCF_902833075.1 Burkholderia sp. BCC0405
TCGGCGTCGTGCTGTGGATCGTGCCCGATGCGGCGAAGCCGGTGCACGTGCCCGCGCCGTTCGCCGAGGTGCTGCACAACGTCGAGCTGCTGCGGCTGAACTTCGGCGTGCTGGTGCTGCACGCGACGCAGACGGCGCTGTTCCTCGTCGTGCCGCGCCTGCTGGTCGACGGCGGCCTGCCGGTCGCTGAGCACTGGAAGGTCTACCTGCCGGTGATGGGGCTCGCGTTCGTGATGATGGTTCCGGCGATCATCGTTGCGGAAAAACGGGGCAAGATGAAGCCGGTGCTGCTCGGCGGCATCCTGGCTATCCTGATCGGCCAATTGCTGCTGGGCAGCGCGCCGCATACCATCCTGATTGTGGCGGCGATTCTTTTCGTCTACTTCCTGGGTTTCAACATCCTGGAAGCGTCGCAGCCGTCGCTCGTATCGAAGCTCGCGCCCGGTTCGCGCAAGGGCGCGGCCACGGGCGTCTACAACACCACGCAGTCGATCGGGCTCGCGCTCGGCGGCATCGCGGGTGGCTGGCTGCTGAAGCAAGGCGGCCCGAACACGGTGTTTCTGATGTGTGCCGGCGTGGTTGCAGTATGGCTGGCGATCGCTTTCGGCATGAAGCCGCCGCCGCGGCGAACCTGAACGATCAAGGCATCGTTTGAAAATGAACAAGACTGACGAGTGGGCAGGGGGAGACCGATGATCCGCATTTCCGCGCTCGCAGATCGACGCGCGTTGCTGCATGCGCGGCGTCTGTGGCTTCACTATGGTGTGTTCTGGCTGGGTGCGGTGGCTGTCGGCCTCGTAGCAGTGCTTTACGCGAAGCTGATCGATTTCGGCTACGCGGTGTTTCTGGACTACGCCGCCCGACATGCATGGTTGCCGCTGATCGTCACGCCGACGATCGGTGCGGTGACGGTCTGGCTGACACGGCGATTCTTCGACGGTGCGGAGGGGAGCGGCATTCCACAGGTGATTGCCATGCTGCATGCTCCAGGCAACACGGGGGCGCGGTTGCTCAAGTTCCGGATCCTGATCGGGAAGATACTTGTCTCGTTCCTGGCCATTCTCGGTGGGTTCACGATCGGCCGCGAAGGCCCGACGATTCACGTCGGCGCCGCACTCATGTTCAACCTGCGGAAGTTCTATCCCCAGCGGTTCCGTGCGATTCGCCCGGGCGTCCTCGAGCACCGGCTGGCCCTCGCGGGCGCGGCAGCAGGCCTTTCCGCCGCGTTCAATGCACCGCTCGCAGGTGTCGTGTTCGCGATCGAGGAACTCACGCGTAGTTTCGAACAAAGGACGAGTGGCGTGCTGATCACGGCGATCATCTTCGCCGGTATCGTGTCGCTCGGCATTCAGGGTAACTACGTTTATTTCGGCACGATCGATGTCGGCGCGCGCCTGCCTGAGTCGCTGGTGCTTGCGGTCGTCCTCATCGGCGTGATCGCCGGCGTCATGGGCGGCATCTTCTGCTGGTTGTTACTCAACACGCGACGCTGGATGCCGCGAGGGCTTCAGGATTTTCGTGCCGATCGGCCCGTGCTGTTCGGCGCAGCGTGCGGGCTGGTCGTCGCGGTCGTTGGTGTGGCGACGCACGGCCATACGTTCGGCAGCGGATACGCGGAAGCCCGCGGCATGCTCGAAAGCCATGCGAACGTGAGCGTCCTGTACCCGGTGTTCAAGATGGTTTCGATGATCGGCTCGTACCTGCCTGGCGCGCCGGGTGGCTTGTTTGCACCGTCGCTCGCGATCGGTGCGGGGATCGGCAACACGCTGCATATTCTGTTCTCGGGAATGCAACTGCAGATGCTGATCGCGCTCGGGATGGTCGGCTATCTGGCGGCGGTCACGCAGAGCCCGATCACGGCGTTCGTGATCGTCATCGAGATGATCAACGGCCACGCACTGGTCATCTCGTTGATGGCCACGGCGCTGATCGCCAGCCGCGTGTCGCGGTTCTTTGCTCCGCCGCTGTACGAAGCGTTGTCGACACGCTATTTTCCCGCCGACCACAGATGACCCCTCGGGGCATTGACGCGCGATCCTTGCCAACATCGGCGGATCCGCGCCCCCGAGGGTCGCGCGCTCATGATCGCGTGCCGGCCGCGCCACGGATCACGCAGGGATGGAGACAGCCGCGTACCATCGACAAATAGAGGACATGTGCCGCCGCTACGTTTCAACCATGGTCGTTGAGCGCGGAATGGACAGCCCCGCGGGTTTGTCGCGATTATGCTGCGCCATGTTCGTCCCGGCCGACCAGCAATTCGGTCGGCGACAGGAACATGTAGCGAGGAACGTCGAGATTCTGCGGTGCCGGCTTGTCGCGGAATACACGCCCGGCCAGATCGTACGTTGATCCATGGCACGGGCACAGGAAGCCGCCTGGCCAGTTGTCGGGCAGGTTTGGCTGAGGCCCTGACTGAAACCTTGGGATCGGCGTACAACCGAGATGCGTGCAAACGCCGACCACAACGAGAATGTTCCGATGATCGGCACGCGAGCGAAACGGGTTTTTGCAATAGTTCGGCAGCGGCATCGAGAACGCGTGGAGCGAGTCGGGGTCAGCGACCAGCGGGGTCGCCTTGACGACGCTCGCGAGCATGGCCGGCGATCGGTCGACGATGAACACCGGCTTTCCTCGCCACGCAACCGTCAACATCCCACCCACTGACAACTGGCTGATGTCGACCTTGACCGGGGCGCCTGCCGCGAGCGCGCTGGCGGGCGGTGTCAGCGAATCCACGAAGGGAATTGCCGCTGCAATTCCGCCGACGCCGCTCGCGACGGTTGTCGCGATGAGCCAACGACGGCGATTGATGTCGGGTCCCGCAGACTCAATCGGCTTCTCGTCCATGTCAACTCCTTCGAGACAAAACGCGTTCGCGCATTTGCGGCTGCTGTGCCTGAAACGGTGGCCGAACGGGGCAGCCCGGCTCCTCGTGTCGATTCACATGGCCCAGACGAACACCGCGTGCGCATGCGACGCCGCCTGTACGACGACGCTCCGACGCATGACTTTCCCGTGATACGTGGCCGTTACGGCATAGCGCCCGGCCGGCGTCGATACGAGCAGAAAGGGTCCGGCAGTCACCGTCGAGCGCACGGTGTCGTCATGTGCGTCGACGATCTGCACCGGGATGTCGGCCAAATACTCGTTCCCCCCGCTCGTGTGCCCCGCAAACTCGAACGCGAGGGAATATTTGGCCATCTCCTGTTCGATTTCACCGTAGGTCGCGAGAATTAAATCGCGCTTAAGAAGCCGGGATAAGCGTGGCGGGTTGTCTTGGGGCGCGATGATTTTCGCAGGTGCGCCGACGCATGCGGGCACGGGGGACGTCCCAGCCAATTCGCCATCGGGTTTATGGCCATGTCACGATGTGACATTGACGCCTGACTGGCGTCGATTTGGGTGACGTGTGCTCCTTCGCGCCGCGGTAGGATCTGACGAATGCGTCACATCCTGAACGTGATTCACCTCGGAGGATTCGTCGTCGGGTGCCCGGCAGGCGGCATCCGGGCACGGGGTGGGAAGGCCAGCTTTCGGCAGGAATCCGGGTAGGTAAACATGACGTTCTTTCAAGCACTGACTGCCTTGATTGTCCTGGCTGCACTCGGTAGCTACGTCAACCACCGCGCTTTTCGTTTGCCCCCGACTATCGGGGTGATGACGATCGCACTCGTCGTTACCGTCCTGCTCGTCATGCTGGGAGAAACCGGGGAAATCGACGTCGCGCGGTATACGCGGCTGATCCCGGAAATCGACTTCAGCGAACTCCTGTTTCACGGCTTCCTGCCGTTTCTGCTGTTCGCCGGCGCATTGCATGTCGACTTTGGCGACCTTCGTCAGGTCAAGTGGACAGTCGGTGTGCTTTCGACCGTTGGCACACTGATCTCCACCGCTGTTGTGGGCGTCGCGTTCTGGTACGCATCGTCGTGGCTGGGTGTTCGTGTGAGCTTCATCCATGCATTGCTGTTCGGGGCGCTTATATCGCCCACCGATCCGATTGCCGCGATGAGCATCATCAAGAAGGCGGGCGCTCCGAAGGAACTGGAAACCCGGATTACCGGGGAAAGCCTCTTTAACGATGGCGTGGGGGCGATCGTCTTTCTGACGCTTCTGGGTATCGCGACGGGGGCTCATGACCCGGAGCCGATCACCGTCGCGTTTCTGTTTCTTCAACAGGCTCTTGGCGGCGCATTGGCGGGATGGTTGGCCGGTTGGCTCGTGTTCCGCCTCGTCAACGGCATCGACAATCACCACGTCGAGATCTTGCTATCCATCGCACTGTGCATGGGCTCTTACGCGCTGGCGGAGGTTGCACGCGCATCGGGTCCTATCGCAGTCGTCGTGGCCGGACTGTTTGTCGGCAACAAAGGGGGAATGTCGGCGGCGGCCGGACGGGCGGGCGACTATCTGGGCATCTTCTGGGAGGTCGTCGACGAGATGATGAACAGCGTGCTGTTTCTCCTGATTGGCCTTGAGGTGGTCTCGGTCCATCAGACCCGACCGTATCTGGTCTCTGGCCTCGTTGCCATCGTCTGCGTTCTCGCCGGACGCGCGGTTAGCGTGGCCATTCCGCTCTGGGCAATCAATCTTCGCATCCGGTTTCCGAAAGGCACGACCACGCTGCTGATTTGGGGCGGCCTCCGTGGCGCCATCTCGATTGCGCTCGCGCTGTTGATCCCGCATGGGCCGGAGCGTGAATTGATCGTGACCGTCACCTATGTCGTTGTCGTGTTCTCCGTGCTGACGCAAGGCACGACGTTCGGATGGCTGCTCCGGAAGTTGATGGCGACCTCGAACAGGCAATCGCAATCCCGTAGCGAATCATGAGGCGAAGCCCCCGTCGACGGTTGATAGTTCCACGATTTCCGCAGTGATTTGCTCCTGCCTCAAGCGGTGATAGTCCCGGCTCAGGCGCTCCGCAGTGTCGTCGATATTGCGTTTCGCCGCGATCATCGCGCGCATGCGCGCTTCGTTTTCCGCGGCGAACGACAGGATGATGGCTTCGCAAACTTGCGTGTAGACATATTCCTCGGCCAGTCTTTCCTGCAGTTGCTGTGTCGAGAGCGTGACGACTGGCGGGAAAGGGCGCCTGGCCGGCTCGAATCGCCGGAAATCGAATGGCAGCAGCGAAGTTGTCTGGATCGCCGATTCGCCGATCGCTTGCGGCGCGCCGTGCACGAGCGTGACGTGCGAGGCGTTGCCGTGCCGCAAACGGCTGTACAGCGTATCGATGATTTTCGCCGCAAGATCGGGCACCGCGTCGGCGTGGACGATCATCTCCGATGACCAGGCGACAGGAAGCTCGAGTGCGTCGGCCGTCATTCTCGCGCGATCGCCGACGACGAAGTACTCGACAGCGCCGGTCGCCGGGGCGCGGATCGCCTGAAACACACGTTGATTGTAGGTGCCGACGAAGCCGTGTTCAGCGCCGATAACGATATAGACATGGGTGTCGCCCGTCGGCGGCGATCTCGGGCTCTCGGAGGGGCGAAGCACGGCAATGCTCATCGCGTCGGCGATCGCAAGGCCGATCAGATCGGCGCATGCCCGGATTCCCGGCAGGCGCGCGAGTGCTTCTCGCGTGCGTGTCGCCGCGATGCCGCGCATCGCGCTCACCACGGATTCCAGTTCGCGGACCGTACCCAGTCGGTTCTGGACAGCGGCGAGCCGATTGCTCATCGGCCGCTCCGGTTTTCGACGGGCTGCGGGACGAGCTCGCGGACGATTCGAACGAGCGCCGCGCGATCGTCGGACGACACGTTGCCGCCGGCAGTGAGCATCGGACCGAGCTTTGTCGCGATGCCGGTCGAATCGAGGCGGGCGGGAAGTGCGACACGCACCGCTGCGATCGCCGACGGCGCGCATGCGTCGAATACGCCGTCGGCCAGCGCAAACAGCAAAGCGATCTCGCCTACCGGGCGTAGCGGCGCGAATCGCGGTTGCGCGATCAATGCGCGAATGCGTTCCCCACGCGCGATTTGCGCCTTGGTTCTCGTATCGCTGAGTCCGCCGAAGCGCGTGAACATCTCGAGCTCGAGAAACTGTGCGTAATCGAGTCGCAACCGGCCCGAGGCCGCTCTCAGTGCCGGAAGCTGGGCCTTGCCGCCGACTCGGCTGATGCTGAGCCCGACGTCGATCGCGGGACGCTGGTTGGCGGCGAACAGGTGGGCGTCGAGCACGATCTGCCCGTCCGTGATCGAGATCAGGTTGGTGGGAATGTAGGCCGCGAGATTCCCGGCGTCGGTTTCCGCGATGGGCAGCGCGGTCAACGAACCGCCGCCGCGCTCCGCGGCGAGCTTGGCGGCACGCTCGAGCAGGCGGGCGTGCAGATAGAAGATGTCGCCCGGATAGGCTTCGCGCCCGGGCGGATCTCGCGCCAGCAAGGCCAGCTCGCGATGGGTGGCGGCGTGCTTGGTCAGGTCGTCGATGACCACGAGCGCATGCTGCCCCCGATCCCGGAAGTATTCCGCGATGCTGAACGCGGCAAACGGCGCGATCCATTGCAGGCCGGGCGGATCGGCCGCCGACGCAACGACGAAGATGCAGCGTTCCGGTGCGCCGTGCCGTCGGACCGCATCGATCACGCGTTCGACCGCGGTGGCCCGCTGGCCGATCGCCACGTACACGCAGATCACGTCGGCATGCTTCTGGTTGACGATCGCATCGACCGCGATGGACGTCTTGCCCGTCGCGCGATCGCCGATGATCAGCTCGCGCTGTCCGCGGCCGATCGCGAACAGCGCGTCGATCAGCAGGATGCCGGTTTCGAGCGGCTCGGAGACCGGCGCGCGCTCGATGATCGACGGCGCGGCGCGCTCGATCGGAAGCGACGACGGACATTTCGGCGGCTGGCCGCGATCGAGCGGCCGCCCGAGCGGATCGACGACGCGCCCGAGCAGGTTCGGGCCGACCGGGACCTCGACCACGCGGCCGGTGCCCGAGACGCGCGTGCCGGCGGCAATGCCGCCGCCGCTGTCGAGCAGCACGCAGCTGACCAGGTCGACGTCCAGCTTGAGCGCGAAGCCGAACTGCCCCCCGTCGAACCGCAGCAGCTCGTTCAGGCAAACCTGCGGCAGGCCGCTCACCTGTGCAATGCCGTCGGCGACGTGCTCGACGCGCCCGACCGATTCCGCCCGCGGCGCGAGATTCAGCGCCGCCAGCACGGTCCTGCTGTCGGTCAGCCAGGCATCGCCGGCGCCGTCATGCGGTTCGTTCGTCGCCATGGGAAATGAGTTCGCATCTCAGTGAATCCAGACTGTGCCGAAAGCTGTTGCGCACGATGACGTGGGGCGAGATGAGTTCGAGCCCCGCGATCAACGCCGGATCGACGTCGGCCTGCATCGGCACGTCATGACCCAGCGCCGTCGCGAGCGACGAGCGACAGCGATCCAGCTCGTCGTCGCTCAAGGCGCGCGGGGCAATCAGGCGCAGCGGCTCGCCGTCGCGGCCGACGCGTGCGCGGTCTTCCGCAGGCAGTGCGCGGACGGCTTCGGCGAGGGGGGCGATGAAACCTTCCACCCGCGTGCCGGCCGGGAGCGTCGCGAGCAACCGGGCCGCGATGTCGAGCGCAAACTCGCTGGCCCGTGCCGCGTTGGCGCGCAGCGCGTCCGCTTTCATTGCTTCGACTTCGGCTTCGGCGGATCGCCTCAGCGTGTCGGCCTCGGCGCGTGCGTCGGCAAGCAGCGACGCCTTGAGGCGCGCGACCTCGGACGCGGCCGCACTCAATCCGTCGGCGCGCGCCGCCTCCAGCGCGGCCACGTCTCTCGCGGCCCGGTCGCGATCCTGCCGCGCCGCGTCGCGGGCGGCCGCGGCATCCTGCATCAGCCGCGCGGCGGCTTGCTGGCGATCCGCCATGATCCTGGCGACCGGCTTGAACAGGAACCGCGACAGCAGCCAGATGAGGACGAGGACGTTGATCGTCTGGAATCCGAACGTCCACCAGTCGATTCGCATGGCCGCGGCTTACCGGGTAAACGGATTGGCGAACAGGACGAGCAGGGCGACCACGAGACAGTAGATCGCCATGGTTTCGATCATGGCCAGACCGACGAACAGCGTGCGCGAGATCGTGCCGGCCGATTCCGGCTGGCGCGCCAGCGCGTCCATCGCGGCGGCGACCGCGCGCCCCTCGGCGAGTGCCGGGCCGATCGCGCCGAAGGACACGGCAATGGCTGCCGCGACGATGCTTGCCAATTGAATCCAGGTGTTCATGATGCGCCTTGCGGTGGATGCTGGGCGGGCGCGCTTTCGTCGCCGAGCGCGCCGCCGATGAACACGGCTGCGAGTACCGTGAAGATGTAGGCCTGAACCGCGCCCGTCAGCAGGTCGAGCGCCATGAGCGGAATCGGCACCAGCAGGCCCGCGAGCGACAGCACGATGCCGATCACGAACACGCCGCTCATGACGTTGCCGAACAGCCGCACGATCAGTGAAAAGGTACGGGTCATCTGCTCGACCAGGTTGAGCGGGATCATGATCCAGGTCGGTTGCGCGAACGACGCGAGATAGCCGGCCAGCCCGCGTGCGCGGATGCCGTAGAACAACGACGACGCGAAGACGATGCCGGCGAGCGCGGCGTCGGTTTCAAGATGCGCGGTAGGCGGCTCGACGCCTGGAATCAGGCTGGACCAGTTGCATCCCAGGATGAACAGGAACAACGTGCCGAGGAGGGCGCGGCAGCGCGCGGGATCGATCTGCATGGTGTCCCGCAACTGGCCGTCGAGCGTCGAGACGAACAGCTCGACGGCCGCCTGGAGTTTGCCGGGCGTCAGCGACAGCCGCAGGCGCACCGCTGCCGCTGCGGCGATGACGAGCACCATCAGCGCCCAGGTGGTGGCCACCGGCGCGGAAACCGGTACCTCGCCGATGCGGAACAGCGGCTCGGTGATGAGCGGCGAATGCATCACGACGAATCTCGCGGCAGGCGAAGCGTCGCGCGACGCGCGAGCATGATGCCGGCGAGCCCGCTCAGCAACGCGACGTACCCGGCTTGCGCGAGGCCGAACAGCACCATGGCGAGCACGCCGAAACGAACGAGCTGCACGGTGATGGCGATGCCGATCGCATCCTGGACATAGCTGCGCACGTTGGCACGCAGCGACGCGAAATAGGCAACGCCGACGAGCGCGCCGATCAGGCCGCCTGCGGCAACCTGGACGGGAATCGACCACGTCTGGACGGGCATCATGATTCAGCTCCCGGGGCCTTGGCGATGCATCCAGCGCCACGCGGCCCACAGTCCGAACGCGGCGCCCAACATCAGTAGCGGCGCGGAGAAGAACACGCCGGTATGAAAATGTCGGTCGAGCCAGCGGCCCAGCCACAACGCCAGCAAGGCCGGAATCACGACCATCCAGCCAAGCATGCCGATCTGCCCGAGTCGCGAGGCCAACGTCGGCTCCGGCACGTCGCGTGCCTGCCGGTCGCGCCGGACGGCGCGCTGCGCAGTCCGCTCCAGCAACGGCGCGCCGGGGGCGGAGGCTTTCGCGTCCGGACCGTGCCGCGACGGCGCATCGCTTGCGGGCTTATCGCGCATGGTCATTGCCTTCCGTCGTCCCGTCCGTGCGCGAGGCCATGTCCGGCGCGCCGGGGCGCAGGTACGTCAGTATCTGCCTGATGGCCTGGGCATTGAGACGCGTTTGCTCGACCCGCACGCGGCGCGCTGCATCGAGACGCGATTCGCGGGTTGCCCGGACGCGGGCTTCCAGCGTGTCGAGCGTATCGCCGAGCTCTCCGTCACGGCACGCGATACGGATCTCCTTGCCGTTGACGATCCGCAACACGCCGCCGCTTACCGCACAGAAGCGACGCGTGCCGCCCGCGGTGCGCCAGCGCATGACGCACGGCGACAGCACGGTCAGAAAATCCGTATGCCCGGGCAGCACGCCGAAACTGCCGGTTGCGTCCTCCGCGCGAAACGCAACGACGTCGGGCGCATCGACCAGCATCCCGGCGGGCGTCGCGACGGTCAGGCGGAGCGCAGTGCTCACGACGCCTCCTTTTGCCGCTCGCGGGCTTCGTCGAGCGTCCCGACCATGTACAGCGATTGCTCGCGCCACGCATCGCATTCGCCGTCGAGAATGGCGCGGCATCCCGCGATGGTGTCCTCGACCGCAACGGAGCGCCCGGGTACGCCCGTGAACGCCTCGGTGACGGTGAACGGCTGGGTCAGGAACCGCTGGAGACGGCGGGCCCGGTTGACGATCCGGCGGTCGTCCGCGCCCAGTTCCTCGATGCCGAGCAGCGAGATGACGTCCTGCAGCTCGCGGTAGTGTTCGATCGTGCGCCGCACGTCGGTCGCGACCCGGACGTGTTCGGCGCCGACCACCAGCGGATCGAGCAGGATCGACGAGGACGCGATCGGATCGATCGCCGGATACATGCCTTCTGCGGCCATCGTGCGCGACAGGACGACCATGCTGTCGACGTGCGCGGCAATGGTCGTGACGGCGGGGTCCGTGAAGTCGTCCGCGGGAACGTAGACGGCCTCGATCGCCGTGATCGAGACGCCGCCGACGGAGACGATGCGCTCCTGCAGTGCCGCCACTTCGCTCGCCAGGGTCGGCTGATAGCCGACTCGGGAAGGGAGCCGTCCGAGCAAACCCGACACTTCGGCGCCGGCCTGGACGAAGCGGAATACGTTGTCCATCAGGAGCAGCACGTTCTGGCGCTGTTCGTCGCGGAAGTGCTCGGCAACGGTCAGGGCGGTCAGCGGAACGCGCCAGCGCGCCCCCGGCGGCTCGTTCATCTGCCCGTAGACGAGCACGGTCTTCGGCAGCACGCCGGAATGCCGCATGTCCACCAGCAGTTCATGACCTTCTCGCGAGCGCTCCCCGACGCCGGCGAACACCGATATTCCCTTGTAGCGCTCGACCATCGCATGAATCAGCTCCATGACGAGGACGGTCTTGCCCACGCCGGCGCCGCCGAACATCGCCGCTTTGCCGCCCCGGGCCAGTGGAGCGAGGAGATCGACGACCTTGATGCCCGTCGCGAAGATGCCGGTTGCGCTGTCCTGCGAGGACAACGCCGGTGGCGGTTGATGGATGGGGCGACGTTGGGTATCAACCGGAAGCGGTTCGCCCTGATCGCCCGGCGTGCCCATCACGTCGATCAGGCGTCCGAGTACGGTGTTGCCGACCGGGACCGCGATCGGCTGACAGGAAGCTTGCGCCGACGCGCCTCGCGGCAATCCGCTGGTCGACTGCATTGCCAGCGCGCGGACGGTCCGCGCATCGAGATGGGCTTGCACTTCCGCGACGATCGAACTGCCGCCGTCGGTTTCGATCGAGATCGCGGTGTTCACCGGCGGCAGCATGGCCGCCGCGAACGCGATATCGACGACCGCGCCGCGAACCGCGACGACGCGTCCGGGAAGCGGCAGGCTGGAGACATTGGCGATCGATGCGGCGTTCATCGGTTTTTGTCGAGGTTGGGGGCGCCCGTGCATGGGTCCGTGCGGCACGGCGACCGAGTCGCGGGCAGAGGCCACGGCCCATATTTACTGCGCCGCATCCTGTGGACGATTGATCGTGATCAAGGAGCTTGTCGGCAGGCTGGCTGCGAGATGGGGGAGGAGGGGGCACGCCAAAACGGCGGTGATACTCGGCAATCCGCGTTCGCGCAGAACGTGTCGATGTTCAACGCGTACATCGCCCGGCCGAACGGCGTCACGCGGTTGCCAGTGTTGCCCGGTGTCGAAACTCGGAACACGCTGGCCTTGTCGCTGTAGAACGCCCCGGCTTGCCATGGCGCTCCAGATACGCCCGCGTCACCTCAAAGTAGCTGAAGGTCGATTCCGTCTGCGTGAAGTGCAGATGCATCAGCCGGCTAATCGCGTCGTCCACGTACACCAGCAGCGTGCAGGCCGGCGCCCGTTCCTCGAACCATCGATGGTCGCTGCCGTCGATCTGGATCAGTTCACCCAGGCAGGCCCGCCGGGCCCGCGGCTGATAAATCTTCGGCGGTCGTTGCCGGCGCGGAATCCAGAGCCCAGCATCTGTCATCAGCTTCCTGACCGTTTCCTTCGACAGCTGCAGCCCATGGCATTCGCAAAGCTTCTCGCAGGCCAGCGTCGGCCCGAAATCGGCATAGCGCTCCCGAATCAGGCCCAAGGCACGATGTGCCAAATCCTCGGCAGTTGATGGTTGCTCGCATGGCCACGGCGCTGCGAAAGCAGCCCGGCCGGGCCAGCAGCCCGATACCGGGCGACCAGCCGTTCAATCTGCCGTCGACTGATCCCGAGCCGCTCCGCGGCTCGCCAAGGCATCAGGCGCTGCTCGATCACAGCTTCCACGACCTTCAGACGATCCAGCTCCCGCATGCTCATGGTGATCAGTCCAGGTTGGCCCACGATGCGCTCCGGCAGTTCGAACCGCCGCCAGCATGCGCCGAAACCCTCCAGCTACGACATTTCAACTTTGCTCAAATGCGACATTACTACTTTGCTCCTACACACATGTCGTAGCCATTTCAAGATGTCGGGGCGCCAGCTAAATAGAAATGTCGTGTTTTCAGGGGTTCATGATTTGTTTCTCATGGGCTGCAGATCACGCCGTGTCGAAGAGCGGATCCTGAACGGG
>NZ_CADFEO010000045.1:0-11040 GCF_902833075.1 Burkholderia sp. BCC0405
CGGTTCCAACGGCGGCAATCTGTTCTTCCAGCTCGTCAACGCCTGCTACGAGCGCTGCGCGATCATCCTGACGTCCAATCGAAGCTTCGGCGAATGGGCTGAAGTGTTCGGCGACAGCGTGGTCGCCGCGGCGCTGCTCGACCGGCTGCTGCACCACGCGATCGTCGTGCAGATCGAGGGCACGTCGTACCGTCTGCGAGAACACGCCGATCTGCTGCCCGACCATCTGCGCAACCGACCATCTTCCCTGAATCACCCGTCCGCTGAACCGGTTCGTCGGCGCCCGGGCCGTCCGCGAAGGAGCTCATCCGATCACATCGCCGGCTGATCACCGTCCGAACAGGGTGGGGAATTTTACTTCGACACTTCTGGGATGCGGAAATTACGTCCGACGTTGACAGGACGTCCTCGTGCGCTTGCCGACCCACAAGGCCAACGACATCGATGCGCTACTGCCGCACCTCTGGCAGCCACACTCGAGCGCCGCCTAAACTCGCTCGTCAAGACGCGTTGGCTAGCCGCTTACAAACGCGCGAGTTCGTACGCTTGTCCATCCGCGACAGGGCATCGCAAACGGTCGCGAGTGCGCGCCCATCTGCCCGCAGTCGCAATCGATCATCGACGGCCCGTAAGCTTGCAAGGAGGAGGTGTTCAAAAAATGCAACTAACTGTTGGATGCCTTCTACCCTTCGACAAAGCGCCCTGCCCTCTCAAGCCACCGAATTATGCAATGTCATCTGGAAGATCGGGACGTAACTCGGCCTCGATCTGATCGATTGTTGGGAGATCAGTCTCGAGTGCTGGCGGGACCTCGCGCATGAGTTGGTATTCGGCCACGCCCATCGGTTTGACCATGCCGCGTAGCGCATATTCTGCGACAAGCCGATTTTTCTCCTTGCAGAGAAGTAGGCCGATGGATGACTGGTCTCCCGGTGCCTTAACCTGCGCGTCGAGCGCGTCTTGACGAGCGAGTTTAGGCGGCGCTCGAGTGTGGCTGCCAGAGGTGCGGCAGTAGCGCATCGATGTCGTTGGCCTTGTGGGTCGGCAAGCGCACGAGGACGTCCTTCAGATAGGCAAGTGGATCGAGCCCGTTCAGTTGCGCCGAGCGAATCAAGCTCATGATGGCGGCCGCGCGCTGCCCCGCGCGCAGCGATCCAGCGAACAGCCAATTGGACCGTCCGACGGCCCACGGACGGATCTGGTTTTCGACCCAGTTGTTGTCGATCGGCACGTTCCCGTCATCGAGGTAGCGGGTGAGTGCGTCCCAACGCTTCAGGCTGTAGTCCAGCGCCTTCGCAATCGCCGAGCCTTCCACAACGGGTTTGCGCTGCGCCACCAGCCATTCATGGAGCACATCGCACACCGGTTTGGCCCGGCGCTGACGAAGCCGCTGCCGTTCGTTGGCATCCAGTGCGGCAGCCTCGCGTTCGATGTCGTAGAGCGCGGTAAAGAACGGCAGGGCCTGCCCGGCAACCTGGCTGCTGTGGTTGGCATGCAATTCAAAGAACTTGCGTCGGGCATGGGCCGCGCATCCGATCTCGGTGATGCCGTGCTGGAACGAGGCCTTGTACCCGCTGTAGTCATCGCACACCAGCTTGCCGTGCCAGCCCTGCAGGAACGTGCGAGCGTGCGCACCGGCGCGGCTCTCCGCGAAGTCGTAGACCACTGCGCGCAGGTCGCTGAAGTGGGTCGGCGTATACGCCCATAGGTATGCCCGGTGCGTCTTGCCCTTGCCGGGGCTGAGCATCTGCACAGGCGTCTCGTCCGCGTGCAGCACACCCTGTTGCAAGATAGCCTGGCGGAGTGCATCGACCAGCGGCTGCAACTGCACGCCACACCGGCCCACCCAGGCACCGAGTGTGGATCTCGGAATGGCCAGTCCCGCACGACCAAAGATCTGTTCCTGGCGATACAGGGGCAAGTGGTCGCCGTACTTGGCGACCAGCACCTGCGCGAGCAATCCGGCAGTGGGCACGCCCTTGTCGATCACATGCGGCGGAACCGGCGCCTGGATCAGCGTCTCGCATGCCTTGCACACCCACTTGCCGCGGATATGCCGCTCCACCGTGAACACGCCCGGCGTGTAGTCCAGCTTCTCGCTCACGTCCTCGCCGATGCGCATGCGTTCGCAACCGCACTGGCACGTCGTGCTGTCCGGTTCGTGATGGATGTCGGTGCGCGGCAGTTGCGGCGGCAGCGGTGCGCGTTTCGGCTGCTCGCGTTGCCGTTCAACTCGTGTCGGCTCAAGCTGTTCGAGCTCCATCTCGATGGCAACCAGGTCGCCATCGATGGCCTCGTCGAGCAGGTTCATCTGCTCACTGTTGAGCTGTTCGCTGCGCCGGCCGAACTGCTGGCGCTTGAGAACCGAGACCTCGTGGGTGAGTTGATCGATACGAGTCTGCCGGTAGCGTAGTTCCCGGTCTCGTTCACTCGCTTCCCGCTCCTTCTCCTTGATCTTCTGGTCCTCCGCCTCGACCTCGGCTATCAGTTGCGCTGTCAGGGCGCGCAACTGTTCCGTGCTGAGTGCGTCGAGGTCGGCAGGCAAGTTCATGCGGGCCAGTCTGCCAGAACCCTGCAGACGGCGGAAGCGCAACTGTTTACGGCGCGCCGCGCTCAGACGACACGGATCACACCGTCCTCGCCGATGCGTTGCCACGGCAAGCCCAGCACCAGGCCGGCCAGCTGTTCGTGCGTCAAGGCACGCTGCTTGGGTTCACTGCCGAGGTGCGGCCAGGCGAACTGCCCCTGGTTCAGGCGTCGCGCGGCCAGCCAGATGCCGATCCCGTCGTGAATCAGGATCTTCATGCGGTTGGCGCGCCGATTGGCGAACAGATAGGCATGGTGTGGGTGAGCGGCGCCGAACACCTTGACCACGCGCGCCAAGGCCGTATCGAAACCGGCGCGCATATCCAGCGGATCGACCGCCAGCCAGATCTCGTCGACACGGATCACCGTAGCCACTCACGCAGCCAGGCGGCGCACTGAGTTGCCTCGGACACCGGCCAACTCACCGTGATCGACTGATCTCCCCGGCGCACCTCGATGCGGATCTCTGGCGAATGCGGACTCGGCGTTCCCAATGCCAACGGCACAAAGGCCGGCAGCGACGCTGGCGTGGCCGGTGGACGGCCCAACGGCTTCTTGGGAAGTCGACCTTCCGCCTGATCGATCCAGCGCCGCAGCAGATTCGTGTTGAGCCTGTGTTCCAGCGCGACCGCCGCAACCGATACGCCGATTCCCTGGCAGGCAGTAACCACCTGCGCTTTGAATTCCTCGCTGTAGCGTTGCCGCCTACGACGCTCGGGGAGTGATTCCGATTCGATAGTGTTCACGTGTCCGCTTATTCGTTAAGTGGACACGATACTCCCAAGCGCCTCGGCCAAACTCAAGACGGGTTGGCTGGCCGCTTACGCGCGTTTTCCGGAAGCGAAGTGTTGTCGACATCCTCGCCGTGATGTTCAACGAATGGCGTCAGCGCAGCCCTGCCCTCGCCCGCGCTTTTGAGTTCGACCTGTCGTTTCTGAATCGCGATCGCTATCCGCCCCGAGAATTGACTCGGCAGGTGAACGAGTCGGACGCCGTATTTGTGCGGCGCCTGTTGCGTCGCGAAGGGATTTCGATCTTCGCGAAGTCCGGAACACGAAATTACTGACAGGCCCTCGAGGCGTGGCGCCGGGACTACAATGAGAGTTGACCTCACATGGCACTCAAGGATTTGACGCCGGGCGAATTCGACCGGCAATACAGCCTTCGGCATACGGCTGAAGGCTCATGAAACCCCCGACACTAACGCTGGAAGCTGTCCAGAAAACCCAAGCGGTTCAAGGCCCTGGTGCCCCACTTATCCGGCTGTCCAAATTTGCGCGACCACCTCTCACGTCCCCTGGTGCGACTGATGAAGACGTTTCAATCTGACGCTGCAGTTGCTGGACTTCACTCTGGAGCTGCCGTAACTGAGTACGTGTACGTCCATTCTCCACTCTCAACGTAGCAGATTCATTTGCAACCTGCCGCTGCCACGCCTGGGATCTGGCCTGCTGCACGCGTGCCACATCAAGATCGGCCTGTAAGCGCTCCGCACGATTTGTCGACAAAGCGATCATGCGCTCGATCAATGTTTTCTGAGCCTGTAGCTGGGCCCGGCGGATTTCCAGCGCCCCCAAATTGACAGTTTTCTGAACAAAGGCTGCATATAAGGCGTCAACTTGTACTTCGTCTTGCGATTTGATCACTCGCCAGAAATGACGATCCTGGAACAAGGCAACGTAGTAGGCCATTTGCGGCGGATAAAAGAGCACGGACGCGCCGTAGCTTCCATTATATGTCGTGCGCAACTCAACCAGGCTTCCGTCCTGAATCTTCTGAATCAGCTCGCCCACGGTACCAACCAGGTCTGGAGGAGCGCTTGATTGTGGCGTCAAGGTACCCATTGCAGGACGTGCACCCACGATCGGGACGGGCTGCGCGACTTCCTCGGCGTGCACCCCCCCAATAGATTGCCAGAGGATGACGGCCACACCGTACAAGAAGCCGCGCTTGAGGTACGTGAGAAATTTCATACATTCGCGTTGCGCGCCTGCGACTAAAGACAGGGGTTCTACAGGTAAAGCACAGGACACGATAGACGCTTCATTTGATAAACGCATTAGGTATGTCGGTGATGCGTTGGTTGACCACATGGCGGGCCCATTCGGTAGGATCAGGATGAGAAACACTGGTGGCCCGATTCCCAGGTTCGTCTGTCGAGCCGGTAAGCCCTAAGTAATCCTCCAGAGTGGACGGGCCAGCAGATATCCAATTTGGCAAAGTAGATTCGCTGCTTGATCGGGTATGCCGATGCGTGCCGACATGTTGCCTCGTTGACGCGATGTTCATCCGCCGCATCACGTGTGTTGCGCTGTGTCCGGAGCCCGAACGCACTGACGAACGCGGGCGCGGATTCACAGCCAACGGGCTAACCGCCTGCTGGGGCGACTGATTCGTGTGATCGTTGGACGTGGGAACCGTTCGGATCACTGTCGGCACCGACAGCGGCGATCGATCCACGATCAGTGGCTTCCGTGAGACAACGGTTGCTGGTACCGCTAGATTGGGCGGCAATCCCGGCCGTTCAGCCGGCCGCCACAGCTCTTGCGATATTAACCACGCCAGCAGACTGAATACGCCTAGCGTGCCAGCGGCGACTGCTAATCTGAAGCGACTGTTTTTTCCGGGCACGGCCCGCATCGCGCGCGCGCTCAATACGCGGCCTGCCGGGCCCCAGGGCCGGCCTGACACGGAAGGACCCCATAGCGTCGACCAGATCATCGGCACATCGCATCCGCGCGCCACCAAGATCCACTCCTGGATCCCCTTGAGGCCAAAGGGTTGAGTTGGGTAGCCCGACCCTATGGGAGACATAAGTGAAATCAAGCGCATGATGCGGATTCCTTGCAAGCCGCTCACGTAGGCTGGATGATCCTGGACCTGAGCTTCGAGCCGGCTCAACGTTGCATACAATTGCAGTTGGCTAGCACTCGTATTCACAATACCCTCCCCTATCGCGCTACCGCATTGGCACGGCCCGCGTGCCGTGCTCTCCACACTTGGATCATCCCATCCACGCAAACCATTGAGCCGTTTCGATTTAACCGCCTTGTGCGAAGCGTAGTGTAAGACTTTGCTCTGATATAAATCTCAACTTTCGCCACCGAAACATTTGACCCTGCCTCGCTTTCACGTACAACAACTCATGCGGCGCTCAACCTAGCCTCGTAATCGAGGGGAACAAGGTAGTCGATCGAGGTATGCAGGCGTTGCGACGACCAGTTGAATCCGCCCAAAACGTCCGAGCAAACTGTATGCAGATAAGGGCTATAACTTCGCTCGTTGCCGGCGTTATCTGGGACAGCGTGGCATCAAGGCCCATATCGCCCGTCGTGGCGTAGAAAACAGTGAGCGGCTCGGACGACATCGCTGAGTGGTCGGCCACGCATGCCTGGTTCACCGGGTTCGGTAAGCTTCGTATTCGCTTTGTGCGTCGCCTCGATACCCATGTCGCTTTGCTCTTCCTGGCCGCCGCGATCATCTGCTCGCGATTCGTGGATTATTTGCGTTGGCGATTCTTAATTGGTTTCGATTGCACAAATCGCCCCCTCCAGAAACAGGACTCACGCGCCAAGAACATCGAGATTGACATTTGTCGAATATTAATTACCTCAACTCAAGACGCGAACCTTACTCGCGACAAATTTCTCAAAAGAAGATACACATTCTTTATTCACCAAATTCTTAAGTCTTTTCGGCAATTCATTTTTATACCATCTCACGTAATCTAAATTCGCCGCGCACCCGCCAACCAACTCAATTAAATCATCTTTGTTATTCGCAACAAGCTCAGGAAAATCTAGATATTGCATAATCGCAGAAGCGTGTCTTTGCCGCATAAACGTCCCGGCCATGCAAACCACCAACGCATTTCCATGTAGCGCATCTAACACTGTGTTATGCCCGGACCACGATGGATTATCGAGAAACAAATCACTAAGACCATTCAGCCTAACAAAGTCTGCGTGCGACAATTTGTCTCGAATAAATTTTACGTGCCGATCATAAGAAAGTCCGTGCCGCTCAAATGCCATCCTCAACCGATCCTCGAAAATTCTAACATGCCCATCATCCGCGCGCGCCAGAAAAACGAACTTGCACCTATTCCCAATTCTAATCGCAATCTCGGCATACAAATGATCATCGCCCGGAACATATTTAAAGGTAGACTGCGACGACAAAATAATAAAATCGGAATCATCAAGACCAAAATATGATCTTCCAACATCATTCAATTTTGGATAATCAAAAGAATATACACAACCCAGACCTGGAAGTAAAAAAACCTTCTCTCGATAATGAGATTTCGCATCGGGCGATTCCATGGCAGCCGGAGATACGACGTAATCGACTTTTGCTGACCCGGACGTTTCGGGATGCCCCAGCATTTGCAACTGAAGCGGCGCCATTCTCAAGCATGTCAAGCAGTATGAACTGAAATTCATACCAACATCCGCAAAAACGATAACGTCGGGCGCGTCTTTCTCCAATTGATAAATTATATCGCCAATGTAGGATTTCTTGCAAAAATAATCAGACAATGATCGAGCATATTCCGTGACAGAATCGTCACTATTCCCCATGTGATAGGTATATATTTCGAACAAGTCTCGATCAAGGTTTTCATAAAATCCACACATTGGGATCTTCCAAACCGAATGCCCAAAGACATATGCCGACACAAATGCAATTCTGATCTTCTTTTTATCAGATTGTTTTTTGCGTTTGATGAAATTTTCGGTAACGCGCTGCTCCGCATCACCAAATGCTGCTTGCACAATACGACCAACCTGATCATTAAAACGATTCAGCAAGTCGACATTCAATCTTCCATTGTATGTAAGATAAAATAGAGCGTCGCACCATATATCCCGAAACTCCTCAGCGAGTGAATTCGGTCTACGTAAAGCGGCCGAAACATCACCCTCCATTTCAGACAGTGCGCGATCTATCGATAATCTGATCGCCTCGATCTGTTCATCGGACGAGTAAACTACGGGCAATCGAAGCGCAACTTTCTGAACAATTCCCGCCACGCTTCCAGGATTCAATTCTACTGAACGGCATGCATTTTTGATGGCCTTATTATCTTCACCCAAATAATATTGAATGTACGCCAATTTCGAACGAAGCTCAGCATCCTCTGGATGGCGCTCCAAATACTCTGATAGATGTTTCTCTGCGAGAGATCTATATTTATTTTCTCCCACGAGCAGAAATGCCGCATACGCTGCATTTCGGACAGACCGCCGATCATCTGGTGCCAAATTTGCGGCTACAGCATAGCTCTCGTATGCCTGAACGCTTAAATTTTGTCGCTCAAAGCAAACTCCTAGATTATTGAATGGATCGCCCCAATGTGGGGCCAGCTCGCATGCCCGTTGAAATAGCGGGACCGCGAGCCTGTAATCCCCGGCGCGAAGTCTCATATTTCCGGCGAGATAATACAAGTCCGCATTACAAACGGAATCCAGAAGTTGCGGCGTAAGAATAGCCTCTATCTTTTCAGACAAATTCTCGTTTAGAGCCAGCCTTACCAGCTCAACAACCGCCAATTTAACTATTTCCATGATCGCATCATCATTAAAAGTATATGATCACAAAAAAACTCCGCAAGCCTGATCTACAAAGTCACACTCTTGGGCAAGCTGTTTTTTGATTTTTCGCCATCGAATGGTATATCGCATATTCAAAATCCCCGTCCACGATATCACGCTTTTGCTTATTATCAACCAAAAGCAATTCAATTGATTTGCGACATCCAATTTTCTATGATTTCAGCAACAAATCACAAGAAGTAACGTCATGCACGAAAATCAATCGACAAATTATATTGATTGGAAACTTGTTTAATTGCGGTCCGACAAACAATTATTCACTTTTCAACCCGCCAGGCACGTGGCCTGACTTACTCTCTTCGTGTATCGGTATCGAAAATTCTCGACGGTCGCGACCAATAATCCAGCGAGGCTCTCGGCCGCGCCCTGACCAAGTTTCGCCGGTCGATTTGTTCCAATATTTCGGAGCTATGCGTCCGTTTGATGTCGGTTTTGATCTGCGAGACTTTAACAAATCATCGTGAGATATTCCGCTAGCCTCAAGTACTGCCACTACACGCTCAACAATCAGTTTAATCTCGTGCTCTCGTGCCAAATCGATTTCACGGCTCAGCATCGCATATTCCGCCAATAGCATTCCATATTTCTTCATTCCGATTTCCCATTAAACGCTTGCGACTGACGAAATGCAAGTTTCGCCAACGACTGCGACTCGTGCGACCAGACATGCTTTCCAAATTCTTACGCAAGCAATTTTCCTATACATCTGCGGACGCCTATCGCTCAGTTCATAGTACATTACGCGTTAGGCCAATAACCTCGCAAGCTGTCCGAAAGTGTAGCGCACCTCCACTTGTTTCCCCCTATTTCCACCAAACATCTCACTTGATTATTAATCTCACCAATTCCGCCTTTACAATTTACTCAGCCGGCTATCGTTGTTGGCTTGGTTAATAATGACCGTCGCGCCCGCGGCTTGGCCGGGGAGAAAAAATAGTGCGCGACGGTTCAAAGAGAGAATTATTTATTTCAACGTTAGCTCAACTCGTCTATTTTTGGCTCGCCCCAATACGGTTGAATTCGAAGCTACCGGATCTTGCTTACCATACCCTTTGGAAACAAAATCCATTGCCGCCAGACCATGACTCTTCAGATAAATGATTACCGATTGTGCGCGCCGCTCCGACAGCGTTTGATTGTATCGATCCGACCCCACCGAATCCGTATAACCGTATGCAGCCACCGTTTTGAACGTCACTCCATTCGCCTGCTCAATCAAGTCATCAAGTCGGCTTCGAGCCTGGGGTGTCAGTGTCGACTGCGCTGTATCGAAGTTCGCATCACCACTGAGCGTAATCGCTTTCGGCAACGGGGGCGGCGATGGTTGCGCTTGAATGTTCGGCTTCGGCTTAGCTACGACAGGTGCTGCGCCACATTGAAACCAAAGTTCACGTGAGCTGGCTACGGCGCCAATCCACGTCGCATCAATCGGACGTACCGGTTGGCCTTGGCATGCCGCTTGTGCTTCTTCCTGGCAGACATTTGATCCTTCGAACACGCCATAGCACATTACTCTGTATGCAGACTCGCCATTTAACAGCTTCATCGCATATGTGTTATAGGTCAAACCAGCACGTTCTGGGCTTGACGGCCAACCACATCCGCTTAGTAGCGTTGTCACCAATAGCGAACCAGCCAGCAGCCTCATCTTATTCAGATTAATCATAAATATACCTTATATGCAGTTTTAGTTAGGGTTTCGAAGCTATCAAGAAGGTGCTACGCACCTTCCTGCACAACGTCTTTTACCCCACAACTACCACTGCCAACTCGTGCCGACCCCGACTGCAGTCCCACCAGCCCCACTCACGCTTACGCTAAGCCTCGCTTTCCAGTTTTGCGCAATTCGGACACTTGCCCCGATTGCGCCAGCCGAGTAGCCTTGATACGTGCCATATCCAATACCGACCGAGATAGTCTTACCTTGATCAACGTCCGGAATATTGGCCATCGCAGCAATGCTGGCAATCCCCGCGAACGCTTTGCCGCGAACGTCCGACATTTGTTCAGATACAGAGTTAAGCTGCGATACATTCACCGCGTCGGTCGGAGCAACCCCGGGAGCTACGTTAGTCAAACGCCGCTCGTTACCTGGTGTGCCGAACGACACCGTGTTCGGTTGTGTCGCCACAGAGCCGGCACCGATCGCTACGGAGTTAGCCCCTGCTGCGGTTGAATTCGAACCCAGTGCCGTGCTGTTCGGACCTGAAGCCCTCGCATTTTGGCCAAACGCACTGCTGTTTGTACCCGATGCCAATGCACCTTGGCCGGTCGCCGTGCTGTTGTCGCCCCAGGCCATTGTGCCTTGACCCAGCGCCGTACTGTTATTGCCTGTTGCTTGCGCGTTCTGACCATCGGCCTTGCTGTTGTTACCAGACGCAATCGACCCTTGACCGTTCGCTGTGCTGTTGGTACCCGATGCCGTCGAGCCCTGGCCAGTTGCGGTACTGTTAGCACCCGATGCCGTAGATGCCTGGCCCGTCGCCGTACTGTTGTTGCCCGACGCCGTCGATGCCTGACCCGTCGCCGTGCTGTTGTTGCCCGCCGCATTCGATGCCTGGCCCGTCGCCGTGCTGTTGTTACCTGCAGCCGCCGATGCCTGACCCGTTGCCGTGCCGTTGTCGCCCGCCGCATTCGATGCCTGGCCCGTCGCCGTGCTGTTGTTGCCTGCAGCCGCCGATGCCTGACCCGTTGCCGTGCCGTTGTCGCCCGCCGCATTCGATGCCTGGCCCGTCGCCGTGCTGTTGTTGCCTGCAGCCGCCGATGCCTGACCCGTTGCCGTGCCGTTGTCGCCCGCCGCATTCGATGCCTGGCCCGTCGCCGTGCTGTTGTTGCC
>NZ_CADFEO010000046.1:0-9814 GCF_902833075.1 Burkholderia sp. BCC0405
ATCGCGACGCCTTCGGCCGGGCCGCGCAGCGGCTGGCCGAGATAGGTCACTTCGCCGCCGGTCGGCTCGATCAGCCCGGCGATGATGCGCAGCAGCGTCGACTTGCCCGAGCCGGAGCGGCCGAGCAGCCCGACGATCTCGCCTTCGCGCAGCGACAGGTTCGCATCGTCGAGCACGAGCAGTTCGCCCTGCGACTTGTTGAAGCCGCGACAGACATGATCGACGCGCAGGATTTCGTCGCCGAGGCGCGGCGGCTGCAGCGGCTGGGACGTCTTGACGGGGGCGTTGATAACGGTCGAATTTTGCATCGCGCTTACTCTCAATCGAGACGGAGCCGGGATTCCGCATAGGCGTACATCGGACGCCACAGCAGACGGTTGAACAGGGTAACGAACAAGGACATCACGGCGATGCCCAGGATGATCTTCGGGAAATCGCCGGCCGCGGTCGTTTGCGCGATATACGCGCCGAGGCCGTGCGCGACGACCTTCGTGTCGCCCCACTGCACGAACTCGGACACGATGCTCGCGTTCCACGCGCCGCCCGACGCGGTAATGGCACCCGTCACGTAGTACGGGAAGATGCCGGGCAGGATCGCCTGCCGCCACCACTGCCAGCCGCGGATGCGGAAATTCTTCGTCGCTTCCTTGTAATCGTTCGGATAGGACATCGCGCCGGCGATCACGTTGAACAGGATGTACCACTGCGTGCCGAGCACGATCAGCGGCGACAGCCAGATGTCCGCGTTCAGGTGGAAGTGGACGATCACGATCACGAACACCGGGAACAGCAGGTTCGCCGGGAACGCGGCGAGAAACTGCGCGAGCGGCTGGATCCTCTCGGCCAGCGCCGGGCGAAGCCCGATCAGCACGCCGAGCGGCACCCAGATCACCGACGCGATCGCGATCAGCACCAGCACGCGCAGCAGCGTGATGAGCCCGAGCACGAGCACATGCCCGACCTCGCCCATCGTCACGCCGGTCGCGACGAACGTGACGACGCGCCACACGACGTACACCGTCAGCAGGATCACGAACGCGCCCCACACGATGTCGCCGATACGCGACGCGCGGCGCGACGACGCCCCGCGCGCGCGCGTGCCCTTCCGCGACGGAAAGCGCAGCGGGATGCGCGCGGCCTGCGACAGCAGCCAGCCGGCCGGCACGAGCAACTGATGGATCAGGTGCGTGCGGCGCATCATGTCGAGCAGCCAGGATTGCGGCGCATCGCCCGACGCGGTGTTCTCCATCCGGAACTTATCGGCCCACGCGACGAGCGGGCGGAACAGGAACTGGTCGTAAGCGAGGATCACGACCGACATCGCGACGATCACCCAGCCGACCGCGCCAAGGTTCTTGTCGCTGATCGCCTGCGCGAGGTACGCGCCGATGCCCGGCAGCGTGATGGTCTGGTTGCCGACGGTGATCGCTTCCGATGCGACGACGAAGAACCAGCCGCCCGACATCGACATCATCATGTTCCAGATCAGGCCCGGCATCGAGAACGGCACCTCGAGCTTCCAGAAGCGTTGCCACGGCGTCAGGTGAAAGCCGCGCGACACTTCGCTCAGGTCGCGCGGCACGGTGCGCAGCGACTGGTAGAAGCTGAACGTCATGTTCCACGCCTGGCTCGTGAAGATCGCGAAGATCGCGGCCAGCTCCGCACCGAGCACGCGGCCCGGAAACAGCGCGAGGAAGAACGTGACCGTGAACGAGATGTAGCCGAGCACCGGCACCGACTGCAGGATGTCGAGGATCGGAATCAGCACCATGCCCGCGCGGCGGCTTTTCGCGGCGAGCGTGCCGTAGACGAGCGTGAACACGAGCGACGCGACCATCGCGGCGAGCATCCGCAGCGTGGTGCGCAACGCGTATTCAGGCAGGTTCGACGGATCGAGCGAAATCTTCTGCGTCTGCAGCACGCCGATCGGCGCCATCGTCTGGTGGAAACCGACGATCGCCATCGCGAGCAGGCAGATGATCAGCGGAAACGCGACGGCATCCCAGCGGTTGGGCAGCACGCGCCACGCCGAAGCGTTCGCGGTGCGGTTCGGATCGAAACTGATATCCATCGGTAGCGTCTTGTGTTGAATTGAAAATCGATGGGACCGGCCGCGCATCGCGCGGCCGGACGTCGCGCCCCCCCGGCGCGGGTCAGAACAGTCCGTGCAGCACCCAGTACAAGGCGGCCGACAGCGCGATCGATGCGGGCAGCGTCAGCACCCACGCGAGCACGAGGTTGCGCACCGTATCCCAGCGCAGGCCCGCGCCGCTGGCCGTCATCGTGCCCGCCACGCCCGACGCGAGCACGTGCGTCGTCGATACCGGCAGCCCGTACGCGTCGGCCATCCCGATCGTCAGCATCGCGACGGCCTCGGCCGACGCGCCCTGCCCGTACGTGAGATGCGACTTGCCGATCTTCTCGCCGACCGTCACGACGATCCGCTTCCAGCCGACCATCGTGCCGAGGCCGAGCGCGATCGCGACCGCGACCTTCACCCAGGTCGGGATGAATTTCGTCGCGCGGTCCATCTGCTTCTTGAACGCTTCGAGCGCGCTCGCGTCCTCGACCGAGAACGCCGGCGCCTTCGCCTTCTCCATCAGCCGGATCGCCTCGGACGCGACGTACATGTTGTTGCGTACGTTGTCGACGAGGTTCTGCGGCACGCTCGAGATGCCGCCGGCCTGCGCGACCTGGTCGGCGATCGTGTCGGTGAGCTTGCCCAGCGCCGGAATCGTCGCGGGCGTCAGCTTGTGCGTGCGCACGTACGCCTCGACGTCGGCGCGCGGCGCGGCCGACTGCGCGGCCGGGTCCGCATACTTGACGAGCGTCGCCGACGCGTGGCGCGCCACCGCGACGAACGTGCTCGTCTGGTCGGGCGTCACGGCCTTGTTCAGCGCATACGCGGTCGGCATCACGCCGATCAGGATCAGCATGATCAGCCCCATGCCCTTCTGCCCGTCGTTCGAGCCATGCGCGAACGACACGCCCGTGCAGGTCAGGATCAGCAGCAGGCGGATCCAGAATGGCGGCGGCTTGTTGCCCTTCGGCTCCTGGTACAACGCCGGCACGCGCACGAGCGTCTTCAGCAGCAGCAGCACGAGCGCGGACAGCACGAAGCCGATCAGCGGCGAGAACAGCAGCGCCTTGCCGACGCCGAGCGCCTGGTTCCAGTCGACGCCGCTCGTGGCCGACGGGCCGCTGACGATCTGGTTCATCAGGCCAACGCCGATGATCGAGCCGACGAGCGTGTGCGAACTCGACGACGGCAACCCGAAATACCAGGTCGCGAGGTTCCACGTGACGGCCGCGATCAGCAGCGAGAACACCATCGCGAAGCCCGAGCCGCTGCCCACCTGGAGGATCAGCTCGACCGGCAGCAACTGCAGGATGCCGAACGCGACGGCGCCGCTCGACACGAGCACGCCGCACAGGTTCCAGAGGCCCGACCACACGACGGCGAGGTGCGGGTCGAGCGAATGCGTATAGATGACGGTTGCGACCGCGTTCGCGGTGTCGTGGAAGCCGTTCACGAACTCGAAGCCGAGCGCGATCAGCAGCGCGACGATCAGCAGCAGGAACGGGAGGATCGAACTTTCCCTGACGGGACTGAGGTCGGCGCCGAGATGAATGCCGACGTAGACGATCCCGCAGGCAATGATCAGAAAAAACAGCGCGAGGCTGATGGTACGCGTGCGGTGGCTGACCGCACCGCTGGTTTCCGTTGCCGCGAGATTCGGCATGAAGGGGCTCCGGATAGGTAACTCGGAGTGGCAGGCTATCGGTCGGTCGTGACGTAAATGTGACGTGTCACTTACAAGTCATTGACAGGCCATCCTTCAAAAATCTTGCACTGCCCGCCAAGCCGCGAACACGGGTGCTCGACCTCGTCATGCGCGGGAATAAATCCGCCGCTGCGCCGGTATGGCACGCGAAGGCGCCGGTTTATTCCAGGACGATCCGGCCGTCCGGTTTCGTCATACGAATACGAGGCTCACATGTCTTCATCGCCCCCCATCAACCCGTCGCGCCGCAAGGCCCTGCAATGCATGGCCTTCGGCGGCCTCGGCACGCTGTTTACGCTGTCGGGCGGCATCCTGACGCCGTTCGACCTCGCACTCGCGCAGGCCGGCGACGCGCTTCCCGCCAACGCGGGCCGCCCGCTGTTCGTGCAGATCAGCGACACGCACATCGGCTTCAACAAGGATGCGAACCCCGACGTGTCGGCCACGCTGAAGCAGACGATCGAGCTCGTCAACGGCATGCCGGCGATTCCCGCGCTGGCCATCCATACCGGCGACATCACGCACCTGTCCAAGCCCGAGGAGTTCGATCACGCGTCGCAACTGCTCTCCGCGCTGCGTGTGCCGGAACTTCATACGGTGCCCGGCGAGCACGACGTCACCGACGGTTCGGGCGCCGAATATTTCGGCCGGTTCGGCAAGGCGTCCGACAACCGCGGGTATTACAGCTTCGATCACGCGGGTGTGCACTTCGTCGGTCTCGTCAACGTGATGCACTTCAAGCCGAACGGGCTCGGCAGCTTCGGCGACGACCAGCTCGCGTGGCTCGCCCAGGATCTGAAGGGGCGCTCGTCGAGCACGCCGATCGTCGTGTTCTCGCACATGCCGATGTGGACCATCTACGAGCCGTGGGGCTGGGGCACCGGCGATGCGCCGCAGACGATGGCGCTGCTGCGCCGCTTCGGCTCGGTCACCGTGCTCAACGGGCACATCCACCAGATCGTGTCGAAGGTCGAAGGCAACGTGACGTTCCACACCGCGCGCTCCACCGCGTTCCCGCAGCCGACGGCCGGCAACGGCCCGGGCCCCGTGCCGCTCACCGTGCCGCGCGACCGGCTGCCGTCGATGCTCGGCGTGACGACCGTCGAATTCGCGGGCCATCCCGTCGCGTCGTCGCTGCATGACGCGACGCTGGCGTGACGCGCCGAATCTTAAGGAGACCGACATGACCCGCTTCAGGCAATCCCGCCTCATCGCGGCGCTGATCCTGTGCGCCGCCGCCCCGCTCGCCGCGTTCGCGCAAGCCCCGGACGGCTCGCTCGTGACGATCCACAACTTCATGTTTTCGCCGATGTCGACCACGATCAAGGCCGGCACGACGATCACATGGAAGAACCTCGACGCGGAACCGCACACCGTCGTCAACGACGCCGGCATCTTTCATTCGAAGGCGCTCGACCAGGACGAGACGTACTCGTTCCGCTTCGACAAACCGGGCGTCTACAAGGTGTTCTGCGGGATTCACCCGTACATGAAGGAGACCATCACGGTCGAATGACGCGGCGCATCATCCACGCGGACGAATGGCGGACGATGGGGCGCCTGCAATGTCTCCACCCATTCGCCCGCGTGGCTGACGGAGCCGCCCAGGCCCAGGATCGACCTCAGTCGCTGTGCCCGAACGCCGCGGCAGCGGCTATCCGCGGCCGTTCGACGCGCCGTGCGCGGCCAGGCGCCGCGCGAGCGGCCGCAGGCACGCCCCCCGCCGACGCACTTGAGGGTCGGAGCGATTGGCAACGCAAACGCCGCCGCACGTTGCACTGCGGGCGGCCCCCCGCCGCCGATCGCCTAAACTGAATCGATCCGTCCGGATCCGACCCACCGTCACACGCAGCGAGGCAAGCCATGACCGCGAGCCAGCCGGCACGCATGGATCTCCCCGGGCAAGTCGTGCTCGTGCTCCAGGGCGGCGGCGCACTGGGCGCGTTCCAGCTCGGCGTCTTTCAGGCGATGGACGAAGCCGGTATCCGGCCCGACTGGGTGGTCGGGACGTCGATCGGCGCGATCAACGCGGCGCTGATCGCCGGGAACCCGCCAGGGCTGCGCTACGAGAAACTGTCGGCGTTCTGGCGCCGCGTGACCGAACGGACCCGTTTCGATACCGCGCCGCTGTTGCCCGGCTGGGACCGGACGCTGGCCGAGCTGATGATCATCGGCGGCGGCATCGCGGGATTCTTCCAGCCCAATCCGGCATCGTGGCTCGGCCCGATGGTCCGCCTCGGCGTCGATCGCGCGTCGTATTACCGGATCGCGCCGCTGCGCGACACGCTCATGTCGCTGATCGATCCCGACCTGTTGAACGCGGGCCACCCGCGCCTGACCGTCAGCGCGGTCAATGCGTGCACCGGCACGATGCGCTATTTCGATTCGCGCGACACGCGGCTCGGAATCGCGCACATCATGAGTTCGGGCGCACTGCCGCCCGCGTTCCCGGCAATCCGGATCGACGGCGAACCGTACTGGGATGGCGGCGTGTATTCGAACACGCCGGTCGAGGTCGTGCTCGACGACAACCCGCGCCGCAGCTCGATCATCTTCTCCGTCCAGATGTGGAACCCGGCCGGCCCCGAGCCCGAGAGCATCTGGCAGGTGTCGGAGCGGCAGAAGGACATCCAGTATGCGAGCCGCACCGACAGCCACATCGCGCGCCAGCAGCAGATCCACCGGCTGCGCCACGTGATCCGCGAACTGGCCCGCCACGTGCCGGAAGCCGAACGCGCATCGCCGGCCGTGCGCCGGCTCGCCGCGTGGGGATGCGAAACCACGATGCACCTGATCAAGCTCGCGGCGCCGCGGCTCGCCAGCGACAATCAGCTGAAGGACATCGATTTCACGCCGGACGGCATCGCCGCCCGCCGGCAGGCCGGCTACGAAGCGGCACAACGCGCCATCGCGGCACATCCGTGGGATACGCCGACGGACCCGATGGAAGGCCTGGCGGTATTCGACGCAAGCGCGCCGCCCATTCCGGAAAACCCGGCATGACACGCGGCCCTGCAACAGCGCGCCGAAAGCACGGCAGCGTGCGCAGCGTGTCGAAATAATCGTCGAGGATCGTGACGTTCAGGGGGTGCTCCTGGCAACGCCGTCATCCTGAACCGGGGGTGCTTCGAAGGGGATTGCATTCATCTTGCCGATTCCTGCGTTTTTCCGATCGATCGATTTTCACCGTGCGCGGCCTTCGCGCGGGCGCTCACTGCCGTGCCGCTCGCATGTCCGGCGCCGTACCGGTAACGACCGGACACGATTGCGGCAACGTCTGCCCGAACAGCACGGCCAGCCCGCAAGCGGACGTGAACATGCCGAGACCATCATGCCCAACGCCCGGCACTTCGACGACCTGCTGCGCGAGATCGTCAGGATGCCGCTTCTTCAGGTAGTCGAAATACGCGAGCCCGCGCGCGAGCCGGTACGGGCCTTGCGCCATCGCCGCGCACGAGCGATCGATGAAGTGGGTGTACGGGTTCGTGTCGGCCTGGCCGAGCAGGTACACGACATGACGCGCGACATAGCGAGTTTCAAGATCGCGCACGTCCTGCGACGCGACATAAAGCGGCGCCGACTTCAGCCCGTATTTCCACTCCGTCGCGCTCGGGCAGGTTCCGCCGGCGATCGCCTGGCCATCCGGCCGTTCGTCGTCGAAATACAGGTAGCTCGACGGGTTCGCGACCACATAGCGCACCGCGATGCCGGCCCGCTCCAGCGCATCGCCTTCGTGCCCGGCCACCGCATAGCGCTGCAGCAACTGCGCGCCGGCGGAATGGCCGATCACCACCACGCTCGACAACGCGGGATACAGGTTGCGGTCGGCGAAATGCGCGAGCAATGCGTCGAGCGCCTTGAACGAACTGATCGGGCCCGGCTGGCGGGCCGGTTCGCCGCCCTTCCATCCTTCCTGCGTCCACGCCAGCGTTTGCGCCGGCAACGAAAACGCGCGCGTATCGGCACGCGTCAGGAACTGCGGCGCGACAACCATCGTGCCCTTCCCGGCCGCTCCGGCCTTCTCGACGACCTTGAGCCCCGATGCATAGTACGCGTCGGCGTTGCGAAGCGTGCCGTGAATCACGACGAAGACGCGGGTGATATCCGGCGCGGCGTGGTCGAGCGGATGGTCGGCATAGACAGGCAACACCGCGCTGCCCTGCGGCGTATCGACGGCCAACCGCTGGCTGGCGACGGCCTTGACCGGCGCCTCGAGGCGTTCGCGTTGCGTGGACGTAGCGGCTTCGGCCGGACGCGCGCCGCCCGGCACGCCGAGCACGGCACACGCGGCCGCGAGCGAAACGGCAGATGACAGGGTTCGTGCTGCCGGCAGCACGCGCGAGAATCGAAGGCTGGCGAAGGCGACGGAAATGAGTGACATGGCGACGGATCGAGTGGCGGGTATGACTTTAACGGCGATGGTCGCAGAATCCGTCGCGCGCTGCCGGACTGTTGCGGGAAACGGGTCGGTCGGCCGGTTCCGCGCCGCGTTCGGCGTCGACGCGGGCGTTGCCCGAAGCACGCTGCATCCGATGCACGATCGCGTCCAGTTCGCCGATATGCGCGGCCACCGCCTGCTTGCCCGCTCGTGCCCATCCGTCGAACGACGTCATCCCGCTCACTGCGCCGACGAACGCCATGCCGGCCCGCTCGGCCGCCTGCGCGTCCACCGCATGATCGCCGACGTAGATCGCCGAGCGAGCCGGCAGCCCAAGTCGCGCCAGTGCCTGCACAAGCCCCTCCGGATCGGGCTTGTGACGCTGCACGTCTTCCCCGCCGATCAGCACGTCGACGAGCGACTGCAAACCGTTGCGCTCGAGAATCGCCTCGATCCGGTAACGAAACTTGGACGACACGATCGCGACGGCGAGCCCTTGCTCTCGCAACCGGGCAAGCAGCGGCGGCACTTCGGGATAGATCCGGGTGCCGGGCACCATGATCTCGTCGGCGCGCGCCACGAAGCGACGCGCGAACGCATCGGCCCGCGCCGGTTCGGTTTCGCCCGTCAGCGTGCGAAACATCTCATGCAGCGGCAGCCCGATCACGGCGCCGATCTGCGCCGGCGTCGCGCCGGCTGCGCCAAGCTGATCCAACGCGTACTCGGTGCACTCGACGATCGCGGCGGACGAATCCGCCAGCGTCAGATCGAAATCGAAGATGACGGCCCGAACCGACATGAAAGGACTCCGCAGACAAAAATGGCTCGCGCAGGATGCGCGAACCGGCGCGAGGTTGCGATGCACGCTGGCGTGTCGATCGATCAGCGATCCTGACCGGATTGCTCGCGATCTGCCGCGTCGAGCCCGTCCGGGTCGCGCTTCGCCCATTGTTTCGCCCACCCCAGCAACGGCTGTAGCGCCGCCTCGAGCCGCCGGCCTTCGGCGGTCGTGCAGTAGCCGCCCTCGCCATGCTCGACGAGGCCCGATGCCTTGAGCTCGGTCAGGCGCGTGTTGAGCAGGCGAGCGTTCGTGTCGCAGGCTTCCTGCAGTGCACGGAAAGTGAGTGGCTCGCCGCGCAGCTCCCACAGGATGCGCAGTGTCGTGCGCCGCCCGAGCAGATCCAGCACGACCATGATGGGTCGCCCTGTCTTCGATCCGCGAACGCGCTGTCCGATCTTGGGTGTGGTCATGCTGTACTTTTTAAAGCAAACGTCGCGTGACGTCAACGAATCGTTGCGATGTGGGCGCGCACGCCGCATTGCAAAGTCGACGCTCGCCCTTTCCCATTGCTTTACTTTTTAAAGCATGCCGCCTACGCTGCTGGTATGACTATCGGCACATTCGTGCATGCACACGCACCGGCCACGAGCACGAAGGAGTTCACATGACTCAGCGTATCGCATGCGCGGTGCCGCCATTCGCCCCCGACATCGCCGCATCGATCGACCGGATCATGCGGGGCCACCCGCCGTTGCGCCTCTTCACCACGCTGGCGCGCTGACCTGCCCTGGAATTTTCGGACCAGTTGAAACTTGAGAGAATGGCTTCCAACGGAGAAAAGGAAGTCATGAAGAAGAGCCGGTTTACGGA
>NZ_CADFEO010000047.1:0-6313 GCF_902833075.1 Burkholderia sp. BCC0405
TGAAGACGGCAAGCCGTTCGGGCACGAGCGCGGCATTGACGTACGACCCGGAAGGTCGACTGGTCAAGACGAGTATCAATGGCGTCGATACGGCGTTGTTGTACGACGGTCAGAAGCTGGTGGGTGAATACGACGGCGGCGGCAAGCTGGTGCGGCGTTACGTGTTTGGTCCCGGGATTGATGAACCGCTGGTGCAGTATGAAGGGGCGGGTACGGCGGCGAAGAGCTGGCTGTATGCGAACCAGCAGGGCAGTGTGGTGGCGCTGGCGAATGGCAGCGGCGCGACGACGAGCAGCCAGGCGTATGGGCCGTTCGGGGAGACGAATGGGACGCTGGCGTCGCGGTTCGGTTATACGGGGCAGCAGTATCTGGCGCCGTTGGAGCTGTATTACTACAAGGCGCGGATGTACTCGCCGGGGTTGGGGCGGTTCCTGCAGACGGATCCGATCGGGTATAAGGATGATCTGAACTGGTATGCGTATGTTGGGAACAATCCGATCAATCTGACGGATCCGAGCGGTGAAGCGGCAGTTACGGAAGTTGTAAAAGCGATTATTAAGACGTTTAAGCCGGGGCCGCATGCCGGGGATGGCGTAGCGGCGACAGGAACTCGCGTGACCAAGGCGGAAAGAGAAGCACTTGCAAGGCAGGGGGATCCTTGCCATATCTGCGGCACTAAGGATTTTGGAACTAAATCGGGCTTGCCTGTGGGAGATCATATTAATCCTACGTCATTGGCTGCTCCTGGCGAAGCCCAGCGGCTTTATCCGAGTTGCTTGACTTGCTCTAATGCCCAAGGAGGGATTTTGTCGGCCGTTGCAAGAGCGAAAAACACAGTGGCAGGTGTTGCAGGGGCGGTAGCTTCGACTGCGGCGAATGCAGCAGCAGCATTGTGGAACGACGTAAAAAACGATCCGATTGGGTTCGTCTCGTGGCCGCTTTCGTCGAATTCTTTGGGCGATGGAATGTTGTCTGGAATGAAAAAGAGTGGGTCTGGATTCTAGAATTAGATGATTGGATAAAATTATTTTTTCGTTAAATGAAATAAATATTTTCCCCGCCGCTTGTGGCGGGGTATCTCGACTTGATGGAGGTTGATCGTGACGACGGATGAATGGTCTGCATTGCAAAATTTGCAAAGAGAGACCTGTGCTATATATGGTCTCTCTGAGGTGGGGCCTGAGGGGATGGTTGCGGTCGCTTTCGAAACGCTCGGTAAATTCCCAGTGCATGGGGAGCGAGTGATGTTGGCAGAGGGGGAGAAAATAAGTTGGTATTTTTATTGTGGAAATTCGTCCGCGCAAGATCGTAAGTTCAAACCAATTCATACGGAGCATTTGGGTGATGTGCTTCCGAGTGCGATTAAATTTCTTAGAATGCCGCCTGGATCCGGTTTCATGATTGATTCCTCTGGGAATGAGGAGGTTTGGGTGGAAAAGGATGGGGGAATTGAGGTGATGAAGATCGAAAAAGATTGATTTCATGGATGAATAAGAGCCTTTGATGGGGGCATGCGCAAGGCAGTGGGTACGGGTCTGGAGCAGACGTACGTGAGCTATGCGTACAACCCGAACGGGACGGTGGCGACGACGACCGACGCGAAGGGCAATACGACGGTCAACCTGTACGACGGTCACGATCGGCTTTACCGGACGCACTACCCGCTGGAAGGTCGTCCTGGGATGGGCAACGCGAACGACTTCGAGCAGTACGCGTGGGATGGGAACGGCAATCTGGTCACGCAGCGCAAGCGTGACGGCCAGACGGTATCGCAGACGTTCGATGCGTTGAATCGCGTGAGTACACGGACGTTCCCTGGAGGCGTGGGTAACGTTCAGTACAGCTATGACTTGCGCGGCCTGAAGACGGCATCGCAGTACAGCGATGGCGGCCAGACGGTGACGAACAGCTACGACGGGTTGGGTCAACTGACGCAGACGAGCGCGGCGGGCCGGACGCTGAGCTACCGCTACGACGCGGCGGGCAACGTGACGGATGTTGCATGGCCGGATGGTTTCCATGTAGGGATCGCGTATGACGGCTATGGCCGGCCGTCGCAGTTGCTGGAGAACGGCACGACGAGCCTGGCGAAGTACAGCTACGACGCGCTGAACCGTCGCACGCGTGTGGAGCTGGGCAATGGCACGCGCACGGAATACGCGTATGACAACCAGGGTTGGCTGTCGACGCAGAATCACCGCTTCACGAGCAGCGCGGAGGACTGGCTGTCGAGCTTTACGCGTAACCGGTTGGGGGACGTCAAGCAGTCGAGCGTGTCGAACAACCGGTACGGGTGGGTGCCTGTGGCGGTGTCGAATACGTACGCGACGAACGCGCTGAACCAGTACACGGGGGTAGCCGGGAAGGCGGTGAGATATGACCGCAACGGCAACCTGACGAGCGACGGGGCGTGGACGTATACGTATGACCTGGATAACCGGCTGAAGACGGCAAGCCGTTCGGGCACGAGCGCGGCATTGACGTACGACCCGGAAGGTCGACTGGTCAAGACGAGTATCAATGGCGTCGATACGGCATTGTTGTACGACGGTCAGAAGCTGGTGGGTGAATACGACGGCGGCGGCAAGCTGGTGCGGCGTTACGTGTTTGGTCCCGGGATTGATGAACCGCTGGTGCAGTATGAAGGGGCGGGTACGGCGGCGAAGAGCTGGCTGTATGCGAACCAGCAGGGCAGTGTGGTGGCGCTGGCGAATGGCAGCGGCGCGACGACGAGCAGCCAGGCGTATGGGCCGTTCGGGGAGACGAATGGGACGCTGGCGTCGCGGTTCGGTTATACGGGGCAGCAGTATCTGGCGCCGTTGGAGCTGTATTACTACAAGGCGCGGATGTACTCGCCGGGGTTGGGGCGGTTCCTGCAGACGGATCCGATCGGGTATAAGGATGATCTGAACTGGTATGCGTATGTTGGGAACAATCCGATCAACCTTGCCGATCCGACAGGGATGGAGGGGTGCTCAAGTAGCAACCTGACGCAAACAATAGGAAATTGGTGGAACGCGTCCGTCGCCGGATTCAAGTCCGATGGAGTGGTTGAATCTGCCTCACGGATCTTGGATGGACTTCCGGCTGGCGCCGCAGCAGTGGGTGCGCTTGGTGTCGTCAAGGGGATGGGGGCAGCGAAGAAGGGAGTTGCTGTTACTGATGATGCGATTCGTGCCGCTCTGAAGGGCTCCGAACTGAAGACCGCCCAAGGTGCCATTTCAAAGCCTGCAGTTGAAAACTATGTTCGCCGCCTGGAGGCTGGTGAAGTTGCACCCGCAATCAAGGTCGATGGTAAGGTTATCGTCGACGGCAATCATCGATACGTTGCGGGAAGGCTTGTGGGTAGAGAGCCAGCTCAAACGGCCGGCACCCTTTCTCCTGGCCAAGCTGGAAGAACTCAACCTGTACAGAACCTAAAAATTGATCCTAGTGATTGGGGTAATCGATGATTTTTATTGTTTGTCAAACCGGCGTTACTGTTGAGATTGACGCGCAGACGCTTCGTGGTGCGAAGTTAAACGGCTTAAATCTTCATCGAGCGATATTCGAAGGGCAGGATCTTACCGATACTGTTTTCGTAGACGCAGATCTGCGTGGGGCTCTTTTCACAGGGGCAATCTTGAAGCAGGCCAAGTTCGAGCGCGCAAAGATGATGAATGCTGCACTGGATATAGCCAATCTAGAAGGCGCCATTCTAGTTGATTCCAAGCTGATTGGGGCGGATTTTTCCGGTGCCAATTTGCGCGATGCAAATCTCAACGGTGCGGACGTCGGGTTTGCTAGCTTTAGAGGCGCGGACCTCAGGGGGGCAAACATGATCTGCACACGAATAGCTGATGCCGATTTTGAAGGAGCTCTATTTGATGATCAGACTGTTTTTCCTGGCGGATTTTCTCCACCAATCTGAACTGGTATGCGTATGTCGGGAACAATCCGGTCAACCTGACTGATCCGAGTGGGCTTACGGCGGCGTCGGCCAAGGCGTTTAATAACTCGACGCTGGGGAGTGCGACCGCGTTTGAGTTCAGTCGTGCGGAGTTCGCGAGTGGGCCGAGCTATTAAACGGCTATGGCTCCATTTGAGACTGCCCAAAACGCTGGAAAACCCTCAGCTCTGGCAATTGATCGAGTTGGGGCGGCGGCAAATCGGCGAAACTCGCCGAGAGGTACTAATCGTGTACCAGGTAGGGACCGGGACGAGTATCCGCCAGCGATGTTTAAGGAAGAAGGAGTAGGGGCGTCTGTTCGTCCTATCAGTCCGGCGGATAATCGTGGAGCTGGATCATGTATTGGCGCCCAATGTCGAGGGTTGCCAAACGGTACACAAGTCAACATACGTATAACGGATTGGCAAATGGGAAAATTTCTAGAAAAGCTGGTAGATATTGGGAGTGCTTCATTGTCTTTAACGCTGCCACGGGAGGAGCTTGGCATGATTGGGGCAGTATCGAAAGATTTGCTCGCGTTGCTTGAGCGAAAAAACGGGTTCTATGCGTTTGAGTCGGCGCTCCACGTTTTGCCGTCCCATTCCATTGGTGACGAGATTGGTGTGGTCGAGTGGAATGCTCCAGACCTCTGGGTTGGCGCATACCAAGACTTGGCGGAGGGCGCTGTGTTCTTTGCGGAAGATATTTTTGGTGGTCAGTTTTGTATTAGAGCGGATGGTGTGTATTCGTTTGATCCGGAAACTGCCAATTTTGAGCATCTGGCGCATGATTTGGAGGGGTGGGCGAAACTCATTCTGGAAGATTGTGAGTATATAACGGGGTATCCATTGGCCCATGAGTGGCAAAAATCTGAAGGGATGTTGACGCTTGGTGCGCGACTTGTGCCAAAGATACCATTTGTGACCGGGGGGAATTTTTCCGTAGATAATTTATATGCCGCGAATGCGGTAGAGGCTATGCGGATTCGGGCGAATTTGGCTATCCAGATTAAGGGGTTGCCTGATGGTGAAAAAAATACAGTGGAAAATTGATGATTAATTTCTGGGGTGGCAGTTTGGGTGATCAAGAATTTTATTAAACATATGCAGTTGCTGGAGAACGGCACGACGAGCCTGGCGAAATACAGCTACGGAGTGGTCAATGAGGAATTGAAAATGAGCATGCGATCATATCCGGAAGGTGTCGATTGTGTCTGGTTGGCATCTGATTGTGAAGGAAATATAGGTGCATTCATTACTGCGGGGTGTGGGCCAATTCCTGAAGTAACATTTGATTTTGAACGTATTAATATCGATGATATTGAAGGCCGGCTTTGTGAGCTGCCGATTGTTTCGAGGGCTCAACTTCTCGTGTCAGTCAAGCGGCCCGATGATTTTGTCGATTTGGCCGAGCGAGGTTTGTTTGTTTTTGATTGGACGGATATTGAGCGATCCGAACAGTCGGCTTTGCGTGCATATGAGTTGGTGGCAATTCCGACTAATCCAATTTCTGATATTTCATTGCTATATGCCCCCGATTTGGCGGAATTGGCAAAGGCTGTGTCGCTTGAAGAGATGAATTTTTCTTCCCAAAAAGTGGTGGACATTTCCTCGTATGTGAGCTGCATAGAGGCAGGATAATTTAGTCATAGAGAGTTGTTCTGACGCGTGCCATGTGCGGGCGTCGTTGTTGAGGGTGCCAAGCACGGAGAACGCTTAACTCGGGGAGAGAACTACGCGAGGCGAAGCTTGACATGACCGACGCGAACGACCGCCTCCAAGACGTTGTGAGTGCGCAGAAGATCCTCGGTGACGCATACGACGGGAACGACAATCAGATTGGCGCGATCGATCCTGTCGTCCTGTCGGTTTTGCGACGCGTTTTGAGTATGGCCGGCCCGGACGGATGACGGCGTGTAACTGAGCTTCCTGACGGTCGACCGGCTTTACCGTACGAGCTACCCGCTGGAAGGCCGCACGGGCATGGGCAACGCGAGCGACTTCGGGTAGTACACGTGGGACACGAATGTAATTTGGTCGCGAAGCGCAAAAGTGGCTTCTCGGCGATCGCAAAGGTGCTCTTCAAACCTGCGTTTCTGGCGGTCAGCAACTTGCCGGGAGACGCGACCCGACCGCCGAGCACTTCCGGCAATTTTCGCGGACCCTTGAATCACTGGCCAATCAGGTTGACGCAGAGACGGATGGCCGGATGGTTTCCACGTAGGGATCGCGTACGACGGCTATGGCCGGCCGTCGCAGTTGCTGGAGAACGGCACGACGAGCCTGGCGAAATACAGCTACGACGCGCTGAACCGTCGCACGCGTGTGGAGCTGGGCAATGGCACGCGCACGGAATACGCGTATGACAACCAGGGTTGGCTGTCGA
>NZ_CADFEO010000048.1:0-5420 GCF_902833075.1 Burkholderia sp. BCC0405
GCGTTGAAATATCGCTCGCCAAGAGCGTTCCGTCGCGCAATGGATTCAGCAACCTTAGTGTGACGCTGTGTCCGGGATTACAGGGTCAACTCCATACACGCGCGAGTGCCCGGCCATTGAAGTTGATACTTCGCTATCGGGCTTGCGGGTGCAGCAAGTGCTCGAACGGCTCAGGGAGATGCAAGGCTTACCCGCAACCATCACCCGGGACAACGGACCGGATTTCACTCGTAAGGTACTGGGGCACGGACCTACGAATCAGGTGTCACGCTGTCGTTCATTCGGCCTGGCAAGCCGGTGAAGAATGCCTACATCGAGAGCTTCAACGGGCAGGTCCGCGATGAATGCCTGAACGAGCATGGGTTCGTGTCAATGCGCCACGCCAAGCGGCTGACTGAGGAATGGCGTATTGAGTACAACACCGAGCGGGCTCATAGTTCGTCCGGCTATTTGACGCCTGTGCAGTTCGCCCCGGTTCACGATGCAAAACGGCAGTTTCAACCTCAGACTCTAACTGCAGTCCGGACTAAGAGCCGTTAACACAAGTCCCGAACGAAGCGAGAACGGATGACGGCGGCGGCCAGAGAAAGGAGCGCGGAATGAATGTCGAGTCAACGCTCGAAACGGATACGAAGCTGGCCGAAGCCGGCAAGCCAGAATGTGTACGCTCGACAATCCATCGATGACGTCCCAGACGCTCTTTGCTTTCGATACCTTTCCGGGCGATTCGTGCCCGCCAGCGGGATGCAGCGAGCGGCTACGACAAGGTACCGCTTGCTCCCAAAAGGGAGCACGAAAAGAAACGACGCAAGCCGACGCCAAGTCATGGCACGACCTCGGCCATTGGCTGCCCCCTCTATTGCAAGCACGCGAGGCATCAGATTTCCGTTTCATTTCCAAAATCAAACATCTCATTTTTCACGATCTAAACCGTCTATCTTGAACTGCTCACGATCCTTATCGCCAATCCACTTAGGCACACGCCCTACTCCTGACCAGGTCGCCCCGCTAACAGGATCGAAATAACGTGGCCTTCGCTTTGTCGCATTGCGTAGAGTTTCGGCAGAAAATATATCGCTTGGCGAAAAACCAAACTCTCGAATACAATATTTGATCTCAAGCAATATTGCCTCTGCATTGGCTCGTCTACGCTCCGAAATCTGAGATTCGAGCCTCGCCATTTCCTCGATATATTCTTGATAAGATTTCACGAATCCAATTAAAAAAGGCACCACATATAATCAAAATATTCAATCCATGCACCTAATAGCACCCAACACCCCATCGCTCACCTCATCTTAATTTCACATTAGCATAAAATAATGGCTCTCCGCCGCCTCACTATACAAGCGATTCGTCTGGAAACATGCCCTTCAAGCGGCAACACTCAACCCATCAAGATGAATACTATATCGATTACGGCCAATGATTCAGAACATTTATCACAGATAGATTTCATTCTCCTGAAGAATAGCGTTCGCGGACGAGCCCATAGCTAGCCCCCTTTCCTTTCCTGACGAAACGAGTGAGGAGCTTGGCATAGATTGCCAATGGCTACATGAATAGCCCCATCCGCCACCATAAGTAGAGCGTGATCGCGTGAATTATCCTGACACGTCAGAAATCAGACAACTCAACACCAGCATTGATCATAAAATTCAATCCCACCCCGATTTCCAAGAGCGAATTACGTTTTACCGGTTCGCGATGCACCGCCTTGCTCAACGAGCCATTTTTCGAGGGTAAGGACGTCGGGTTGGCGTGCACGCAACGCAGGTATATCGGCTAGGTAACCTGCCTCTCCAAACCAAGCAAACATCTTCCGAAAATCATAGGGCAGCGGACGGAAAAGAAATCTGGGCAGAGGGAAAGGCAACCCGACCGACCAACCGTGGTTCTTGAAGGTGGAGACAATCTGCGCGCGGGTCAACTCGACGCCGGCGATTTCCTCGGCCTTACCAAGAAAATCACCTGGGCGGGCAAATGCTTGCGCAACCCAATTGCCAATGTCGGCAACTGCGATCATTTGGAGCGACTTCGTCTTGGGCACGTAGCTGCGTAAAAGCGCCAACAACACAGTTCGCTGTACAGGGTTACTAAAATTTTCCATGAAGAACACGGGACGAACAATGCTGGCTGGTAGGCCAATTCTGAGGATATGCTCCTCGATGAGCCGCTTGCTTTCAAAATGCGGCACGCCCGAGCGTCGATCGGCACCGCCTACCGATGCATAGATGAAGTGCTGTACACCTGCGGCGAGTGCGGCATCCGCTGCGGCGATGCCCCGGCGAGTCTCGACTGCCGCGCCTTGCTCCGAGCCTTGAACGGAAAAAACGCCAAGGGCACCGGCAAAGGCGGCTCGCAACGAGGCGGGGTCGTCCAGGTCAGCCGCGACGACCTCAATGCCATCCGCAGCCAATTGCTTCGCCGCAATGGAGTTAGGGTTTCGTGAAAGTGCGCGAATATACCAATGGCCGTCCGCCCTTAACGAACGGGCCACAGCACCGCCCTGTTGCCCGGTCGCACCTAGAACAACGATGGTTTTGAAAGTCATGATGTGGAAATCGATTGAATTGAAAATATTGTTATCGAATCTTTAGCCGTACGCGGAATCGGAGCAAACCAGAAACAACGTGCCTCGTCCGTAGAATCAGCGCGCACGAACACTTCCTGCCGATCGGCCACCCAACGTTATCCACGACAACCCGATGCCAATCAATCCGCAGGCTGTCATGCCAGCGACCATAGGCAATGGACTGTCGCTCGCGAACCTGCTCATCACGGCCACCGCGACTGCGCCGGTCAGGATCTGCACCGTTCCCAGCAGCGCGGACGCCGTTCCTGCGATTCGGCCATGCTGCTCCAGCGCGAGTACACCTGTCGTGGGGATGACGACGCCCATGAATGCGCTGGCAAGAGCGTAAAGGCCAATCAATACCCACAGCCGGTCGCCGATCGCAACGTAGTAGGTTAGCAGGATCAGCATGACGGCACTGCACGCATGAACGCAGACCTTGATCACCTGCTCGATTCCAAAGCGCTCACACAATTCACCGTTAAGTTGTGCCGCGAGAAAGAACGATGCCGCATTGAACCCAAAGGCAACACCATATTGCGCAGGCGACAGGCCATAGTGGTTGATCAGCACAAATGGCGAGGTAGCCAGGAAGATGAAGAAGATTGCAAACGCGCAACTACCGATGAGCACGAGACCCAGGTAGCGGCCGTTGCGCAGTAACAGCGCGTAAGAACGCAGGGTTGCGCCAAAGCCGCCGCCGATTCGCGCGTCGCGCGTATGCGACTCCGAGAGCATCGTCGAAGCCAGTAGCAGCCCGACTAGTGCCGCGGCCGTCACCACCCAGAAAACACCGCGCCAGCTCAGATGGGCAACGACGACGCTGCCAACCAGCGGCGCAAGAATCGGCGAAATGCCGAATACCAGCATCAGCATCGAAATCAATCGTGTGGCGTCGTTGCCAGTATGCAGGTCACGCACCACGGCGCGCGGAATCACCATGCCCGCTGCGGCGCCGAGACCTTGCACGGAGCGAAGCGCGACAAGCGTCTCGATACTCGTGGCCAGTGCGCAGCCGATACTCGCGACGACGAACAATGCCAAGCCGAAATAAAGTGGAGGCTTGCGTCCGACGGCGTCCGATACGGGACCGAAGATGAGTTGGCCGACGCCCATCGAGACGAAGAATGCCGTCAAGCTCAACTGGGTTGTGCTCATGTCAGCACCCAGGCTCCGACTAATCACGGGCAGCGCCGGCAAGTACATATCGATAGCAAACGGTCCGATCGCGGATAGTAGCCCTAATATCAACGCGACTCTGACGAATCTTGAATACATATGATTATCTCGGTTAGAGCACGAGAACCCCACGGGTTCGCGACACAAAACTACTGCTAAGCGCGCATTCACGAAAATGGGTAGTGTTCGTACCCTTCTGTATGACTGAGCGGTCAACCTCGGAAATATCGTAGCGATCTTGGGGCTCCGCTTTTCAAGAAGCTCTACCGCATCGGCATGCTCCTCCAACACCAAAGTCGACCCGGCTCTTCCGCCTGTGACGAAAGTACTCGTACGATTCCTGCGTCACGGGCGTCCACCGCCATGGCAACATAAATAAGCAAAACCTAGTTTTGAGACGAATCTTCTACCCTGCCATGGTCGACAGTAGTATCCGGCGCGCGCGGCGTTTCGCCTGCGCGCTGGATCCAGCCGCCGCCCAATGCACGGTACAGGTCGACCAGGTTCGTCCAGCGTGCCAGACGCGCGCTGATCAGCGACTGCTGCGCCGTGTACAGGTCCGTCTGTGCCGTCAGCACCGGCAGGTAGCTGTCGACACCGTTCTTGTAACGCAGGTCCGACAGGTCGAAGCGCCGCTGCTGCGCGTGCTCGTTGCGCTCGAGCGCCGCGATCTGCTGGTCGTACGTGCCGCGTGCGGCCAGCCCGTCGGCCACGTCGCGGAACGCCGACTGGATCGCCTTCTCGTAGTTGGCGATCTCGATGCGCTTCTGCACGTGCGCGAGATCGAGGTTCGCGATGTTCTGCCCGCCTTCGAAGATCGGCAGCGCGATATTCGGCGCGAACGACCATGCCGCCGTGCCGGCCTTGAACAGGCCGCCCAACGTCGGGCTCGCCGTGCCGAATGCGGCCGTCAGCGAGATCCTCGGGAAGAACGCAGCGCGCGCCGCGCCGATGTTCGCGTTCGCGGCAAACAGCGTCTGCTCAGCCTGCATCACGTCCGGGCGACGCGTCAGCAGGTCGGACGGAAGGCCTGCCGGCACATCCGTCAGCAGGTTCTGCGCGTCGAGCGGCATGCCCGCCGGCAGGTCGTCCGGCAGCGGCTCGCCGATCAGCAGCACCAGCGCGTTCAGCGCCTGCGCACGTGAGCGAGCCTGCGCCTGCTGGTTCGCGAGCGCCGTCTCGACCACCGTCTGCGCCTGACGCAGGTCGAGCTCGGAGCCCGTGCCGTTGTCGAACTGCAGCTTCGTCAGGTTGTACGAGTCCTGCGCCGTCTTCAGCGTGTTCTCGGTAACCTTCAGCAGGTCGTCGGTCGACAGCAGCGTCAGGTATTGGTCAGCCACCTGCGACACCAGTGAGATCTCCTGCGCTTGCCGCGCATAAGACGTCGACAGGTACTGTGCAAGTGCCTGGTCCTTCAGGCTCTGCACGCGGCCGAACAGGTCGAGCTCCCACGACGCCGAAAGGCCGACGTTGTAGGTCGTCGTAATGTTCCGGCCCGGCGCCACCGACAGTGAATTTGGCAGGCGCTGACGGTTACCGGTACCCGTCGCATCGAGCGTCGGGAACAGCCCGGCGCGCGTGATCTGGTACTGCGCGCGCGCCGCCTCGATGTTCAGCACCGACACGCGCAGGTCGCGGTTGTTCTTCAGCGCGATCTCGATCAGCC
>NZ_CADFEO010000049.1:0-5125 GCF_902833075.1 Burkholderia sp. BCC0405
CTTCGCGACGCTGCCTGCGATCAAATCGGCAGCATGATTGCCTCGGCCGCTCCACTTAAAAATCTCAGAAAACTGTCCGAACGAGTGAGGCCACCTCTCCTCGCCTACGCGACGACCTCCTTTAACTACAAGAATCCGCAACAGAATTACTCGGTGCGCAGCGATCTTGGCGACAGCGCAATCACGTACATGACGGAAGAACGACGTCAGCAAGTGAAGCGCGAAATCCCGTACGCGCCGATGATAGTGCGCGAAGCACTGTCGTACGCCTATCCGACCTCGAACGATGGACAACGGCGCGCCTCCAATCGCACTCAGGCTTGGACTTCTGCAGCTCGCCGATACATCGGCCTTGGGGGGGGGGCGATGGCTCGATGCTGGTTCTCGCTTCACCCTCGAACATCATACGCGGCACATGACGGTCGATCCGAATCTTCGGGAGTTCATGGTCGTCGAGGTCGAGTGGTTCATTGAAAACAATGTGCCGCTATCCAATCACGCCGCGACGTATCCACTGAGTTTGCAGAGCGAATTGTCGGACTTGCGCCGGCAGCACGGCAGTCAATTCGGCTCACGGGCCAATCCTGTCGACGGCTTGGCCGGCGTCTACATGGTGAAAGTGGAATCGCAGCGTACCAACGTCGAGTATCGCAGTCCGTTCGAGCACAAGAAGCCGCTGATGCATGCCGAGCATGCACTCGTGAGTGGCCCCGATAACGAAGAAGCATGGGCAGACGAGCGCAATCGCATCTTCGTGGTTTATCCGTGGGACCAGCGTAGCACAACTGAGGACTCGCAAACATCGCCGCCGCTGCTAGTGATGCAAGCCGACACTGGTTATGGATACGGGGGCGTGCATGTGCCACGCAAGAACGAGTGGGTCCTGGTCGACTATTTTCAAGGTGATTGCGATCGGCCGTATGTACTAGGGCGTTTGCCGTCCCAGACAACGCCTCCCCAGTGGCATAGCAACGTCCTGCTGTCTGGTCTCATGTCGAGTGGCTTCGGCAAGAGCGGCGCATACAATGCGTTCGTGCACGACGATTCCACGAATCAGGGTGCTACGCGACTGACCACCTACACCGGTAGGGTCGGGAACAGCTACAGCCTGTATCACCAAGGGGTCTTGATCGACCATGCGGGCAATAACAATGCACGGGGCCGATACCTCGGTAAAGGTGCATTGCTGCATACCGATGATTATCTCGGTGTGCGGGCTAATCGCGGTGCATATATTGGAACGCATCCGAAGGCGCACAACGATGATCAGCTCGACGTCAGTGAAGCACAGCGCCAATTGATCGGCGCCGAGAGCATTGTTGAGACGCTGTCGAACGTCGGCGTCCAGCACCACGCAGACAGCCTCAAGGACAGCCACGATTCGCTCAAGCTGTTCACTGATGCCACCCAGCAGTCTGAGACACCAGAAGCTGGGGGCGGTCGCACGGCCGGTGGCGGAACGGGTAGCGCGAATGCGTTCAAGAAGGCGATTTTGCTGCTCGCCAGCCCTTTCGGTGTCGGCACGTCTACGCAAGACTCGATGCACATGACAGCCGATCGCCATATCAATTTGGTCAGCGGCCTGAACACGCACATCGGATCTGCTGGAGCATTCATCGTAAATGCCGCCAAGGCAATCGGGATGTTCTCGCAGACAGCGATTAGGTTATTTACGAAGGGGCCCGTGCAGATCCAGTCTCATGACGCGAATGTCGAGGTGATCGCCAAAGAAGTTCTCAAACTGTTGGCGCAAGGAGACATCGAGATCGCGGCGGGTGGAAAGCTGGTGCTCACGGCAGGTGGTGCTTCGATCACGCTTGAAGGCGGCAATATCCGCGGGCACGCTCCGGGAACCGTCGAGTTCAAGGGCGCGCAACATTCGTTCAGTGGACCGGCCAGCATGCGCTATTCCATCCCGCCGCTTCCAGTGAGTAGTTTGCCGCAGAACCTTACCCACGAATATACGCAGAGTTTCGACGTATCATCGGTCGTAGCAAATTTCGGTGTCGGGGAAGCACTGCACGCGCAGACTTATCGCATTTATCTACCTGACGGAACGCTTCAGCAGCAGGGCGGGCTACTCGATGGTGAAACAGCGATCGTCCGCACGCCGACGTCAACGAAAGTGAGGTGTGAGATCGGCGGCGGCGACTGGCACGCGATTGAAGATGCTTACGATCATGAAGAACAGGACGACGACGAGAGCGAAGACTCGGTCGGCGAGCAGCAAGAAACTTAACTGATTCAACATCCGACCTCAGCGAAATCGATAAGGAGAATTAGTGTCGAACGCACAACCCGCCGACGCGCCGGCCCCGAAGGCCAAGACCGAACCCGCGGCGTCCGTGAAAGTGACTGTGCTTTTCCGCGACGTGCTGCAGAAGCCCATCGAAGGTCTTTCCGTACAGTTGAAAGCCGCGAAGAACACGCCACCGGCGCCTACGTGGCAAACCGGTCCCGACCCTGCGACGGTTCAAGAGGTACCGCCGGCGACGAACAATGCGGCGGCAGCGGCGCCCGCGTCGGGTGCTACACCCGCCTCGGCGTCCACAGCGACGCCATCGTCGCCTCAGGCTGCGCCATCTGCAGCCTCTTCCACTCCGGTAGCATCGCCCGCTCAAACGTCATCGGGTGGCAAAGCCGAACCGGCCGTCCCATCCTCACCTCCAATAGCGGACAATAAGACGGAAGCGACCACCGACAAGGATGGATTCGCAGTGACGATCACAAATGCAGCTCGCAACCAGCCGATCGATGTGTTCGTTAAAAACCGTCGAGGGGAATATGCATGGAAAGCTCAGATCGTACCCAAGAAAGATATTAGTGCCTTTACCATTGTCAGTCCCGAATATCATCTGGAGGCAACCACTCAACTCACGCCAAAGGATGAATTCGAGCAGAACCTCGATCTCCCGGTTGTGAAGGAAGGGGAGGTCATGACGATCGAGCGATTGATCAAGGATTTTGGTCAGTACATTGCATGGACGCAAAAAGTCACCGAGCAAGGCCGAGTGAACAAAGATTTTCCCAAGAAAAACAAGGAAGTCACGGTCGATCCAAAATCACATAAGAAAAAAACCAAGATTACGATTGAGCACCACTACAAAGTGATAAATACCGGTCAACCGCGCACTGTATCGTTCAGTGTTTTTGGTTCGCGATTGAGCTATCCAAAGCCAGAGTTCTTTTCTGATTCACAGTATCAACATATGGCAAGCGAGCTTAACGTAGAAGTCGCCGCCATTAAAGCGCTGGTTCAACAAGAATCCCGCGGGAGTCCATTTTTGGAAAATGGACTCCCGTCCATACTTTACGAGCGACGACACTTCTTCGACCTCTCCGTAAAAAAACGCGACAAGGAGGCGGAGGAAAAGGAAAGAGAGGCGGAAAAGAAAGCGGCGGAATCGACGGGCGCAAAGGCGAACGGCGCGAAAAAAAAGAAAGCACATCCACCCAAAAAAAAGGGGCCTCCAGAAAATCCCTATCCAAAATTCCCTGACCTCTGCTTCCCACACGGAGACCAATATGGCGGAGGCGGCCTTAATCAATATGAGAAGCTGATTCGCGCCGCAGCTCTAGATTTTGATGTCGCCATACAATCGTGCTCCTGGGGTGGATTTCAAATTCTTGGGGAGTATTATTCATATTGCGGATGCTCGACGCCCGCCGAGTTTGCCAATAAATTTATGTCTGGAACGGACGGGCAGATGGAGATATTTGTTGCGTTCATGAAAAAATTGAAGAGTGCCGGCGTTGATGGATTGAGAAGTCACAATTGGGAGCAGGTGGCGACGTCATATAATGGAGGGGACTGGCGAGAAAAGAACCCTGATTACGCTAATAATCTCAAAAAATTCTATGAACAATTCAAATAAATCCGTCGCGTTGTTTTTTGTCGCATGGCTGTCGACGTCACCATCCTTTGCGGGCGAAGCCATAATATTTGATCAACCGGGACTGATCGGATTTCGCGATGGCAGCTCAGTCTCCGGCTTCTATGACTCTCGGAATGCGAAGTTTTCTTGTAGCTTCCTATTCACGGAAGATCGGGATAAATCAAATGCCGAAAATGTTGGTGACTACATCGCCACGCCGTTGTTGACCTTTGTTCTTGGCGAAAAATCGCCGAATTTTGTGAAGAGAAACAAGGCGTTCGACATCAAAGCGAACTTGTATCGACGCGACGATGAATGGGTGATACAAACCCAGACCGGTCAAGCCGGGTGCGAAAATGCGACAGGAGTTTTCGCCTTTAGCCCCAAAGACTATCGGTCAGTCAGCTATCGAGTAACTCAGCAGGTGCCGGCGATTGGGATTCGCATCGCGAAGAGCAAGACAATATTCTACGATGATCGCAATGGGAAATTTGTTGCACGAAAGTCTTATCTTGTCTATGGAGATGGAGTGGTTGCGCTGAAAACGCAAGGCGAATTTTCATACATTCGTTACGTTGGTACCGGGCCGAGGTTTGAGGGACGTGTTACTTTTGGGTGGGTACGGACGGAGGATTTGGTTGATCCGTTTCCCAAAGGCGCCGAATGAAAACGTCGCTGGCGACGGTAACTCGGACGTCTCAATGATTGCGGGAGAGTCAGGCCTATTATTTCGCCGGTTACGCGATTTAGTCGCGACTCCTTCCCGCGGCCGTGATATGCGTCGACAGTTCTGGCGCCAATATCTGGGCGGCGAGATGTCATCGACGAGCTCGCCATTGCGGACGATGAAATCCCAATGCCGAAGCTAGATTTGTCGCAATCGAGATTTGGGGCGCCCCCGACACGCGCAAGCCATTTTTTCTTCGTACGCATAGCCCGCAGCGCGGTCGCCTCTCGGAACTGTCTGCATCTACTGTAAGAACCGATGCGTGCAAGTCGTTGATCACGCGATTTGGTCAGTAGAGACCAAACTACGTGACGGTCAGCAATGAGTCGACCACGGTCTCTCGTTGTGCCACTGGATTGGAGTTCACGATGATCGACTCTCATCATTGATGAGGTCGTAGGGTAATCCCCCCGTTTTGCACGGGGTTCAGAAGTAGAAACTAAGCGGCCACGGCCAACCGCTGCTTTGGCGTAAATCCGCCCAGGGCCATGTTCGGGCGGTCATGATTGTAAGTCCACATCCA
>NZ_CADFEO010000050.1:0-4562 GCF_902833075.1 Burkholderia sp. BCC0405
GCTTCCTGCCTGGTGTTAGTCAAAAACACAGCCTTATGCCTACCCGTAATTTTAAGTGGGAGACTGTGTCCGGTGTTTCAGGGGGCTGCTCCAGGTCGGGATCTGTAACTGTGAACATGCGAAAGATCTTTACGTATGGATAGGTGCAAATCTCGGCCTAACGACAGTCAGCGTAGGAGAGAGAAATTTTATTCGACCGTCACCGTGAATGTTCCGGTCGATTGTTCGACGAGGCACGATTCGCTAAGTCGCCGCTTCGTCGCGCCACTCGGGCGACACTAGGCGTATGTAGACAATGCCAAATCCGGGGCCTTGAGTTTCGAGAATAACCCGCGGGCGGTCATCGTTAGGTGGTTCGGCCCTGCCCCACTGGACATCATGGCCGCTCATCGCTTTTGTTTCAAAAAATGCGGTAGCGTTAGTCATAAACAGAGATGCTGCCGCGACGTGGGGCAGCAAAGTTCCGGCAGCTGCCGCCACTACATCAGGCGGCTTCTTCCCCGCCTGATAGCGTCTCTTCCCAACCTTCACCAGATGGTCTACGAGTCGCTCCCAGTCGCCGCCACTTTTCAAAGGCTCACCCAGGGTACCCACTACCATGTCGCTCAGCGCTTTCCCCAATGGAACGGTCGCACGGAAAACGCCATCGTAGCCTGCCGCAGCACCTGATGCCGTCAGCCCAACCGGTATACTTGGTTGAGCATCCTCGAGCCACCAACCCGAAGCTGGAACCGGGGCATTGACGTCAATACAGGCATATCGAACGCCTAGGCATTTGCCCGGTGCCGTGGGCGCAATGTTGAACTGTTTAGGCGTCGGACGTAGCCCAGTCAACTTGAATTTTGGCAAATGTGCATATAGATAGCGCTGGACGTCCGGGCCATTTTTATCCACCTTGAACTGCCCTGTCGCTGACCCCGGATCTGCGACCTTGGCCTGAATAACCAGTGCACGCCGTGTGCGCCCGCTTGGCTCCTCGCAGTCGAGGACCAACAACAAGTCGCAAAGCTCCGGTAACCGTGATTTACCGTGCCAATCCGTACAGCGAGCCTTGGGGGTCTTGTGAGCAAAAACTCCGAGCACATCAAGTTCACCGCTTTGCAGATACGGACGCCACTCCAGTACCAGTTTCTCAGGCAGTTGCAAGACTAACCGTGCCACTTCGGCCACTTCCCCCGTTCCCCAAACGGGATTCTGCTGTGTGCGGCAGTCTCGTATTGCCTTCTCGGCAGCCGTGATTAGTGCAGACGGAACTTTCATGAACGTCCGGTAGGTATTCAGTCAGAGTAAGCTCGGGAAACCTTTCCCTAGGCCACCAGTCATCACTTGCTTTTAGAACGGCTATCCCAGTCAGTGTTGTCGTGCCCCTCAAAGCCATGCCGCCGGCACCAAGCCTTGTCCTCGCCACTCTTCGATACGGACGACGTTTGCCAATCCGCCCCAGACCTCTTCATCGGCGTGATCCAGCACGATGACCTGTAACCGACCCGTGGTCTTTGCAATGATGTTGTCCAGCAGTGTAAACACCTTCCGCACCGCATCTACGTCCTCATTACCCCATTGGGGGTCTAGGTTCTCTCGCGACGCCTTTCCCGCTCGCAGCGTCGGAAAGTAGACTTGGCTAGGTTGATCGTAGATGAGCAAACCCGGTACGGGATGATTTGGCTTGCTAAGGAAATAGCCTTGTAGCGCAAGGGTCAGTGCCACATGGTATGCAAGCCAGTTTGCGCCGCTACCAATCTCCCAAAGGAAATCATCGCGTGTACCGCGAATCACCTTTACCGTCAGATCCTGGACATTGAGTCGGATTGGGGCATCCGGCCACTCACCATCAAGCTGTGGAACCAGCCGTGAACAAATCGCCTGGATCGTATCCAGCGCGTTTTCCGTTTTCCGACCGATTTCGTGCTCGGAGATCAGCTGGTCCAAGACCTCAATTTGAGTCCTCAGCGATAAAATTTCCTCGTTAAGTGCAGAAGACGTATCCAGCGTTTCGTACAGCCTCAGCGCTTCTTCCAGGCGACCAAGGAACCGTGAGATCTCCTCCCCACGTGTCGTCACCTTGCGCGCGTCTTCCGACTGACCTTCCAGTGTTCGTATTTCCTGCCGTACTGCCGCAAGATCCGCGAGGATTTTATCCACGGCTTCGCGCTGACGAAGCGTTTCTCGTCCGAGAGATTCCGTCACGCCAGGATGCGATCGTAGTCGAAGTTCTATGCCATCAAGCGCGTCACAGAGCTGGTCAATGCGTGCTCTTCCCGCATCGCTCGGCTCCAGCACCGCTGCAGGCCGATCAGACGCGAGTTGGCGAATCCACTTCGACAATTCCAACCGGTCACGCTGGACCTGAAGGCCATTCCGAAACGTATCGCTGCTTTCGTCAAGACGCCGTAGTTCGTGCAATCGGCTACGAGACTGATTGAGATCCATCACAAGCTTGGACTCGGCGGCCCGCAACTCGGTGAGACGCCCCATTATGACGTCCATCGAGGCCAAGGTTGGGGCCGCAACTTGGGGGTCGCTTTGCATTGCGGCTTTAAGCAGGTCCACTATCGATGGCCAATCGTTCGGGACTGCGGTGTCCGGCGGCAATAGTCCATACTCGATCGCCAAACGTACCCAAGCAAACCCTTCTCGCTGCCAGGAAGCGCCGGAAGCCTGTCGCGCCTTCAACTCGCCCTCTTTCCGGCGAAGCAACCGCCCGACGCGATCCAACTCGTGGCGTGCTTGCAAGAGCTCCGGGCTAATTGCACCTAAAACGTAAGGAAAGATCGTTTTTAGCTTTTCGCGATGCTCCGTCGTATCCGCCTTGAAGAACATCACATCAGGATTCGCGACGATGTTTTGGGGCTGAAATAGGAAAGCCATTAGATCGCGAAAACTTGGGCGTGACTTGAACCGGTCTTCACTACCCGGCTCAAATTGCAGGTTTGACAGTCCGGCAAGTCGATTCAAGACTGCCTTGACGTAGTCAACCGTTTGGTTCTTCTCCTGGATGACAGCGGGTGGCTCAACTGCCACGTCCTCCAACAGCAACATGTCACCAGAAGCCTTCAGATCTCCGGGTTCCCTGCGGGCAATCAATTTTTGCCCCTCAAGGGTATCGACCAGCACACCAAACCAAGAACAGCTTTCGCGAATCACCCCCACCGGGATAGCGCACTTTTCCGACCCCAGACAGTAGTCAACTATCGGAATCACCGACGACTTGCCGGTCTTCGACGCCCCGCTGATGACATTGACAACGCCAGGCTCAAATTTCACGACGCGTGGTTCGCCGCCGTGGCGCGGCCATAAAATGAGTTGTCGTAGCTGGAAATACATCAGAATCCCACCTTCAGTGTGTGAGCCACCTGACCTGCCTGGTTTCTTCGGGCCATTTCAATCTTGGGGAATGGCCTCGGTTACTTCAGTTAAACAATACCGCTGCTTGAACTCGTCGGGCGTCAGATAGGCCAGGCTCGAGTGCGGCCGGATGGCATTGTAGTGACGCCGCCACTGCTCGATCACAACCTTCGCTTCCGTGCGTGTTCGAAACCATTCAAGGCTCAAGCATTCATCTCGGAACTTGCCATTGAAGCTCTCGTCCGCGCCGTTCTGCCAAGGCTTGCCTGGCTCGCTGAGCGCCATGTCCATGCCGTTCTGCGCCGCCCACTTCAGGATGGCCCGCGATACGAACTCTGGGCCGTTGTCTGAACGCAAGTAACGAGGCGCACCATGAAGGCTGACCAGTTGGGACAGAACTTCGATGACACGTCCGGAACGAATCGATCCGGCCACGTCGATTGCCAGACATTCACGCGTGTACTCATCGATCACCGTCAGACACTTCAACTGCTGGCCGTTGGCACACGCGTCGAATACGAAGTCGTACGCCCAGACGTGTCGTGCCGCCGTCGCCGGTTGCGGACGAGGGCGATGGACCGACACGCGTCGACGGGGGCGCTTGCGCGGCACCTGCAACCCTGCAAAACGCCACAGCCGCCAGGCTCGGTCGGCGCTCATGGGATGACCCTGCCGCTCCAGAAAGATCTGAATGCGGCGGTAACCATAACGCGGATACTGCGCCGACAGGATACTCATCGCTGCCAATACCGGCGCGTCCCGCACGGCCAGTGTCGATTCGTAATGCAGTGCCGATCGGGCGACCGACATCAGCGCGCACGCACGCCGCTCCGACAGGCCTCGCGCTTTCGCATACGTGACCTGCTGGCGTCGGGCGGGCGCGCTCACCACTTTTTTGCGTTGATCTCTTTCATCACGTCCAGTTCGAGATCGCGCTCGGCAAGCATCTTCTTCAGCCGCGCATTCTCTTGCTCGAGTTGCTTGAGCCGCTTCACATCGGCAGCTTCCAGCCCGCCGAAATGCTGCCGCCAGTTGTAAATGGTTTGCTCGCTGATCCCGTGCTTCTTCGCGACCTCAGCGACCGGCGCCTTGTCCGCCTCGCGCAGGATGGTGACCATCTGTTCTTCCGTAAACCGGCTCTTCTTCATGACTTCCTTTTCTCCGTTGGAAGCCATTCTCTCAAGTTTCAACTGGTCCGAAAATTCCAGGGCAGGTCA
>NZ_CADFEO010000051.1:0-4081 GCF_902833075.1 Burkholderia sp. BCC0405
GACCAGGACGTTGATAGGTCAGGTGTGTAAGCGCAGTAATGCGTTCAGCTAACTGATACTAATTGCCCGTAAGGCTTGATCCTATAACAAGTCTGTTTCGCGCTGAGAACAGCGCGTCGGACTGGTTGGATTCTCGTGTGTGATACACACAACCTAAATTACTGCTTCTTCCAAGATTGGTTGTGCTGCGAAGCCAGCACAACAACCCTCTTTGCCTGATGACCATAGCGAGTCGGTCCCACCCCTTCCCATCCCGAACAGGACCGTGAAACGACTCTACGCCGATGATAGTGCGGATTCCCGTGTGAAAGTAGGTAATCGTCAGGCTCCCTAAGCCAAGAACCCCCGCCCGAAAGGTGGGGGTTTTTGCATTGGCGCGGCGGAAATGCATGTGCGTTGAGGGAAGAGCGCTCTATTCATCACATCCCACTGGCATGCACGCCAGATCACCCGGCCGTCGTCCTGCAGTCAAATCCTTACCCGGAACGAAACCACGCGATTTGATACGATCGAAGTGCCGTCGGCGATTGCATGCGTCGACGTTCATGTTCGAAACCAGGGCTTGATGGAGAGGGCCGGAATGAATATCGGCGACGCGTCGCGCGAATCCGGAGTCAGCGCAAAGATGATCCGGTACTACGAACAGGTCGGCCTGCTGGCGCCCAGCAAGCGTACCGATGCCGGCTACCGGATCTACGGCGCGGACGAAATCCATATCCTGCGCTTCATCCGTCAGGCGCGACGCCTTGGCTTTCTCGTCGAGGACATCCGCAAGCTGCTGATGCTCTGGCAAGACCGTTCCCGCGCGAGCGCCGAAGTGAAGTCGATTGCCCTCGAGCATGTGGCCGAACTCGACAAGCGTATCGCCGATCTGAGCGACATGCGTGACACACTGGCCGATCTTGCGGCGCACTGTCATGGTGACGGGCGGCCCGAATGCCCGATTTTGGCGCGTCTGTCCGAACCCGCCAGTGAACCAAATTAGTGCGCACGCTCGAAGCTCAAATCGAGCCCCGATTCGATTTCGATAAAAATCAATGGGTTATATGGTGTTTTCGGACAGCCATTCCAAATGGGAATGGCTTCCATGCAAGTATTTCACTAGCATCTTGGTGCGGCATCGCTATAATTCGGGATAACCCTATACGGGAAATCCCTGAACACCGATTCACCAGGGGTCCCCCTTCCTTGGAGAACGTCATGATCGCCTACATCGTCGAAAAGCTGAGCAACTGGTTCGAATCCGCAGAACGTGAACGCCGTGAGGCCTACCTTGCCACGTCGTCGGACATCGTCCAGCTCGAGAGCCGCATCCGCTCGCTCGAAACCAACGGCTACTCGCTGTAATCGGAGTCACCGTCAGGTGTCACGTGGCACCGAACGATAAGCAAGCCCCGTATTTGACGGGGCTTTGTTTTTTGTGCGCCGGATCTGGCGCAATCGTCAGTGCAGCGCTATGGTATGCACCTGCTTTTCATCCTGAAGGACACGATCATGCGTTTGCGTCTCGATGTGCGTCGAAGTGCCCGCGCGCGTCTCGTTCTGGGCGCGGCGGTGCTTGTCCATGGACTTGCGGCCGCTGCCGCGACGTCGTCCAAGCCGCTGATTCTCGATACGCACCGCGGTATCCAGGACGGCAAGGGCGGGTTGGTGCTGCAGACGGCACCGTTGTCTTCCGAGCCGATCGTCGAGCCGGCGGGCATGCGAGCCCCGGCCGGGCAGGTACCGAACACGTCGGTTCCACTGTTCGTCGCGCCGTATATCAATGTCCCCGCGTGGGGTGGACAGCCGCCCAGCCAGCCGAGGCTCGCCCCGAGACCTCAGCCGTAACGGCCGGTCGCCCGATCAGTTTCCGCGGTGCTCGATCTGGTAGCGGGCGCCGCTATCCTGCCCGAGCATCTCGACCAGATAGGGCAGTGCCTCGTTCATGCTCTGGGCGAGCGTATACGGCGGATTCAGAATGAACATCCCGCTGCCGTAGAGGCCCAGCCCGTCAGTCGGCGGGTTCGACACCGTCAGCGTCAGGTGCAGCCAGTTGTTCGGTTGCAGGCGCTTCAACTGCTCGGGAAAACGCTGCGATTCCGTCCGGGTCACCTGCGGGTACCAGACTGCATAGCAGCCCGTCGCGAAACGCTTCAGACACTCCGTCACGCAAGTCACCGTGCGCGCGTAATCCTTCTTGTCCTCGTAGGACGGGTCGATCAGCACGAGTGCGCGTCGCGGCGGCGGCGGCAGGAGCGCCTTGACGCCTTCGAAGCCGTCGCCGGCGAAGATCATCGCGCGTCGCCCCGCATCGCGGAAATTGTGGCGCAGCACGTCGATTTCCGTGGTGTGCATTTCGAACAGGCGCATGCGGTCCTGCTCGCGCATCGATCGCCATGCGATGTATGGGGAACCGGGGTAGAAGCGCAGTTCACCGTCGTCGTTCAGCGCGCGAACTTCATCCACATAGTCGCCCAGCACCTCCGGCAGGTTCTTTTCGTTCCACAGCCGGCCGATGCCGGTGTCGAATTCCGACGTCTTCGCCGCATAACCGTCGCGCAGCGAGTACACCCCGGCACCTGCATGCGTGTCGATGTACCAGTACGACTTGTCTTTCTTGTTCAGGTAGCGCAGCAGCTGGACGACAACGGCGTGCTTGAGCACGTCCGCGTGGTTGCCTGCGTGAAAACCGTGACGATAACTGAGCATGGCGGGCTGCCTGAAACGAAAGGTGAATCAATGAAAGCGGTCGATCGTGCGCGGCCGTCAGGCCGGGCGCCGATGCGGGCCGCGTATTGTACGCGAGTGGCCGCGCATCGCCTTACTCGTACGCATCGCCGACCACGTCCTCGATGCGTTGCTTCACATCCGGCGTCAGCTTCGCGGCAACATCGAGCGCGCGCATGTTGTCACTGATCTGCTCGATCCGCGACGCGCCCGTGATGACCGAACTCACGCGCGGATTTGCGAGTACCCACGCGATCGCGAGTTGGGCCGTGCTGCAGCCGAGCTCGGCTGCGATTGCGCCGAGCCGTTCGACGATGTCGTTGGCGGCCGGATCGGTCAGGCGGTCACGCATCCAGTCGTAACCCTGTAACTGCGCGCGGCTGCCGGGCGGCACGCCGTTTCGATACTTGCCGGTGAGCAGGCCCGATGCCAGCGGGCTCCAGGTCGTGAGGCCGAGACCGTAGTCGTCGTAGAGCCGTGCATATTCCTGTTCGACCCGTGTGCGGTGGAACAGGTTGTACTGTGGTTGCTCGACGACCGGCTTGTGCAGGTGATGCCGCTCGGCGATCTCGCACGCAGCACGTATCTCGTCGGCACTCCATTCCGACGTACCCCAGTACAGCGCTTTGCCGCGCACGATCATGTCGCTCATCGCCCAGACGGTTTCCTCGATCGGCGTGTTCGGATCGGGGCGATGGCAATAGACGAGGTCGACATAGTCGAGCTGCAGCCGGCGCAGCGAGCCGTCGATGGCGTTCAGCAGGTACTTCCGGTTCAGCGTGTGATACTGGTTCGGCAATTCGGCGAGCCCCCAGAAGAACTTCGTGGACACGATATAGCTGATGCGTGGCCAGTTGAGCGACTTGAGCGCGTGGCCCATGATTTCCTCGGATTTGCCGCCGGCGTAGACCTCGGCGTTATCGAAGAAATTGACGCCTGCGTCGCGCGCCGCAGCCAGGCATTCGCGCGCGACCCGCTGGTCGACCTGGTTGCCGTACGTCACCCACGAACCGAGCGAAAGCTCGCTGATCTGCAAGCCGGAGCGGCCTAGCCGTCGATAGTGCATGCGAATCTCCTGAGTAACCGAACCGACCTTAAGCTTAGACGTTTTGCGCGCGAACGGCGGGGCCGATCGTGCACAATGACGGCTGGCCCGCCAGCACGATCGCGCGACGGTAGCGGGTGCGGTGGGCGCGTGTTTTATCGATCCGACAACGGGAGGAGACGGACATGGCAGCAGATCTGAGCGGCAAGACCGCAGTCGTCACGGGCGCCGCGAGCGGCATCGGCAAGGAAATCGCACTCGAGCTCGCGAAGGCGGGCGCGGCCGTCGCGATCGCCGACCTGAACCAGGACGGCGCGAACGCCGTTG
>NZ_CADFEO010000052.1:0-3406 GCF_902833075.1 Burkholderia sp. BCC0405
GAGCACGCTGCCGGTCGACGTGCCGAAGGTGCTGGGCAACCTGTTGAAGTCCTATGCGGGGACGCACTTCGAGTACGACGCGCGCGGGAACCTGATGCGCAAACGCACGCCGGCGGGCGAGCAGGAATACGAGTGGGACGAATTCAATCGCCTGCGGTCGGCGCGGGTCGCCGAGGCGTCGCGGCAGAGCCAGTCGCGGTATTTCTACGACGCGTTCGGCCGCCGGATCGCGAAGGAGGTGAACGGCGAGCGCACGGTGTTCGGGTGGGACGGCGACGCGTTGGCGTATGAAAGCGATGGGGAGAGGGGCACGCACTATATCTACGAGCCGGGCACGTTTGTGCCGCTGGCGCAGTACGTGGCCGAGCCGGTCGAGGGGATCGAGACGCCGGAGTGGAAGAGTACCGACCGGTATGTGCCGGAGGAAGACCCGCTGCAGAAGGTGCCGGAACGGCGGGCTGGCGCAAAGCTGTTCTATTACCACTGTGACCAGATCGGCACGCCGCAGCTTCTCACGGACGACTATGGGGATGTGGTGTGGGAGGCGTCGTACAAGGCTTGGGGGGAAGCGCGGGAGGTGATTGCCCGGGCTTCGAAGGCTGCGGGAATCGTGGCGAGGAATTCGCTGCGGTTTCAGGGGCAGCAGGTTGATGAGGAGTCGGGGCTCGCTTATAACCGGCACCGGTATTACGATCCGAACAGCGGCCGCTTCATCAGCCAGGACCCGATCGGGCTCGCTGGTGGGCTGAACGTCTATCAATACGCGCCCAATCCCATTCAGTGGACCGATCCCACGGGGCTCACACGATGCTGTTGCCCATCGTTGCTTCCCGGCGAAGGAGACGTCGGAAAGTACAGGGATTTGAAGAGAGCTGGATCAACGGGTGACAACCTCACTCCGCATCACATTCCATCTGATGCGTATATGGAGGGAATTAGTGTGCCAGGTTATACCCGCGGCGACGGTGTGTCTATTAATATGGAAATGCCTCCAACTGGAGGGCGTCATCGTCAAACTAGTTCTTATGGGACGAGCCCTGATCTAACGATGAAACCTCGGGATATGCTGGCGCAGGATATTCGAGATGCTAGACGAATTTACCAGCGCCAAAATTGTTATACATCTAAAGTTCGTGCTGGTCTGCAGCAGGTTATTGCTCAAAACAAGGCTCAGTATCCGTCGACATTTGGGAAGGGATTATGAAAAAAGGTTGCTTGGAATATCTGTTGCGTGTCCGTCAACTTGACTCTCCGGATGAGGTTGATGTATTCGATCGAATGCTTGAAGTTCTTGGTTCTGAAGTGTTGTCGAAGGAGGATCTTGTAGATCTTCTTTCTGTATTTATTGACCGGACTCGGCATGAGGAAGTTATGTATGGCCTTCTTCATTTAATAGAGGCGAGTGATATAAATTCAGTTGTCGCTGCTTTAGTGCAAGCGGCGCCGGATATGAAAATGGCTGCATCTGATTGGCTGGATACATTCATCTATAGACTGCTGAACGGTGATCATTCACGGAGTACGTTGATTGACCATCTAAAGCAGAGCGAGGGGGCGCCCGGCGGTGCTGAAATTGTTTCTCGGTTGAACGTGATGAAAGAGGATTCTTCTGAGAAAATTAGGGAGAGGGCTTTATTCGTTCTGTCAAAAATAAATTGAATATATCCGTGATGCATTGATTTTGTGATTGGCAGTAAGTGCGGTAATTGTCCACTAAAAATGCCAAGACAACGTAGCAGTGATACGGGCGGCCTTGCATTTTTGCCGGTTCGGCAGACCGAGCCCGATTTTGAACTTGTAGGGAGGGTGACAGCTTCACACGAGGCTGCACTATAACCGGTATCGGTACTATGATCCGCATAGCGGCCGCTTCATCAGCAAGGACCCCATCGGGCTCGCCGGGGGCATCAAGGTCTATCAGTACGTGCCCGCTCCAACGGGATGGGTTGATCCTCTCGGGTTGGCAAAGTGCCGTCCTTGTCCCGAAGATTGCGAAAAGATCTTGACGGAGGCGGGTCGAGGTTACGGCAGGTATGACAATGTGGACGCGGACTCGCATCACGTCATACAGAACGCTGCCATGAAGGGATCCGTGTCGGATTACAACGAGATGGCTGCGCCTGCAGTGCAATTGGAAGGTCCGCCAAATAAGGTTGGAACCGAGCACTATATTGCCACCCAGTCCCAACGCCAGAGAGGGGGCGGTGGGAATTACGCAGCGGAGCGTCGTGTCGCATATAGGGCTCTTCGGCGAGCAGGTCTGTCAGAGAACGAGACGCGTTGCCATATCATGGGTAGCGGCGCACTTTGCCAACTTAGGCGTGACAGCTGATACACCGACCCGAATGCCGGGAAATCGAAACAGTTCGACTCGGAGATGGTAGCGTGAACGGATGGATTACGTCGGGGATGGTTTTAGAGATCATCAAAATATGTGCTCTGATTTCAAGGGGTGATTTTGCTCGCTTAGCGGCCGAGGGAAACTTCGAAGTGAGCATGGCATCCGAAATAAAGACTGGGATTTTAGAGTACCTTGGAGGGGATTTTTCGAATGAGCGCGACTTGGTACGAGTTGGAATTCCGGATGAAAATTATGTTATCAATCATTCGACCTTGTGCGAAATAAACCCCGGTTCACCATCGGACCGTGATAAGCGAATTCAAATTAATTTGAGAGTCGATGGTGTTGAGAGCGACCTGACTCTGATTTTACGTGCTCACAAGCGAGAAGAGGGTGATGAAGTCCGCATTTACGGTGCTCTCACGCTTTAGGCCCTCACGGGCCACGTGCGCGTGACCGACGAGCTCGAACGCCTGAATCTTGGGCTGGCGTCATGAATGCGACGAGTTGGGCAACCGGAGGCGGACCGTGCGGCCGGCCGGTCATGTGATCGACTGGCTGATGTACGGTTCAGGTCATGTGCACGGGATGCTGCTGGACGGCGAGGAGCGCGTGCAGTTCGAGCGTGACGACCTGCACCGGGAAACAGTGCGGGTGCTGTCGAGCGAAGTCGGGCAGCGCACGACCTACGATCCGGCGGGGCGGGTATTGCAGCAGACGGTTCAGCGGTCGACGTCGCCTGCGCCTTTGGTCGAGCGTCGGTATCGCTACGACGCGGCGGGGCAGTTGTCGCGCATCGAGGACAGCCGCAAGGGTGGGACGGACTATCGCTACGATCCGGTTGGCCGGTTGATTGAGGCGATCAGTCCGGTCGCGAAGGAGCGGTTTGCGTTCGATCCGGCGAGCAACATCGTCGATCCGGTGCGGGCGAGCGAGGTGCCGGCGTCGCGGCCGAGCCCGGTGAGGGCGGAGAGCACGCTGCCGGTCGACGTGCCGAAGGTGCTGGGCAACCTGTTGAAGTCCTATGCGGGGACGCACTTCGAGTACGACGCGCGCGGGAACCTG
>NZ_CADFEO010000053.1:0-3295 GCF_902833075.1 Burkholderia sp. BCC0405
CATTGGCGCGCGCGTCGAGCTGTGCGTAGGTGAGCGCGCCGGCGTCGCCCGATACGGCAATGGCATCCGGATGCCGCGCGGCGATCTGCTCGAACGCATCGCACAGGTTCGCGTGCCGCAGCGGCGACGCGACCGGCGTGCGCGACGTTGCCGGCAAGTCGCGCACGCCGGCGACCGGCATCGCGAGCCACGGCGCATCGACGTCGGCCGCGATGTCGCGCAGCGCCGCATCGAGCACCGCGAGGTGCCGCTCGACCTGCGCCGCGCCGAACCGCGCGACGTCGTAATGCAGCGACACGTCGAAGCCGTCGCCGGCCGGGTCGCGTGCGAACTGCACGAGCAGCGGGAAGTCGGTTTCCTCGTGCGCGTCGAAGTCGACGACCGCGACGCCGGGCAAATCGAGCGCGTCGCGATAGACGTGGAAGTGGATGTAGTTGAACGCGACGTCGAACAGGCGGCCCGCGCCTGCCTCGTCGGCGATAGCGGCGAGCGGCAGGCGCTTGAGCGCGTCGATCTCGCGCTCGGCGGCGCAGACCTGCCGGATCAGCCCGGCCCACGTGGCGGGCGCAAGGCGCGCGCTGAGCGGCACGGTGTTGAGAAAGAGGCCGGTCGCCCGCGCGCTGAGCGCGTGATCGGGCCGGTTATGGACGACGTAGCCCGTCACCGGGCAGTCCGATCCGGTCAGCATCGACAGCGTGCGCAGATGCGCGGCGAGCAGCAGCGTGCGTAGCTCGACGCCGAGCGTTCGGGCGTGCGCGGCGAGCGACGCCGACACCCGCTGCGACACGCGCCGGACGATACGCGCAACCGTGCGACGGCCGGCGGTCCGGCTCGAATCGTGCGGGTCGCCGCCCGCGTCGCCATCGCCTGCGAGCAGCGTCGCGGGCCGGCGGGCCAGCCGCTCGCGCCACGCGCGGCGCAGCGCGTCGTCCGCGAGCGCGTCGCGTTCGGCGGCCGCGTGCAGCGCCAGCACCGGCGCGTCGCTGGCGGCCTCGGCGCGCAGGCCGCCGCACGCGCGGCCGATGAGCTCCGCCATCAGCGTCGCGACGCTCCAGCCGTCGACGATCGCGTGATGAAAGCTCAGCGTGACGTGGATCGTGTCGTCGGCGACGCGATGAATGAACAGCCGCAGCATCGGGCCTTGCGCGATGTCGAAATCGCGCCGCTGCTCGGCGTCGACGAACGCGTCGAGCGCCGCTTGCCGCGCCGCGTCGTCCGGCGTGCGGCAGTCGAACACTTGCAGCGCGGGGGCGGCTTCGCGGCGGATCAACTGCAGCGGCATCGAGAAGCCGTCGAGCGCGAACACGGTGCGCAGCGTCGCGTGCGCGCGCGTCACGGCCGCGAGCGCGCGGCGCCATGCGGCCTCGTCCCACGCGGGAATCCGCAGGCGATAGCGGAATAGGTCGTGGAACACCGCGCCGCCGTCGCGCTCGCGATGGAACAGCATGCCGAGCTGCAGGCGCGACATCGGCAGCGCGTCTTCGAGGCCGTCAGGCAGCATCGCGCGGTCGGCGTCCGACAGCAGCCCGAACGGCGCGGGCGCGGCCGACACCGCCAGCGGCGGCAGCGGGTCGCGATCGACCGCTTCGGCGAGCGCGGCGAGCGTCGGGCATTCGCGCAACTGGCGGGGCGAGACATACACGCCGCGCGCGCGCGCGTCGGTGACGACTTCGAGCGAATTGATGCTGTCGCCGCCGAGCGCGAAGAAGCTGTCGTGCCGGGCGGGTTCGCGGCCGAGGACGCGGGCCCAGATGTCGGCGAGCAGGCGCTCGGTGGGTGTCGCGGGCGGTTCGCGGCCGGCGTCGTCGGCCATGGCTTCGGGCCTGGGCAGCGCGCGGCGGTCGAGCTTGCCGTTGACGGTGAGCGGCAGCGCGTCGAGGACGACGACGTGCGCGGGAATCATGTGGGCCGGCAGGCGCGCGGCGAGGTGCGCGCGCAGCGCGGCGGGGTCGGGTGCGTCGTTCGCGGCGCTTGCGTAGGCGACGAGTCGCGCATGGCCGTGCGCGTCGTCGTCGGCGACCACGGCCGCATCGCGCACGTCCGGGTGATCGCGCAGCGCGGCCTCGATCTCGCCCGGTTCGATCCGGAAGCCGCGAATCTTGATCTGCTGGTCGGCACGGCCGAGATAGACGATCTCGCCGTCGGCGCGGCGTCGCGCGAGGTCGCCCGCGCGATAACGCCGCGCGCCGGGCTCGCCGTCCGGATCGGGGAGGAAGCGGGCGGCGGTGAGCCCGGGGCGGTTCAGATAGCCGCGCGCGACGCCGGCGCCGCCAACGTGAATCTCGCCGGCGACGCCGTCGAGCACGGGCTCGCCGTGACGATCGAGGAGCCGCAGCGAGAGATCGGCCAGCGGCGCGCCGATCGGGCTGAGCGGCGCGTCGGCATCGGCGCGGCGCAGCGTGCGCGCGGTAACGTGGACGGTGGTCTCGGTGATGCCGTACATGTTGACGAGACGAGGGCGCTCGTCGCCGTAGCGATCGAACCAGTCGCGCAGCGCGGCGGGGTCGAGCGCTTCGCCGCCGAACACGACCAGGCGCAGCGCGGGAAGCGAGCCGGGCTGCCGGTCGAGCAGGCGGAAGGCCGAAGGCGTCTGGCTGAGGACGGACACGCGCTGCGCGCGCAGGAAATCGGCGAACGCGAGCGGATCGCGGCTCGTCTCGAAGGGGACGAAGGCGGCCTGCGCGCCGTGCAGCAGCGCCCCCCAGAGTTCCCAGACGGAGAAGTCGAAGGCGGTGGAATGGAAGACGCTCCACACGTCGTGTTCAGAAAGGGAGAACGATTCGTGGGTGACGTCGAACAGGCGCAGCACGTTCGCGTGAGTGACGATGCAGCCCTTGGGCGTGCCGGTGGAGCCGGACGTGTAGATCACATAGGCGGCTTGCGCGGCGCAGACGGCGCGAGGCGGGGCCGCGCGGGCGCGCTCGTCGGCGACATCGTCGAGGCCGATCGCGCAACGCGGCAGCTCATCGGCACGCGGCAGGCGTTCAAGCTCGTCGCGCGTGCCGACGAGGGCGATCATTGCGCTGTCGTCGATGAGGAAGCGCAGGCGCTCGTCGGGATAGGCGGAATCGAGCGGCACGTAAGCCGCGCCGGTCTTGAGGATGGCAAGCATGCCGATCGCGAAATGAATGTCGCGCCCGGACGCGAGACCGATGCGCGTTTCGGGGCCTGCGCCGAGATCGCGCAGCGTCCACGCGAGTGCATTGGCGCGCGCGTCGAGCTGTGCGTAGGTGAGCGCGCCGGCGTCGCCCGATACGGCAATGGCATCCGGATGCCGCGCGGCGATCTGCTCGAA
>NZ_CADFEO010000054.1:0-2747 GCF_902833075.1 Burkholderia sp. BCC0405
CCCGTCGCCGTGCTGTTGTTGCCCGACGCCGTCGATGCCTGACCCGTGCCCGTGCCGTTGTCGCCTGCCGCATTCGATGCCTGACCCGTCGCCGTGCTGTTGTTGCCCGACGCCGTCGATGCCTGACCCGTGCCCGTGCCGTTGTCGCCTGCCGCATTCGATGCCTGGCCCGTCGACGTGCTGTTGTTGCCCGCTGCATTCGATGCCTGACCCGTACCCGTGCTGTTGTTGCCCGATGCCGTCGAGTTGCCTCCAACTGAGGTGCTGTTATTTCCGGTGGCCGAACCGCCACCAGCGGCGCCTCTCTGAAGAACTGTAATATCGGCCGTGTTCTGGCTCACAATACTTGACAACGCATTCAACTGCGACACGTTCACTGCATCTGTCGGCGCCACACCTGCGGTCACGTTACTAATCGTACTGGTGCCTGCCGCACTGGCAGCGCTTACTCGGAGTGCATTAAGCGTAATCCCTGAAGGGCCATACAACAGAATGTTGCCGGGCGGGTTATATCCCGTTGCCCCGACGGCCATGTAAGCCTGATTTCCAGTGAGACCACCAGCCCCGTTGGAATTCTCGGAGAGGATTACCCCGGTGCCTCCACCGCACGCCCCCTCAGAGGTGTTGCCAGCCATGCCTGCAACATTTCCTGAACCGGAAAATCCCAAGGCATTTACGCCATTTCCCAAGCAGTCCTCAACCACCCCGGCCTGAGCCGAATCCGCTAGTACGCCCGTGGCCAAAGCCGCTACCACACCCATCATGATTGGCTTCAGCACACGCCGCATCCCGTCACGTGACGTTGAATTACGCCCTGTTTTCGACGCCTTCCCGTGTGCTCGTGTCAACTCACTAGCAGCAACCCAGGCTCCCAATTTCTCATTCCAAACTGCTTTGTACACCACATTCATTTCATTGTCCCTCGGGCCACTAGGCCACCCATACACTTAGAAATAACACCAACCACAACCGATAACAAACAAATCAATTAGAAATGCCGATAATATTAACCAAGTTTATGAATAACGATTATTTTCATTCCCTCGCTCTGGTAGGTCACCCAGATTCACCTCGAACCACCCCAAGAATATCGACGCCTCCGCCTCACTCAAGAAACAAAATCATCACTTGCCTGCATTTACGCGCCCCTCTCCCCATTAACCCTGCCAACCCACGTGGCGCGCCCTTCACGATTTGATAATCCACCAACAAAAATCCGTTAAAACATTTTTACTTAATCGACTCACGCAAAACGTAGCGCAATACGCGGCAGCACCATAAATATCAATCTTCGCCACCAAATCATCCGTGATAATCACTTTCCGCAGCCATCCGCTTAAACCATCAAATACATAGCATTCCATGTCTGCAACTAAATCCAGAGATAAAACGATGGAGGCGTCGACAAGCCGGGAGCAACGACAACGCAGATTGACAGAGTAGAAGCTTTCCACGGGCCGCGGGGGGGGGGGCGAACGAAATCGATCTCGAGGAGGACGCACTCACATGGCGCAATCCGATCCAGTAACTTTTCCTGAGTGTAGTAGTCCGCCTAAAGTGAATGAAATTGGATTCGACCACACAGACACCGGTAAAGCACGGCGCGATAGCTTACCGACTAGCACTGCAGAAGCAGCAAGCGCGATCAGCAACGACAGCACCCTGAAAATGAGAGACTCCACTGGAACCTACTGACACCAAGGCCTGCACATCTGGCAAAGCTCAAACCGACACCAGAAAGCGCATCGACACCACATCCCCCCGCTCTCGTTACGCGCGACGATGTGACAGTGATGCGTTTGCGCTGCACGATTTTGACGATGCGTTCGCACGCACCGCGTGACGGCATCGTCGCCGCAGGAGCCACACTCTATGCCGACATCGGTACAGCCAGACCGAGTCCGGGCCAAGATAGCTGCAGAGAACAAAGTAACAATATAGGATCTCTTACATCACCTCCTTTGTTCAGAAGTCGAATGCATGCCTTCTCAATCGATCCCCAACCAGACTCGCGCTCCCCAACCATTGGAAGGTTCTTCATATGAGTCAAGTTCATGTGCCATCGAGTCGACAAAAACAAAATCGTCGTCCAGCTCGCCCTTCAGGAAAACTCATTTAGCGCACGTCGAATCGAACTCAGATGCCACAACAAAATCGCCTAAATATCAACCCAGAATATTTATATACAGCTCCTTCATCTCACTCCACCCGATCGCGCGATGCATTTCCAATATAAAAAAATCTGCCAAATAATCTGACTTACAAATAACAAAAATCACGAGCAGGAACAATATCACAATTTAATTATCATTAAAAATCAATAACTCCACCACCCCAATTGCCTTCATAAAAACCACCACAAATCCAAGTCGAATCATTGCCGCCATAAAGAGTGGCAAGACACGTTTATTTCCGGTTTATCGATTTCATTGGCCAATAATATTGGATCTGAAAAAATCACAAACGAAATTTTTGTCACGAAATCTTTAGACAATGTAAAGCGATATCGCCTGGTATTTGAGGCTGGTTGACCTGCCCCTCCGCGTTTAGTCCGGCACCGCAAAGGGCAGCTCGAGCGCCCAGGACGATACGCCGGTCCACACCTTGGTCTGCTGCGACAATCCGGACAGAGGTGGCCTCGCAAAATCGGACAGCCAGATAAGTGGAACGGCCGGGGCCTGAGCCAGCGATAATGCCGGCAAAGGAACCGAGGAAATGACGAAGAGAACCCGACGCACGCACTCAGC
>NZ_CADFEO010000055.1:0-2452 GCF_902833075.1 Burkholderia sp. BCC0405
ACTGGATACGGCCGCATCAGTTCAATGACGGACTGGCGCCGGCGGTTGCGGAAGAAAAACTTAACGCAGTGTCCGGGATTAGTTGACCACTACAGACTGTCATAGTGAAAAAATTGTATCGCGTTACAACTGCTTCACTGAGCACTACGTTGCTGGTATCGGCCTGCGGCGGGGACGTTAGCAGTGCCGGTCCGTCGAACCTTGCTACATTGCTCAATTCGCCGCCACCGCGTACTAAAGCGCTGACGGCTGCGGCTCTCACCGCGACATTACTCGTCATTAAGTAAGTCACTTGAATTGGTCGGTTCCAGGCGATATCCATGGTTGTAGAGAGCTCGGAGACGAACGCCGCTTTCGGGCGTGATGTGAAGCTTGGATCGCATACGATAGATATGCGTATCCAGAGACCGAGACACCTCATCTCTATCATGCCCCCAAACCGATTTAATCAATGAACTTCGAGGCACCACGCGACCGAAATTGCGAAACAACTCAACGGCAATACTAAACTCGCGATGCGTTAGTTTCAGCGGCTCACCACTCAAGAACGCGGTCTCGGTCGCAATATCCAGACGATAACGACCAACATCAATCGACGTCGATGTCGAATTAAACGGATAGGCCCGTCGTAGTAAAGCGCGCACTCTTGCAATCAATTCCCGCCGACGGAAAGGTTTAACCAGATAGTCGTCGGCACCTGCCTCGAGCGCGACCACAAGATGGTCTTCGTCCCCTTGGTTTGAAACAAACAACACGGGTAGCTCTCTACCGAATCGTGTGCGAATCCAGGAGAGAACTTCTAGTCCAGAAATACCCGGAATCTTCCAGTCAAGCACAATCAGATCGACGACCTCTATCTCCAGGAAACGTATAGCTTGGTCGCCGGTGGCGACGCTACGGACATCAAATCCTTCGCTGCTCAGTACGTCCAGGATAAGCTCTGCCTGCACTGGCTCATCGTCAAGAGATAGGATTCTCATTGACACCACTCCCCTTTGTATTTCACAAATTCACGATAACCGGCGCCGCATCACTTTTATGCAAAAGCGGAACTATTAATGCTGGATGGCATTTTTCTACCACAATAACCATCTAGATCGCATATATTCTATATAAACGACTCCGCCTCACAACAGTTGCTCCGCAATCTTTTTCGATCGATAAAGCTATACTACTTATTCGACCAATATATTTTTATATTAATCAGATATTATTATCAATATTTAACGAAATTCTCGGCGAGAATTATATGTTTTTTGTCAAAGCATCCATAACGATCATAGTTAGGCATCTTAATAATCTGACCAGGGACAGAAGTTAACCAATCATCGACGACAAGATGCGGACACCAATCGAGCTACTTCTGCTGCTAGACAAACTAGGTAGATTCAAGGATCCGTGGGCGCACATCGGTACTAAACCTCACCGCAGACAGACTTCGTGTCTGATGCCCAGGATCGGCGCTTCGAACAGGTACCGATAGTCCGACATGTAGTTGATCTCGAAGTCATTGCAGCCGCCTGCAGACAGCTGCCTCCCGGAGGAGGAGGCCCGTGCCGGGGAAGCCTTAGCGGGTCACAGACATTGGATGGCTGGCGGCGACCGGCTGGTCCGACCCCGGACAGGGAACCCTCCGCGGCTTCTGCGGATTGACACCCATCGAGGGAAACGTTACGTCCTCGGAAGTCTGACCGCACTCATCCGGCGTGCGCAGTACCGCTGAACGGGGAGTCGGTTGAGCACTTTGGCCAGACCTTGGACCAGTTGCGAAATACTCTCCATGACAGCGTCTCCTTCCCTTTCCGGCTCGCGGCACCGTTCCACCCGCGAAAGATACGTCCGGCCTTTTCGTTGCACAAGTCTGTATTCTTGGCATCATCGTTCCGCGAACGGAACAATCAATTCGACCAATACTTGGAATTCGCTCGATGTTCACCAGTAGCGAACGTCGCGGGCAGCGGGTAGCCGTTGGCGCGGCAAAAGTCGCAGCCGTCCTGATACTTGACCTGCTCCCCGGGTTTAGTACGGTGACGGTGCAGAGTTCGTTCCAGAGAGAAACGGCAATGAAAAAGTGATTCACCGAAGAGCAAATCATCGGCATCTTGAAGGAAGCCGAGGCTGGTCTGAACCCTTTCCAGGAGGATGATCTATTGACAGCAATTAGACGACAAGCGCATCTGGGCCTGTACAGCAAAGCGGGGCTGAGCGTTCGCACGCGACGACGCAAGCGTATTGCGGCAGTCGAGCGCAGCCCCCTGCCGTTACCGACAACCGCATCAGAGCTGGTCGATGGACTTGTTTCTGATGGGCCGGCCTACGGTCGGCGGTTTCGATGCCTGAACATGGTCGACGACTACACTGGAGCAGCCCCCTGAAACACCGGACACAGTCTCCCACTTAAAATTACGGGTAGGCATAAGGCTGTGTTTTTGACTAACACCAGGCAGGAAGC
>NZ_CADFEO010000056.1:0-2429 GCF_902833075.1 Burkholderia sp. BCC0405
CCCCGATTCCACGCGCTTGAGCGCGTCCATGATCTGGCTGTCCGTGAATCTCGATTTCTTCATTCCGTAGAACTCCCTCAACAAGAAAATTCTACTTCTGATCACACCGGTTTCTCGGGGGGATTACCTGAGGATCACCCCATCCCAAAGCCAAGGCGTAGGTTTTGGCGTAGGTAATTTGGGGGTGGAAATGAAGTTTGATGCGAACAAAATCCGTCGCATGGTTCAAGGGTACTGACGAGCCGATCGACGGATTCGCTGGTTTGCGTATCAGCGCAGGAGCCAAGCGCAGAACTTGCGTCTATCGATACAAGTCACCGCTCTATTGCGCTTATTTCATCCGCAAAGCGACCGGCGGCACGGGCGACGTTTCGCTGTTCCGTGACGCCGAAGCGGCGTTGCGCGAGAGTGCGGTTCGTGGTGAAAAATGCGGAAACTTCACCCCATCGGTCGACGGCGGAGTCGCGATTCAGCGCGTGTTGAGCCTTTACGTTCAGCAACTTTTGAGCGTTCCAGTGTACATTGTCGTCGGCGCAGAGGACCGCGTCGCGGAATTCCTGTCCTCCGACGCTCCATCACCGATCGCACGGGAACCAAAGCAACGGCCTCTTCACTAATGAGGCAGACCACCGCGCTTCGCTTGCGCGCCTCCATTTTCCCGCAGCACTACTCAAAATTCCTCACATGGCTACATACACCGAACTGAAGGCACAACTCGACGCGTTGCAACAAGAAACGGAAGCGGCGCGCATCGCTGAACTACAAACCGTCATCCAACAGGTTCGCGATGTCGTCCAGCAATACGGACTGACAGCCGAAGATATTTTCGGCCGTCAACGCGCATCGCGCGGCAAGGCTGCGAAGGCCGCCGTGCCGCCGAAATATCGTGACCCCAAGACCGGCGCGACGTGGAGCGGACGCGGTAAACCGCCAGCTTGGATCGCAGGCAAGAAGCGTGAACGCTTTCTGATCGAATCGGAGTGAGCAAATTCCGTGCAGACGTACGGAACTATACCCAAAAGCGCCACCACTTCTTTTTGGGCTTCCGAACATGAAATGCTGGCACTTCCGGCGGGCGAATAATGTCCGTTACGTCCGCCGGTTGCCCGTCAGCCTGCCAACCTTTGAAGCGTGGCGCGTAGCGATCGAGTTCACTCCCGGCGGCTCGAATTCCGGCACAGACTTTGTCAAACTCCACGGCACCAGATACTGCCACCTCATCACCATCTGCAATGCACCAGCCGTTTGACTCGGCTGCCAAGGCCGCCACGATCAGATGCTGAAAATGACGTGCACCGCTTGGTGTACCGGCACTGGTACGCGAATACGCAACGTGTTCAAACTTCCGTACACCGCGCGGTGCAAGCGCAAGACCATCGGACGTGCGACAAAAAAATCCATAACCGAATCCTGCAAGAAATACCGTTCCGCGCTCGATTCTCGGAAGATCAGAAGGTGTTTCCAGAACCGCCAAGCAAAGCGATTCATCGGCGGACGTGGAACGCAAACTGCGGTTGGGCGGCAACTCAATCTTGTATCCATGCGCCGCAAGTCTTTACAGGACACGTTGATCAAGGCCGAGTTGGCGAGTACCTAAGTAAGCACGGACCTCGAAGCTCATGTGCTGGCGCGCCGAAAAATTGAGTACCTGCGGCAGTGAGCTGTGCGCATATCTGTAACCTCAGAGCAATGGTGCCTTCGAAATTGGCGATCGAAATCCGCCGATCATGTAACGCTGCAGCCGTTCCCACGCCTCGACGTATCGGTAATTCGGAATCGCGGCAAGTTGTTCATCATGCAGCACAAGCACGCGTTCAATCGTCTCATGCTCATCGTCCTTGATCGCCCACGGCTCACCTCGTTCTACCCGCGAAATACATTGATCGAGTACGGCTTCGGCCTGCCTGAACGGTTCAGGATCAGTACCAATCCGCGTGGCGTCACGCATGAAAAAGGCAAGGTACGTCACTCGCAACAGACAACTGATTTGATCACTGCCGCCCTGTCCGCTGCGCACCGCAGCAAGCGCCAAATGATTTTCGAGTGATAGCGACTTCACAATATCCGTCTGCAGCGGCAGCAACTGCACTTTTGTGAGTCTTGTCAGGCGTCGCATTTGATTTCGTATCATTTCAGTTGCAAATCGATTTCATCGAAGATCGGGAATCGACCACCGCGTTTTGTCAAGCTTTGGCCGTTTTGTGATTCGAAGCAAGACTAATGCAACACAAGTAATCAAGATCGCGTAGGGAACCAAGGGTTGCCATGGAACATCAATGCGTTGGAACTCCCGTGGCATGTAGCGAACAAGTGATGTTCCGAACGGTACGTAGGTCACTAGTCCATTGAACCAATGAAATTGCACTGATCTAATGGTGCATGGGCAAAATGAATCTGAGCGAAGCCGAGCGGGAAGAACTGCTGTCGAT
>NZ_CADFEO010000057.1:0-2294 GCF_902833075.1 Burkholderia sp. BCC0405
TGCCGTGGCAACGCATTGGCGAAGGTGGTGTGATCCGTGTCGTATGACGTGAGTACCGACAATCGGTGAGCGTGCCCATGTCCTGCCGATGAGCAATCCGGCACAATTGCCGGATGGTCGATCACGCACAACTCCAGGACATGAGTGTCAGCGTCGGATAGATACTCCCCACTTTCGTCGAAGTAATTTTCCCCAGTTTTTTATCTGACGGCGCCGCGGCAGCTGCGCCGTCCTGTCGATCGCCGACCATATCGCCCTGGAGATCCGTCGTGGGGGTGTCGGTGGTCGAGCTGGAGGAAGTGATGACGATTCTGGAATTGCACCGGCAAGGGCTGAGTATTTCGGCCATCGCTGTTCGACTGAGTATGGACCGCAAGACCGTTCGTAAATACATCAGGAATGGCGTTCAGGCGCCGCGTTACGGGCCGCGCGCACCGCGACCGTGCGTGGTCGATCCGTTCGTTCACTACGTCACCGAACGTGTACGCGAGTTTCCCGACCTGAGCGTCGAGCGACTGCTGCGCGAGATTCGGGCCATGGGGTACACCGGTGGCCGCACGGCGCTGGGCGACTTGGTTCGGGAGGTCCGGCCGCCCCGCCAACGTGGCTTCGAGACGCCTGCCGGGCATCAAGCGCAGGTGGATTTCGCCCACTTCAATGTCGAGTTCGACGACGCGCCTGGCCAGCGACGCTCGATCTGGCTATTCTCGATCGTGCTTGGGCACAGCCGCTATCTCTGGGGACGTTTCGTCGAGCATCAGGACCTGCAGACCGTCCTGCGCTGCCACATGGAAGCGTTCGAGCATCTCGGCGGCGCTCCGCGCGAGATTCTGTACGATCGGATGAAGGCGGCCGTGCTGGGCGAAGTCGAGAAGCACATCGTCTACAACGCGAAGCTGGTCGCGTTTGCGCAGCACTACGGCTTCGCGCCGCGCGCCTGCAAGGCGTATCGCGCCAAGACCAAGGGCAAGGTCGAGCGGCCGTACCGCTATATCCGGCAGGACTTCTTCCTGGCGCGTCGCTTCCAGAATCTCGCCGACCTGAACCGACAGTTGCGCGAGTGGCTCGACACGGTGGCCAATGTGCGCGTGCACGGCACGACGCACCGCGTCGTCGCCCAGCACTTCGGTGAGGAGCGCCCCGCACTGCAGGCGTTGCCGGCCGGCACCTTCAACGGCGTGATCCGGCTCGAGCGGCGCGTGAGCCACGAAGGCCTCGTCTCTGTCGGCGGCAACTACTACAGCGTGCCCGATCGTACACGCAAGCGCACGCTCGACGTCCATAGTCTGGCTCACGAGATCCGCATCTACGAAGACGGGGAACTGCTGGCGGTTCATCCCGTGCTCGAAGGCCGGCGACGAACCTCGCTGTTGCCCGGCCATCGGCGCGCAAATCAGCGCAAGCAGCCGTCAAGACAGCCGGCGCCATCGGTGATGGTAGCCGTGGCTCGCCGGCCTCTGTCGTTCTATGACCAGGTCGCAAGACGCCTCGCAGATGCTGGGAGGACCGCATGAGCGGCATGCCTGCCTCGACACTGGAACGCATCCGGCGCTATCTCGTCGGCTTGCGCATGCCGCGCGCGCTCGAAACGCTGGACGCCACCCTGAATCGCTTCGAGCAAGGCGACAGCTCGATGCTGGAAGTGTTGGAAACGCTGCTGGGCGAGGAGTTCACGACGCGCGAGACCCGCCGCATCCGGATAGCGCTGCAGACCGCGCGGCTCGGTACGATCAAGACGCTGGCCGGTTACGACTTCAGCTTCCAGCCGAGCCTCGACCGCGATCGCATCATGGCGCTTGCGCAGCTCGAGTTCATCGAACGACGGCAGACCGTTCACTTCCTGGGGCCGCCCGGGACGGGCAAATCGCACCTGTCCATTGCGCTGGGCGTGGAAGCCGTGCGCGCCGGCAAGAGCGTCTACTTCGGCTCGCTTGCCGAGATCGTCAACTCGATGGCCAAGGCTGAGCGGGAAGGCAACCTGGCGCAGCGCGTGCGCTTCCTTGCACGCAACAGCCTGCTCATCGTCGACGAGATCGGTTACCTGCCCATCGGTTCCAACGGCGGCAATCTGTTCTTCCAGCTCGTCAACGCCTGCTACGAGCGCTGCGCGATCATCCTGACGTCCAATCGAAGCTTCGGCGAATGGGGTGAAGTGTTCGGCGACAGCGTGGTCGCCGCGGCGCTGCTCGACCGGCTGCTGCACCACGCGATCGTCGTGCAGATCGAGGGCACGTCGTACCGTCTGCGAGAACACGCCGATCTGTTGCCCGACCATCTACGCAACCGGCCTTCTT
>NZ_CADFEO010000058.1:0-1803 GCF_902833075.1 Burkholderia sp. BCC0405
CTGAGTGCGTGCGTCGGGTTCTCTTCGTCATTTCCTCGGTTCCTTTGCCGGCATTATCGCTGGCTCAGGCCCCGGCCGTTCCACTTATCTGGCTGTCCGATTTTGCGAGGCCACCTCTAACCATTGGTCGGTGTTCCCTCGATCGACGTTTTGCGTTTTGACGCCCGCAGTGCAGCTTCAACCGCATATTCGTCGGGCAGAAGCGGCGACAGAAACGTGCGCGCGACTTCCGGATCCTCGCGGGTCAACCAGTCGTCATATTGGTTCGAACGCAAGATCACAACGCCTCGCTTTTCCTTGAACGTGCCGTCGTCATTCAGGTGCCGGTGAAACTGGCGCAGTACCGGGTGATCGTCAGCATCGACAGGCCGAACGTTTCGCCCCCGTCCGGCTCGGGCCAGCGGCGCCATATGCCGGCGACTGCAAACGGCTCGTCGTTCGCCACGCGAATGCCCCACCGCTCCGACTTTTGTTTCAGGACAGCATTGATGACGTCCGTAAGCGCCCGAGCAGCACCGTAGTGCAGGTTGTTGACGGTGGAGACCCGGGATGCTATCTGATGGGCTCAACACGAGCAGTAGATGGCAGCGATGGCGCCACGTTCCACGGCAGCAGCTCGTCGATGCGGTTGGCGGGATGGTCGGCGATGCGGTCGAGTACGTAGGCAAGATACGCCTCGGGATCGAGGCCGTTCAAGCGCGCCGTTTCGATCAGGCTATACATCGCAGCTGCGCGTTCGCCGCCAGTGTCGGCACCAGCGAACAAGTAGTTGCGGCGGCCGATCGCGACGCCGTGCAGCGCTCGTTCAGCGATCAGGTTGTCGATCTCTGCGCGCCCGTCGCTGCAGTAATAGATCAGCGACGGCCAGCGGTTCAGCGCATACTGGATCGCCTTGGTCGTGTCCGACTTCGCGGAGAGCTCTTGGTAAGTGTCGCGTCGAACCACCGCTTCATGTCGTCGAGCAGCGGCACCGCTCGCGCTTGGCGCATGCGGTGCCGTTGGTCGGGCGGCTTGCCGCGGATCTGCTCTTCGATCTCGTAGAGCGCACCGATCCGACGCAGCGCTTCCTCCGTCACCGCGTTGGGTCGCACGGCATGCAGGTCGTGTATCTTCCGGCGCGCGTGTGCCATACAGGCCGCTTCCTGGATGGTGCCGCCGCGATACAGCTCGGCGTAGCCGGCGAACGCGTCGGCCTGCAGCACGCCAACGAACTCGGCGAGACGCTGCTGCGGATGCTCGCCACGTCGATCGGGCGTGTAGGCAAACCAGACCGCTGCCGGCTCTTCGCAGGCGCTGGGCGGTCATCTCGCACATAAACCCACATGAAGCCCAATGTCTTTCTGGGCCGTTCATTGAGCCGCTCTGCGATCTTGTTCAATTCCGCCTGCGAGTATTGATCAAGTTGCGTACCGTGAGGCAAGTACTGACGCAGGAGTCGGTTCGTGTTTTCGTTGGTACCACGTTGCCAAGGACTTCGCGGGTCGCAGAAGTAGACCTTCACATCCGTCGCGATCGTGAAGTCTTTGTGGTTCGCCAGTTCCATGCCGCGGTCCCAGGTGAGCGACTTGCGTAGATGCTGCGGCAACCGCTTAACCTCACGCTTCAGGCCCGCAACAACGCTCACCGTGTCTTTTTGTCAGCGTCGGATAGATACTCCCCACTTTCGTCGAAGTAATTTTCCCCAGTTTTTTATCTGATGGCGCCGCGGTAGCTGCGCCGTCCTGTCGATCGCCGACCATATCGCCCTGGAGATCCGTCGTGGGGGTGTCGGTGGTCGAGCTGGAGGAAGTGATGACGATTCTG
>NZ_CADFEO010000059.1:0-1752 GCF_902833075.1 Burkholderia sp. BCC0405
GCCATCGTTCGGCTGCGCTGCATCGACAGCAGTTCTTCCCGCTCGGCTTCGCTCAGATTCATTTTGCCCATGCACCATTAGATCAGTGCAATTTCATTGGTTCAATGGACTAGGTGCTAGCGTTTCGCTAGAACTCCTGGACGATGTCGCGGTTCACTACACCGATGGCAATGTGCTATTGGAGCAATGTAAGAGCGCGCTTTCGCATAATGCTCTGTCTGATTGGTCAGAGGACCTTTGGAAGACTATTGCAAATTGGCTTGCGGTGATCGAGTCCAAGAAGGTGGACGGAGACAAAGCAACATTTCACCTCTACGTGACGCCGCCGAAGTCGGGAAAGCTGGGCTCCGCTGTTCATGACGCAACGTCTGCGGATGCCGTGGACCAGTTGCTCAAATTGGTCAAAGACAAACTCAGCAAGAAGGCCGAGCCGCCGAAGTGCCTGCCCTATGTGGAGCAGTTTCTTGACGTGGATGCGGTTCTTCGCAATCAGGTCATCTGCAAGACTTCGATTCTGAGCAGTGATGTCGATCCGATACAGCCTCTGCGTGATCTACTGGCACCTACTATTCCGGTCGGATCAATTGATATCATTTGCGAAGCCGCGATTGGGATGGCTCAGGCTTGGGCGGACCGTCTCATCCGGGCTGGCGAGCCTGCCCAGATCAGCGTCGGAGAGTTTCGGAAGCGATTTCAGGCTTTCGTTCAGCAGAACAACATGCCGGGCTATCTCGTTTCGCTATCCGCAGTGCCCACGACGATTGAGACGCGGGCCGTACTCACCAGCAGACCAACGTTTGTGCGGCAACTTCAATTAATCGAAGCCACGGAGAGGCAGCAGCTTCGTGCGGCCAGTGACCTCATGAGAACGTCCGGCGATAAGGCGAAGTGGGCCGAAGCTGGATTTATCTATGACGACACCTTTAAGGATTGGGAAGATTCGTTGCTACGACGACACGAAGCGTTTGCTAGCGAGGTCAAGGATCTTCATTCCGACAAGCCGGGGGTTGTGCAAGGTCGACTCGTCTACGGACGATGCTCGGTTTTGGAGGTGCCAATAGGCAATCGCACGGTGCCGGACTATTTCACTCATGGTGCGTTCAATGATCTGGCGAACAGGCGGGAGCTTGGCTGGCATCCGGAGCACAAGTCCCTTCTGGATGACGAGGAGGAGGCGTGAGCGAAATCGTTCAACTACACCGTCTGAGTGAGGCTGCGCTGGTTCAAAACGAGGCACTGGGTGCCTATGCGCTTTGGAAGTTTGCCCTTGGATATCAAGATCGTGATGGCCATGCGGCGACGCTGCCCCTGGCATTTCTTGTTTTGCCGCTGATTCTGTATAGCCCAACCTTGGAGATGGTGTTGCGTACGCAGAAGGGATCCGGATTGCATCTGTTTGCCGGCAAGCTCGGGGATCAGCGAGAAGATCTTCTCGCTATTCACGGTCGAGCATTGTCCTTGAGAAGGCTAACCGTAGATTCACTCATGTCTGCGGAGCAGTCCAGTCTTGTTCGGATCGATCCGACGACGGCGACGATGTGGGCAAATGGCCCATACGAGGACTTGCGCGCACCTGTATTGCCGGAGCGCATTCGGCGCCTCGGACTCGCCAGTGAAAGGATTGGCTATTGGTTTTCCGGCCTCACCGATCAGCAGGTGTGACCTGCCCTGGAATTTTCGGACCAGTTGAAACTTGAGAGAATGGCTTCCAACGGAGAAAAGGAAGTCATGAAGAAGAGCCGGTTTACGGAA
>NZ_CADFEO010000060.1:0-626 GCF_902833075.1 Burkholderia sp. BCC0405
CGCTCGACGGTCTGCTGCATGTCGCGCTCGGCATGCAGCATCAGGCGCTCCGCGCCATACTGGTCGTCGAACGTCAGTTGGCTCCCGTTCTGCGCCTGCCCCGCCTGTTTGATCGAGCGCGACACCAGCCCCGTGTAGCGCGCATCCTTCGGCAAGTCATAGGGCGTCGGGTTCTCGCCGTTGTAGACGATCCCCGTCACCACCGGCCGGTCGAGGTCGCCATCCACATACGTCACCAGCACTTCCTGCCCGACCCGCGGCATCGCCAGCACGCCCCACCCCTTGCCCGCCCACGCCTGCGACACCCGGATCCAGCACGACGCGTCCGCCTCCACCGTCTTGTAGCGGTCCCAGTGGAAATGCACCTTGATCCGCCCGAGACTGTCGGTGTACACCTCCGACACCTGCGGCCCCACCACCGTCGCGCTCTGGATGCCCGACACTTCCGGCCGCTTCGTCACGAGCAGCGGACGATACGGCTGGTCATCGGCCAGCGCGCGGAACTTCACCGACACATTGCGTCCTTGCGACGTGCTGTCCGGCCCGTCCTGGACGAACGACAGCTCACTGCCGATCACGTAGTACCGACGGTTGCGCGCGGCCGCTGGATAGCCCATCAACGTAAA
>NZ_CADFEO010000060.1:707-1371 GCF_902833075.1 Burkholderia sp. BCC0405
GTCTGCTCGTCCTGGTAGCCCGCCGCATAGTCGTAGTACTCCAGCTGGACGCCCGACAGCGCCGGCTCAGGCTGCATCTGCGCATCGCTGTCCAGACGATTCGACGGCGTCAGGTAGTTGAAGTCGCGCAACGCAACGTTGTTCGACCGCACACGTCGGGTTCGCTGAAGCCGCTGTACCCCTTCCCGGCCCTGGATAGCTCGCGCTTCCTCACCGTCCGGCAAGTACTGGAGCTGCCCGTACGGCGACGGCTGGTCGGAAAAACGCTGCGTGTCGGACAACACCACCACGTGACGGTCCGTCTCGTGCTCGACCCAGAAGTAGATCCCTTCGTCTTCCAGCAACCGCTTGACGAAGTTCAGGTCGGTTTCCTGGAATTGCACGCAGTACTCGCGCACGTCATACGCACCTTCCAGCTCGAGGCGGTAGTCGGTGCGCCCATGTCCCTGAAACACCTGCTCAACGATCTGCGGCACCGTCAGGTTCTGGAAGATCCGGCTGTTCTGGTTCTCTTCCAGAAACGACAGCCAGCTTCCCAGTTCCAGCGTATAGGTGTACTGGCCGCTCAGCTGACCGGTGTCGTAGCCACCGAACACGTAGGTGCTGAAGGTCCGTACCGCCCCGTTGCCCAAATCGATGTCAGCCGACAGTGACGTGCCCAGCA
>NZ_CADFEO010000061.1:0-1122 GCF_902833075.1 Burkholderia sp. BCC0405
TCTCGACAAAAAGCTCATGCGCTACATCCGCCAATACAACAAGCAGGCCGCCCCGTTGAAGTGGAAGTACTCCGATCCAACTCGACGCATCCGGTGCAATTCATCCGGTTCAATGGACTAGTTATCGCCAAGCGCGTTTCTCGTTCGGTCGAGTTCGGCTGGGATGCATGTGCGCACGAGGCGGTAAAGATCACGCACTCGCCCGCGTCCATTTCGAGGTCGACCGGATCGGCACTTTCCGGATCCCACGACGGATCGACCTTGAATTCGGAAAAGTTGTAACCGAAGAACCCGGTATCGGTTTCCGTATAGCTGTAGTGACTGTTCCGGCCGGTCTCGACCTTCCGCTTCTCGTCGTAGTAGTACTTGTAGTGAGAACCCGGAAGGAACCGCATGCAGCCCGTCCGACGCGTGGCCGGCGTAAAGGCCGTCCAGACGGTCAGATCGATGAATGCGTTCCAGTCGGTCGCGGTGGGAACGATCAACGGATTGCCGTCCGTGTAGCTGTAGTCGCGAACCTGATGCCATTCCGTGCCCGCCGAGCCTGGAAACTTGGCGAACCATTCGGACCGCCAGCACAGGATGTCCGGCCCGAGAATACCCTTCAGGTATTTCAGGATCGTCGGGTGCATGATGTGCCGCGACAGCGTGGGAATATCGAAATGACGGTCGTAATTCATGTCGTTGTCGTATAGCACATGCGTCCGATCCTGATTCCCCTGGCGCAATGCGCGCAGCATCGCGGCAGCTTCCTGCGGTTCATAAAGCCTGATCGGTCCGATAAAGCCGTCTCGCTCGAATCTGGCGACGTCTTCCTTGATGTCGTCCGGAATGACCGCATTCCGGGCGAGGCCCGTCGTCGATTGAAACATTTCCTGAGAATATTCCATAATTTAGGATTCCTATTATCATGGTTAATAATTCAATTATCAGTTGAGCGTATCTCGGTCAATGCGTCTCACCCGTTAATCTGGACGTTCAATCAGGCAACGATCGCCCCCAATTGTGCTGCTAGTCCATTGAACCAATGAAATTGCACTGATCTAATGGTGCATGGGCAAAATGAATCTGAGCGAAGCCGAGCGGGAAGAACTGCTGTCGATGCAGCGCAGCCGAACGATG
>NZ_CADFEO010000062.1:0-1106 GCF_902833075.1 Burkholderia sp. BCC0405
TGACCGGTGTCGTAGCCACCGAACACGTAGGTGCTGAAGGTCCGTACCGCCCCGTTGCCCAAATCGATGTCAGCCGACAGTGACGTGCCCAGCAACACGTCCAGGTCCAGATCCGGGTCGCTGCTCAACAGGTCCAGTCGATAGGACGCCTCCCGCGAGACGTTCTCTTGAACCGTCAACGCGAGCGCCACCGCACTCGGGGCCAGCGCGTCACTTCGCAATTCGATCAGACGCATAAGGGCTCTCCCATCAGTTCAACAGATGCAGCATCTTGAACACCTTCAATTCATGAGCGTGAGCTGAATCGCCAAAATTCGTGTACGACAAGTTAAGTCCGGAAATCGATATATCGATACCCGTCTCCGATATGCTCGTTCCTGTGGTACTCACCGAACTGCCGGTCATCGACATGCTCGATCCGGTCACGCTCGTCGACGCGCCCGTGGTCGACATGGACACGCCCGTGATGCTCGTCGACGTACCGGTATCCGAAATCGACGTACCGGTCATCCTCGTCGACGTACCCGTCACCGACGTGCTCGCACCAGTGAAGCCCGTCGACGTGCCCGTGCACGACAGCGAGACACCCGTCACGCGTGCCGACTGTCCGGTCACCGATGTGCTGACGCCCGTCATCGACGACGCAATACCCGTCATGCTGTTCGAAACGCCCGTCACCGCATTTCTCAATCCCGTGATGCCGGTCGACATCCCCGTGAACGACGTCGACACACCGGTGAAGCCCGTGCTCACGCCCGTGAACGACGTGCTGACGCCCGTGAAACCGGTCGACACGCCGGTAAATGAGGTCGATACGCCCGTGAAGCTCGTATTGACACCGGTGAACGATGTGCTCAGCCCCGTGAACGACGCCGACACCCCGGTAAAGCCCACCGACACCCCCGTGTACGACATCGAGATACCCGTATAGCTGACCGAGATGCCCGTCACCGACGTCGACGTGCCATGCACGGACAGATTCATGTCCTGACCGACCGACGTCGAACTATTACGCTCGACGGTCTGCTGCATGTCGCGCTCGGCATGCAGCATCAGGCGCTCCGCGCCATACTGGTCGTCGAACGTCAGTTGGCTCCCGTTCTGCG
>NZ_CADFEO010000063.1:0-1090 GCF_902833075.1 Burkholderia sp. BCC0405
CCAACTGACGTTCGACGACCAGTATGGCGCGGAGCGCCTGATGCTGCATGCCGAGCGCGACATGCAGCAGACCGTCGAGCGCAACAGCTCGACGTCGGTCGGTCAGGACATGAATCTATCCGTGCATGGCACGAGGACGTCGGTGACGGGATTCTCGGTCAGCTATACGGGCATCTCGATGTCGTACACGGGGGTGTCGGTGGGCTTCACCGGGGTGTCGGCGTCGTTCACGGGGCTGAGCACATCGTTCACCGGTGTCAATACGAGCTTCACTGGCGTGTCGACCTCATTTACCGGCGTGTCGACCGGTTTCACTGGCGTCAGCACGTCGTTCACGGGCGTGAGCACGGGCTTCACCGGTGTGTCGACGTCGTTCACGGGGATGTCGACCGGCATCACGGGATTGAGCAATTCGGTGACGGGCGTTTCGAACAGCATGACGGGCATTGCGTCGTCGATGACGGGCGTCAGCACTTCGGTGACCGGGCAGTCGTCAGGCGTGACGGGCGTCTCGCTGTCGTGCACGGGCGCGTCGACGAGCTTCACGGGTGCGAGCGCGTCGGTGACGGGTACGTCGACGAGTATGACCGGTACGTCGATTTCGAATACCGGTACTTCGACGAGCGTTACGGGCGTGTCCATGTCGACCACGGGGGCGTCGACGAGCGTGACCGGATCAAGCATGTCGATGACCGGCAGTTCGGTGAGTACCACAGGAACGAGCATGTCGGAGACGGGTATCGATATATCGATTACCGGTTTCAGCGTGTCGTACGCATATGCCAAGCAATCGAAGACCGCTAACAAGCTCAAGTTTTTCGAGAGCCTTGGGTTGAACTGATGGGAGAGCCCGCATGCGTCTGATCGAATTGCGCAGCGACGCGCTGGCCCCGAGTTGCCTCGCGCTCGCACTGACGGTCCACGAGAGTTTCTCGCAGGAGCCGTCGTATCGTCTCGATGTGCTGAGTAGCGATCCCGGGATGGATATGGGCGCGCTGCTGGGCACGTCACTGTCGGCTGACATCGATTTGGGCAACGGGGCGGTACGGACCTTCAGCACCTACGTGTTCGGTGGCTACGACACCGGTCA
>NZ_CADFEO010000064.1:0-800 GCF_902833075.1 Burkholderia sp. BCC0405
ATTCCACGCGCTTGAGCGCGTCCATGATCTGGCTGTCCGTGAATCTCGATTTCTTCATTCCGTAGAACTCCCTCAACAAGAAAATTCCACTTCTGATCACACCGGTTTTTCGGGGGGATTACCGCTGAACACGCTGCACAAGTACGGAAACGCTTCTCAACGTCGATTCGACGTTGCCGAAGTTTCTCGATTCCTTTTCACTCGTGCTGGCTGCGGAATGATTGGTCTCTCGCCGCGAATGTATCGAAATGTGCTCGACCGCACTGTCAGAAATTGCAAGGCCTCGGCAGGATGCCCGTGAGTGAAGCCAGCACGCATCACCACATGAGCAACATCACGACAAATTCAAGATCGAATACGCGCCACCCTTCATCAATCTTGAAAATAAAAAAATTGACACTTGAATACGCTATTTGATAATAAATGCCGAACCTGAAAACCTGAGGTGTGGACCACGAGGCAACGGACGCCGTGGAGCAGCACCACCGCGTCCGATGTGAATGAATCGTTGATTTATTGAGGCTGTTCGCATGCCGACATCGTCGTCGATGCACCGTCTGTAAAAGAGCAACCGGAGTCGTGTCGCTTTTTCGCAAATCCAGAAAACCATCCAAATTATTGAAATACCCGCTATCTCAAATAGGATGGTTTGACATTTCTCGCCGCCGTTAATCCACTGATCATCCACTAGTCCATTGAACCAATGAAATTGCACTGATCTAATGGTGCATGGGCAAAATGAATCTGAGCGAAGCCGAGCGGGAAGAACTGCTGTCGATGCAGCGCAGCCGAACGATGGC
>NZ_CADFEO010000065.1:0-779 GCF_902833075.1 Burkholderia sp. BCC0405
GTTCGATGAACTCGAGCTGCGCAAGCGCCATGATGCGATCGCGGTCGAGGCTCGGCTGGAAGCTGAAGTCGTAACCGGCCAGCGTCTTGATCGTGCCGAGCCGCGCGGTCTGCAGCGCCATCCGGATGCGGCGGGTCTCGCGCGTCGTGAACTCCTCGCCCAGCAGCGTTTCCAACACTTCCAGCATCGAGCTGTCGCCTTGCTCGAAGCGATTCAGGGTGGCGTCCAGCGTTTCGAGCGCGCGCGGCATGCGCAAGCCGACGAGATAGCGTCGGATGCGTTCTAGTGTCGAGGTGGGCATGCTGCTCATGCGGCCCTCCCGGCATCCGCGAGGCGTCTTGCGACCTGGTCATAGAACGACAGAGGCCGGCGAGCCACGGCTACCATCACCGATGGCGCCGGCTGTCTTGACGGCTGCTTGCGCTGATTTGTGCGTCGATGACCGGGCAACAGCGAGGTTCGTCGCCGGCCTTCGAGCACGGGATGAACCGCCAGCAGTTCCCCGTCTTCGTAGATGCGGATCTCGTGAGCCAGACTGTGGACGTCGAGCGTGCGCTTGCGTGTACGATCGGGCACGCTGTAGTAGTTGCCGCCGACCGAGACGAGGCCTTCGTGGCTCACGCGCCGCTCGAGCCGGATCACGCCGTTGAAGGTGCCGGCCGGCAACGCCTGCAGTGCGGGACGCTCCTCACCGAAGTGCTGGGCGACGACGCGGTGCGTCGTGCCGTGCACGCGCACATTGGCCACCGTGTCGAGCCACTCGCGCAACTGTCGGTTCA
>NZ_CADFEO010000066.1:0-654 GCF_902833075.1 Burkholderia sp. BCC0405
TCAGCTGGGAGAGCACCTGCTTTGCAAGCAGGGGGTCGTCGGTTCGATCCCGTCTGCCTCCACCAATCACCAACGCTAAGGGCTTGGTTCAGACACTGAACCGAGAATTTTGCATTGGCGATTGAGCCAGTCAGAGTGATACGTCTTACGTATCGGCTGTCGTTCTTTAACAATCTGGAAGAAGCAAGTAATTTGGATAGCGGAAGCGTCTTGAGATGGACGTGGAAGTTATCCGGGTTGTGATTGTATCGATGTATCTCAAGATGATTCGTAAACTACTCCCTTCGGGAGTGGGGCCAGAGTAAGCGCTAAAGCGCTAACTCTAGCCGACATCAATTGGAATACGGCACAACGCGAGAACTCAACCTGTAACGAGACAGACTCGTTATAGGGTCAAGCGAACAAGTGCATGTGGTGGATGCCTTGGCGATCACAGGCGATGAAGGACGCGGTAGCCTGCGAAAAGCTACGGGGAGCTGGCAAACGAGCTTTGATCCGTAGATGTCCGAATGGGGAAACCCACTCCTTTTGGAGTATCCATGGCTGAATACATAGGCCATGTGAAGCGAACGCGGTGAACTGAAACATCTAAGTAACCGCAGGAAAAGAAATCAACCGAGATTCCCAAAGTAGTGGCGAGCGAAATGGGATGAG
>NZ_CADFEO010000067.1:0-563 GCF_902833075.1 Burkholderia sp. BCC0405
GTCGAGGTCGAAGTCGACAGGGACGACACCGTGCTATCTGTCGAGCTCAGGCCGGTCGACAGCGAGGAGATCGAGCTGTTCGCCGACGACAGCCCCGTCGAGGTCGATGTGGACAGCGAAGAAATCGAGCTGTTGGCCGACGACAAGCCCGTCGACGTCGACGTCGACAGCGACGACACCGTGCTATCCGTCGAGCTCAGGCCGGTGGACAGCGAGGAGATCGAACTGTTAGCCGACGACAAGCCCGTCGAAGTTGACGTGGACAGCGAAGAAATCGAGCTGTTGGCCGACGACAAGCCGGTCGAGGTCGAAGTCGACAGGGACGACACCGTGCTATCTGTCGAACTCAGGCCGGTCGACAACGAGCTGATGCCCGTCGAAGTCGACGTCGACAACGAGGAGATCGAGCTATTCGCCGACGACAGCCCCGTCGACGTCGACGTGGACAGCGAAGAAATCGAGCTGTTGGCCGACGACAGGCCCGTCGAGGTCGAAGTCGACAGGGACGACACCGTGCTATCCGTCGAGCTCAGGCCGGTGGACAGCGAGGAGATCGAGCTGTT
>NZ_CADFEO010000068.1:0-512 GCF_902833075.1 Burkholderia sp. BCC0405
TCGCCAAGGCATCCACCACATGCACTTGTTCGCTTGACCCTATAACGAGTCTGTCTCGTTACAGGTTGAGTTCTCGCGTTGTGCCGTATTCCAATTGAGTCAAACATAGAGTTCGAATCATCTTGAGATACATCGATACAATCACAACCCGGATAACTTCCACGTCCATCTCAAGACGCTTCCGCTATCCAAATTACTTGCTTCTTCCAGATTGTTAAAGAACGACAGCCGATACATACTACGTATCACTCTGACTGGCTCAATCGCCAATGAAAAAGACTCGAATCGAACTTCATTCAAATATTTATCATTGAGGATTATCGAAAGCGGCCGGCATTATAACCGATAAAACCGCTAACAGACAGTCTTTCTGTCTTTATCAACAGCCGATAAGCGTGAGCGCTCAACTTCGCGAGATAGCTCTGGAAAGGAGGTGATCCAGCCGCACCTTCCGATACGGCTACCTTGTTACGACTTCACCCCAGTCATGAATCCTACCGTGGTGACCGTCC
>NZ_CADFEO010000069.1:0-474 GCF_902833075.1 Burkholderia sp. BCC0405
CTTCACGCCGCTCACCACATTGCTGTGGCTATGCGTCTCGTGTGAGTTCAGCTCATGCGTCTCGGTTGCCGTGCCGACATTCACATCGCCGGCCGCCAGCAAGTTCGCGTTGCCCTTGTCGAGGCTGATTGCGCTACCGGAGAGCGTAATGTCCTTGCCCGACACGATATTCACCGTGTCGCCACCCTTGAGCGTCGTCCCGGTCAGCGCCTGATCCGCCGTATGCAGCGTTTCCGCGTAGCTGCCGTGACTGTCGCTACCCGAACTGTTGCTGTTCACTGTCGAGGTCGCACTCGCTGCGTCGAGCGTCACGTTGCCCTTGGCCGCAATCGTTCCACCCTGGCCGAGGTCGATCTGCGCGCCCTTGGCGGACAGATCGCCACCAATACCGATCATCGACTGCCCACCGACTGTCACCGAGCTACCGGTAACCTTGTTGATGTCGGTGTTGGACACGCCGTTCGCGCGCTGCAC
>NZ_CADFEO010000070.1:0-428 GCF_902833075.1 Burkholderia sp. BCC0405
TTGATCGGATTGTTCCCAACATACGCATACCAGTTCAGATCATCCTTATACCCGATCGGATCCGTCTGCAGGAACCGCCCCAACCCCGGCGAGTACATCCGCGCCTTGTAGTAATACAGCTCCAACGGCGCCAGATACTGCTGCCCCGTATAACCGAACCGCGACGCCAGCGTCCCATTCGTCTCCCCGAACGGCCCATACGCCTGGCTGCTCGTCGTCGCGCCGCTGCCATTCGCCAGCGCCACCACACTGCCCTGCTGGTTCGCATACAGCCAGCTCTTCGCCGCCGTACCCGCCCCTTCATACTGCACCAGCGGTTCATCAATCCCGGGACCAAACACGTAACGCCGCACCAGCTTGCCGCCGCCGTCGTATTCACCCACCAGCTTCTGACCGTCGTACAACAATGCCGTATCGACGCCATTGAT
>NZ_CADFEO010000071.1:0-407 GCF_902833075.1 Burkholderia sp. BCC0405
CGCGTGCTCGGCGTGATCGAGCTGAAGGACATCGTGAAGGGCGGGATCAAGGAGCGCTTCGCGGAACTGCGCAAGATGGGCATCAAGACCGTGATGGTGACGGGCGACAACCGGCTGACGGCGGCGGCGATCGCGGCGGAAGCAGGGGTCGACGATTTCCTCGCGGAAGCGACGCCGGAAACCAAGCTCGCGACGATCCGCGAGCACCAGGCGGCCGGGCGTCTCGTCGCGATGACGGGCGATGGCACCAACGACGCGCCGGCGCTTGCGCAGGCCGACGTGGCGGTCGCGATGAACACCGGGACGCAGGCGGCGAAGGAAGCCGGCAACATGGTCGACCTCGACTCGAACCCGACGAAGCTGATCGAGATCGTCGAGATCGGCAAGCAGATGCTGATGACGCGCGG
>NZ_CADFEO010000072.1:0-373 GCF_902833075.1 Burkholderia sp. BCC0405
TGGCCTCGAAGGATCCGACGCTGCAGGGCGTGCGTCCGAACGGCCTGAACGATACGCCGCAGTACAAGGTCGACATCGATCGCGAGAAGGCGAACGCGCTCGGCGTGACGGCATCGGCGATCGACCAGACGTTCTCGATCGCATGGGCGTCGCAGTACGTGAACAACTTCCTGGATACCGACGGCCGGATCAAGCGCGTGTACGTACAGGCGGACGCACCGTTCCGGATGACGCCGGAAGACCTGAACATCTGGTACGTGCGCAACGGGTCGGGCGGGATGGTGCCGTTCAGCGCGTTCGCGACCGGTCACTGGACGTACGGTTCGCCGAAACTCGAGCGCTACAACGGTGTGTCGGCGATGGAAATCCAGGG
>NZ_CADFEO010000073.1:0-365 GCF_902833075.1 Burkholderia sp. BCC0405
CACAAGCTGATCGACGACGCGGATGTCGCCGCGCTGAAGGCAAAGGTGCTCGCGTCGGGCCTCACGGTGTCGCAACTGGTGTCGACCGCATGGGCGTCGGCGGCGACGTTCCGCGGCTCGGACAAGCGCGGCGGTGCCAACGGTGCGCGCATCCGCCTCGCGCCGCAGAAGGACTGGGAAGTGAACCAGCCCGCGCAGCTCGCGAAGGTGCTCGACACGCTCGAAGGCATCCGCAAGGCGTTCAACGACGCGCAGACGGGCGGCAAGCGGGTGTCGCTGGCCGACCTGATCGTGCTGGCCGGTGCGGCTGGCGTCGAGCAGGCCGCGAAGCATGCGGGCGTGGCGGTGACGGTGCCGTTTGCACC
>NZ_CADFEO010000074.1:0-359 GCF_902833075.1 Burkholderia sp. BCC0405
GAACCAAGTCGCCCAGCGCCGTGCGGCCACCGGTGTACCCCATGGCCCGAATCTCGCGCAGCAGTCGCTCGACGCTCAGGTCGGGAAACTCGCGTACACGTTCGGTGACGTAGTGAACGAACGGATCGACCACGCACGGTCGCGGTGCGCGCGGCCCGTAACGCGGCGCCTGAACGCCATTCCTGATGTATTTACGAACGGTCTTGCGGTCCATACTCAGTCGAACAGCGATGGCCGAAATACTCAGCCCTTGCCGGTGCAATTCCAGAATCGTCATCACTTCCTCCAGCTCGACCACCGACACCCCCACGACGGATCTCCAGGGCGATATGGTCGGCGATCGACAGGACGGCGCAGCT
>NZ_CADFEO010000075.1:0-348 GCF_902833075.1 Burkholderia sp. BCC0405
CGACGTGTGGAGCGTCTTCCATTCCACCGCCTTCGACTTCTCCGTCTGGGAACTCTGGGGGGCGCTGCTGCACGGCGCGCAGGCCGCCTTCGTCCCCTTCGAGACGAGCCGCGATCCGCTCGCGTTCGCCGATTTCCTGCGCGCGCAGCGCGTGTCCGTCCTCAGCCAGACGCCTTCGGCCTTCCGCCTGCTCGACCGGCAGCCCGGCTCGCTTCCCGCGCTGCGCCTGGTCGTGTTCGGCGGCGAAGCGCTCGACCCCGCCGCGCTGCGCGACTGGTTCGATCGCTACGGCGACGAGCGCCCTCGTCTCGTCAACATGTACGGCATCACCGAGACCACCGTCCACGT
>NZ_CADFEO010000076.1:0-344 GCF_902833075.1 Burkholderia sp. BCC0405
GCGAAGATGACGCGGATGGTGCGTGACGTCGAATCGAAGCCGGGCAGCTTCGTCGCGATCGAAGGGTTGGGCGCGGACGGCAGCATGCCGAACATTGCATCGATGAACGGTCGCGATCCGAAGATGGGCACGGCCGCCGCCATTGGCGTCGGGAGTGGCGCCAGCGGGATCAATTCGATCGCGGTCGGTCTGCAGGCAGTCTCGAATTCGGATCACTCGGTGGCGATCGGCAGTATTGCGCAGACCGGGGTCGATCAACCGTATGCGGTCGCGATGGGCAGCATGGTCACGACGAACGGCGCAGGCGCGCTGGCAATCGGTTCCCGAGCAAAAGCCAACGCCGA
>NZ_CADFEO010000077.1:0-341 GCF_902833075.1 Burkholderia sp. BCC0405
GAGGCATACTTCGCGACGCTGCCTGCGATCAAATCGGCAGCATGATTGCCTCGGCCGCTCCACTTAAAAATCTCAGAAAACTGTCCGAACGAGTGAGGCCACCTCTTTTGCCGCGGAACTAAGCTCCCTTCGCACCGGATTCGTATCGCAAACTCATGTGCCGCTCCCGCGTTGCTCCAGTTCAACTCGGGTGCGCTCGAGCTCTCGTGCGAACGTGGCTTCGTCCGGCAGTACCGTCTGATATTCAGTAAGCGTCCGGTGAACCCATCTTGAGTTGCCTTGAAGGGCTTGGGAGTATCGTGTCCACTTAAAAATAGGCGGACACGTGAATACTATCGAAG
>NZ_CADFEO010000078.1:0-341 GCF_902833075.1 Burkholderia sp. BCC0405
GCGCTCGATCTCGATGCGACCGACAAGGACGGCAACCCGGTGATCCCCGACAACTCGCACGCGCGCCTCGCGTCGCCGCAGTTGAACAACGGCGCGCAGATCCTGCGCCGCGCGTACTCGTACAACGACAGCACGAACTTCTACATCGAGCGCTGGCCGCCGTGGCGCCAGCAGACGGAGTACGACGCGGGGCTGATGTTCGTCGCGCACCAGCGCGACCCGCGCAAGGGCTTCATTCCGATCAACGAGAAGCTCTCGAAAATGGACATCATGAACCAGTTCACCACGCACGTCGGCAGCGCGATCTTCGCGTGCCCGCCGGGCGCGCAACCGGGTTCGTA
>NZ_CADFEO010000079.1:0-330 GCF_902833075.1 Burkholderia sp. BCC0405
GCCCGTGCACGACAGCGAGACGCCCGTCACGCCTGACGACTGCCCGGTCACCGAAGTGCTGACGCCCGTCATCGACGACGCAATGCCCGTCATGCTGTTCGAAACGCCCGTCACCGAATTGCTCAATCCCGTGATGCCGGTCGACATCCCCGTGAACGACGTCGACACACCGGTGAAGCCCGTGCTCACGCCCGTGAACGACGTGCTGACGCCCGTGAAACCGGTCGACACGCCGGTAAATGAGGTCGATACGCCCGTGAAGCTCGTATTGACACCGGTGAACGATGTGCTCAGCCCCGTGAACGACGCCGACACCCCGGTAAAGCCCAC
>NZ_CADFEO010000080.1:0-330 GCF_902833075.1 Burkholderia sp. BCC0405
CCTTCGACGTCGCGTTTCCCGTAGGCTGCGGCGCTGGCAGCATCAACACCGAATCGATCACGTCAACGCTCAGCAACTCCGTGCCTGTCATGGCCGACGGCGCAGCTTCGAGTCCCGGCAGTTCCAGCTTGCCTTCCCGATATTGCTTGCGCCACCCGAACACGACGTTGGCGTTGATGTCGTGCCGCCGCGCGACGATCGACACCGACATGCCTGGTTCCAACGTTTCCCTGATCACTTGCTGTTTGAATTCCCGCGCATACGTGCGATGGGCCGGGCGCGCTGCATTCGGCATAGCTGACCGTCTCCGTCAATCTAAACGCGACTATC
>NZ_CADFEO010000081.1:0-325 GCF_902833075.1 Burkholderia sp. BCC0405
CGAACGTCGGCGGTGCGAAGCACGGCGTGTTCACCGACCGTCCGGAAACGCTGACGAACGACTTCTTCGTGAACCTGCTCGACATGGGTACGGAATGGCAGCCGGTGTCGGCCGCGAACGACGTGTTCGAAGGGCGCGATCGTGCGACGGGCCAGGTCAAGTGGACGGGCACGCGCGTCGACCTGATCTTCGGCTCGCATGCGCAACTGCGTGCGCTGGCCGAGGTGTACGGCAGCGCGGATGCGAAGGAGAAGTTCGCGCGCGATTTCGTCGCGGCCTGGAACAAGGTGATGAACCTCGATCGCTTCGATCTCGCGTAAGCGTC
>NZ_CADFEO010000082.1:0-319 GCF_902833075.1 Burkholderia sp. BCC0405
GGGTGACGTCGAACAGGCGCAGCACGTTCGCGTGAGTGACGATGCAGCCCTTGGGCGTGCCGGTGGAGCCGGACGTGTAGATCACATAGGCGGCTTGCGCGGCGCAGACGGCGCGAGGCGGGGCCGCGCGGGCGCGCTCGTCGGCGACATCGTCGAGGCCGATCGCGCAACGCGGCAGCTCATCGGCACGCGGCAGGCGTTCAAGCTCGTCGCGCGTGCCGACGAGGGCGATCATTGCGCTGTCGTCGATGAGGAAGCGCAGGCGCTCGTCGGGATAGGCGGAATCGAGCGGCACGTAAGCCGCGCCGGTCTTGAGGAT
>NZ_CADFEO010000083.1:0-308 GCF_902833075.1 Burkholderia sp. BCC0405
TCGGTCGGCGCGATCTATCGCCAGTTCTCGCTGACGATCGTGTCGGCGATGGTGCTGTCGGTGCTCGTCGCGTTGATTCTGACGCCGGCACTGTGCGCGACGATCCTCAAGCCGATCCCGCAAGGGCATCACGAAGAGAAGAAGGGCTTCTTCGGCTGGTTCAACCGCACGTTCAACAACAGCCGCGACAAGTACCACGTCGGCGTGCACCACGTGATCAAGCGCTCGGGCCGCTGGCTCATCATCTACCTGGTCGTGATCGTCGCGGTCGGCCTGCTGTTCGTGCGCCTGCCGAAGTCGTTCCTGCC
>NZ_CADFEO010000084.1:0-304 GCF_902833075.1 Burkholderia sp. BCC0405
GTGTTCATTTACTTCTCGCCACATGATCGGGTGATGGGCTCGACACCGCTTCAAAGCATCGGCTGGAAAGGCATGGACAAGAACCTGCCTGATCCGGATCAGCCTCACTCGTTCGCAAAGGTTGACCCTTTCGCCAAGTACAAGGGCGTGCTCTATCAGCGCCAATTCATGCGCTCGTCTGAAGTGGGCGGTACACCCAACGCGGATACCCCTCGATACCCATCCAAGGGGGGAGGACCGTGGAATCCCAAACCTCCAAAAATCATGGGCATTAGTGACGAGCTGACTTCCATCGATCCGAAAG